>DDES01000183.1 GCA_002336765.1 Novosphingobium sp. UBA1948 | reverse complement strand
TGCTGGGCGATCTGATCGGCGGCAAGACCGGGCGCATCGTGGGCGCCGGCATTGGCGGCATCGCGGGCGGCGTGGTCGGCTCGAAGATGGACGAGCAGATCAAGACCTTGAAGACCGCTACGGCGGGCACCGGTGTTGAAGTGCGCCCGACCGACAATGGTTCGGCCATTCTGGTCAGCCTGCCCGATGGCGTGACCTTTGACACCGGCTCCTACATCCTCCAGCCGCAGTTCCGCCCGACGCTGGACAAGGTGGCCAAGAGCCTGTCCGACTATCCCGACAGTCTGATCGATGTCTATGGCCACACCGATTCGACCGGCAGCCTCGCGCTGAACCAGAGCCTGTCGGAAAACCGCGCGCGCACTGTGGCGGATTACCTGTCGACGCATAATGTGGCCGCGGGCCGCATCCGCACGCAGGGCTTTGGCCCGACCATGCCGGTGGCCGACAATGCCACGGCAGAAGGACGCGCCAAGAACCGCCGCGTGGAAATCAAGATCGTGCCGATCACGCAGGAAATGGTGCAGGCTGCACGCAGCCAGCAGGGCGGGAATTAAGCCAGACGCCTTGCGCGATCCGCCAGTCGCTCCACAGCGGCTGTGTGGATCGCGGGGGCGCAGCACAGAATGCCGAAAGCACGCGGGTCGTGCTTGTTGTAATTGAGCTTTTCGCCAAAGGCATCGCTGACCGCCGCTCCGGCCTCGCGGGCGATCAGCGCGGCGGCGGCGATATCCCACTCATAGCCCCAGCGCAGCGTTGCCAGCAGATCGGCCTCGCCCGCGGCCACCATCGCCATGCGCAGGGCGATGGAATTGGGCTGGTCCACCATCACCAGATCGCTGTCCTCGGGCGGCAAATGGCGCGCCGGAACCCGCGCGCCCGATAGGTCCGTCCGTGTCGAAGTGGCAAGGCGCCGGCCATTGCGGAAGCTGCCGCGTCCTGCCTCGGCCTTCCAGAACTCGCCGCGCGCAGGCGCGTCCATCATCGCGAGCAAGGGCCGCCCGCAACTGACCAGTGCCACCGATATGGCCCAGCCGCAGCGCCCGTGGATAAAATCGCGGGTGCCGTCGATCGGGTCCACCAGCCAGATGAGATCGCCCTTGCGCTGTTCGGGCCGGTCGGCCGTTTCTTCCGACAACCATCCGGCGGCGGGCAGCAATTTGCCCAGCTCCTCGCGCAGGAAAGCGTCCACCGCCAGATCGCCTGCGGAAACGGGGTTGTTGGGCCCTTTCTCGAACACATCGAGCGCATGGCCCGCACCCGGCCAATGCGCCATCGCAATGGCACCGGCGGCGCGGATCAGCGATTCAAGACGATTGCGATCGAGCAAAGGGGGGTGGCGTTCCGGCTTGCAGATGTGACGAGGAGCATAATCTGCCCTGATTTGCGATCAGCGCCTAGGGGTATTCGAGGGGTTTTCCGGCGTGAAATGAGGAAAGTTTGCAATTAAGAATGATTAGCACATGTTCTGCTTTCCATCTTTGCATTCCTATGCTTAGGCGGCGGCAGGTCAAGCCAAGAGCCTCTGCGAGAGGTTCGCAAAACGGAGCCTCCCCATGAACGTGCATGAGTATCAGGCGAAAGAATTGCTCGCCAAGTTCGGCGTCGCCATCCCTGCGGGTCACGCTGCCCTCACCGTTGAAGAAGCTGTTGCCGGCGCCAAGCTGCTGCCCGGACCGCTCTATGTGGTGAAGTCGCAGATCCACGCCGGTGGCCGTGGCAAGGGCAAGTTCAAGGAACTGGGCCCCGATGGCAAGGGCGGCGTCCGTCTGGCCAAGAGCCTCGAGGAAGTCGAATCGCACGCCAAGGAAATGCTCGGCAACACGCTGGTCACGATCCAGACCGGTGAAGCCGGCAAGCAGGTCAACCGTCTCTATGTGACCGACGGTGTGGACATCGCGTTTGAATATTACCTGTCGCTGCTGGTGGACCGCAAGACCAGCCGCGTGGCCTTCATCGTGTCGACCGAGGGTGGCATGGACATCGAAGAGGTGGCCCACAGCACGCCCGAGAAGATCACCACCATCGCCATCGATCCGGCCACCGGCTTCCAGCCGCACCACGGCCGCGCCATCGCTTTCGCGCTGAAGCTGAAGGGCGACACCAACAAGCAGGCGCAGGTGCTGGCCAAGCAGCTGTATGACGCTTTCCTCGCGCTCGATTGCGAGATGCTGGAAATCAACCCGCTGGTGGAAGACAAGAGCGGCAAGCTGCTGGTGCTCGACACCAAGATGAGCTTCGATTCGAACGCGCTCTATCGCCACCCCGATGTTTTCGCCCTGCGTGACGAGAGCGAGGAAGATCCCGCCGAAATCGAGGCTTCGAAGTATGACCTCGCCTACATCAAGCTGGATGGCAACATCGGCTGCATGGTGAACGGCGCGGGCCTTGCGATGGCCACGATGGACATCATCAAGCTCAATGGCGCGTTCCCCGCCAACTTCCTCGACGTGGGCGGTGGCGNNAACATCTTCGGCGGCATTATGAAGTGCGACGTGATCGCCGACGGTATTGTGGCCGCGGCCAAGGAAGTGAACCTGTCGGTTCCGCTGGTGGTGCGTCTGGAAGGCACCAACGTCGAGAAGGGCAAGGACATCCTCAACAATTCGGGTCTGCCTATCGTGGCCGCCAACGATCTGGGCGACGCCGCCCAGAAGATCGTGGCCGAGGTGAGCAAGGCCAAGGCTTGATCACTCCTTGAATCGGGGTAGGGTTTGCGCCTTGCCCCCACTATTGTCGGGCCCCGCAATGCCAAGAGGTGTTGCGGGGCTTGACGTATAGGTCAACTATCGGCATGGAGAATTTAACCGATCGACTAAATAGCCGATCCCCAACGTCGGCTGCCAACGTCGGCGGAGTCTGGAAGGAGCTTGGAGGATGAAACTTCTGGTACCGGTCAAGCGCGTGCTTGATTACAATGTGAAGCCTCGCGTGAAGGCGGATGGGACGGGTGTGGACTTGGCGAACGTCAAGATGAGCATGAACCCGTTTGACGAGATCGCGGTTGAGGAAGCGGTGCGGTGCAAGGAAAAGGGCGTGGCCACGGAAGTGGTTGTGGTGTCGGTCGGGCCTGCCAAGGCGGTCGAGACACTGCGCAGCGCGCTGGCGATGGGCGCGGATCGTGCGATCCATGTGGTATCCGAGGATGAGGTCGAGCCTCTGGCTGTGGCCAAGATCCTCAAGGGCGTGGTGGCCGAGGAGGCGCCGCAACTCGTCATTCTGGGCAAGCAGGCGATTGACGATGACAGCAACCAGGTGGGCCAGATGCTGGCCGCTCTGACGGGGCGCCCGCAGGGGACCTTCGCCAGCGCCGTGGTGGTCGAGGGTGACTTTGTGAGCGTGACCCGCGAGGTGGACGGCGGTCTGGAGACGGTCAAGCTCGCGCTGCCCGCGATTGTCACCACAGACCTGCGTCTGAACGAGCCGCGCTATGCCAGCCTGCCCAACATCATGAAGGCCAAGAGCAAACCCTTGGCCGCCAAGACGCCCGCCGACTATGGCGTGGATGTGACCCCGCGTTTGAAGGTGCTCAAGGTCTCCGAACCGGCGCAGCGTAGCGCGGGCATCAAACTGGCCGATGTGGATGCGCTGGTTGGCAAACTCAAGGAACTGGGAGTGGTGGCATGAGCGTTCTGGTTTGGGCCGAGCACGACAATGTTGCTCTCAAGGATGCGACGCTTGCGGCGGTGACGGCTGCCGCGAAGCTGGGCGAAGTGCATGTTCTGGTGGCTGGTAGCGGCGTCGATGGCGTGGCCTCGGCAGCGGCGCAGATCGCAGGCGTTGCCAAGGTGCTCAAGGCCGATGATGCGGCCTATGCCCATGCTCTGGCCGAGAATGTGGCGCCGCTGATCACCGGCCTGATGGCGGGTTATGACGCCTTTGTGGCGCCTGCCACCACCACCGGCAAGAACATCGCCCCGCGCGTGGCCGCGAGCCTCGATGTGGCGCAGATCTCCGAAATCCTCTCGGTGGAAGGCCCCAAGACTTTCACCCGCCCGATCTATGCCGGTAACGCGATTGCGACCGTGGAAAGCAGCGACGCCAAGCTGGTGATCACCGCGCGCGGCACCGCCTTTGCCAAGGCGGAGGCCACCGGCGGGGCTGCTGCCATCGAGGCCGTGGGCACCACGGGTGATGCGGGCCTCTCCAGCTTTGTGGGCGCCGAGATCGCCAAGAGCGAGCGTCCCGAGCTGACCTCGGCCAAGATCATCGTGTCGGGCGGTCGCGCCTTGAAGGATGCGGAGACCTTTGCTGCCACCATCCTGCCTTTGGCCGACAAGCTGGGCGCGGCGGTGGGCGCATCGCGCGCCGCTGTGGACGCGGGCTATGTGCCCAACGNNGGCGCGATCCAGCACCTTGCCGGCATGAAGGACTCCAAAACCATCATCGCCATCAACAAGGACGAAGACGCACCCATCTTCCAGGTCGCTGACTTCGGCCTCGTCGCCGATCTGTTCAGCGCTGTCCCGGAACTCACCGGAAAACTGTGATCGCCATAGCCCCGCGTCGTGCTCCTGGTGCGGCGCGGGGTCAGGCTCCCAGATGCTTCACACCGGCGCGGTCCATCATGCGATGGCATGCCGCCAGAGCGCCGGCCGCATCACCAGCCGCCAGCGTTTCGGCAAAGGCCGCGCAATCGCGTTGGCCGATGCGTGTTTTCTGATAGCCCAGCACCACGCCCAAGGGTTTGACCAACTCGATGCGGTGGATATTGCTGTTGGCGTCGCAGCTGGCTGCATCCAGCGTTCGACGATAGAGGCAGTATAAAGCATTCTGAAGGCTGCATTTCCCGAAGCATGCGCAGTTCATCGCCTGCGCCGTGGCGCGGACTGAGGCGAAATCGTCAGGCATGGCTTTGAGATCCATTCCTTGACGATTATACGGAAATTGCTGAAATTTGGTCAAAGAAGGGCTTCAAGTCCATAGAGGACAAGCCCTACCAGCCCGCCTACCAAAGTACCATTAATGCGGATAAATTGCAGGTCTCGTCCCACCGCGCCTTCGATGCGGTTGGTGACGGTGCCCGCGTCCCAGCGGCGTACCGTGTCGGACACCAGCGCCACGATACCGTCGCCATGCCGCACCGCGATGCCCGCCAGAGTGCGGCGGGCAAAACGGTTCACATGGTGCTTGAGTCGCGGATCGGTTTGCAACGCGCGACCGAAACCGGCCAGCCCCGTCCCCAGCTTGCCTGTCAGCAAAGCCTGCGGATCGCCTGCCTTGCGCAAGAGCGCGGCGCGGGCGCGTTCCCACAAGCCGTCGATCCACGCGCCCATCGCCGGATTGGCCAGCACCTCGCGCTTCATACGTGCCACCTTGGCCTGCATGTCGGGATCGTGGCGCAGATCATGCGCAAGGCCGGCCAGCATCTGCTCCAGCTTGGCGCGCAGCGGATGCTCGTCCTGCACGATGGTTTCGGCCAGCAGGCGATAGAGCCCGTCGAGGATGGCATTGGCCAGCGTCTCGTCCAGCCCTGTCCAGCGGACCAGCGCGTTGGCGCGATCGTGGATCATGGTGCGCAGCAAATCCTCGTTGGCCTCCAACGTCTCGCCGGTCCAGCGCAGCATGGTCTCGATCACCGGGCGGTGGCGCCCGTCGGCAATTGCCGCTTCCAGCAACTGGCCGAGCAAGGGGGCCAGATCGATTCGCTCCAACTGGCCGCGCAGGCCTGATTTGAGGGCGGCGCCCAATTGCTCGCCCGGCAGCGAATCGAGGAAGTCACCCACCAGCGCCGCCGCGCCCTGCCTTAGCCGCGGCTCGCCCGCCGCCTTGGGTTCGGCCAGAAAGCCGCCGAGCGCGCCCGCCAGATCGAGCCGCGCGAGACGCCTTGCCACCACCTGTGTCGTCAGGAAATTGGCGCGCAGAAAACCGGCCATCGTGTCGGCGATGCGATCCTTGTTGGCGGGGATGATCGCGGTATGCGGGATGGGCAGGCCGAGGGGGTGGCGGAACAGCGCCGTTACCGCGAACCAGTCGGCCAACGCGCCCACCATCGCCGCCTCGGCAAAGGCGCGCACGGCAGGCCATTCCATATGCCGCGCCACCAGAAACAGCGCGGCCATGGCCACCAACAGCCCCGTCGCCAGCCAGCGCAGCGGTCTGGCGCGATCATCCTGCGTTGCGGGCCAGCGCCAAAGGGCGGGGCGTTGGGCTGGGTGTCGGCTCACTCGGCGGGCGCGACCTCCAGTTCGCCGCCGAGTCCGGCCACACCATGCGCCGCGAGGCCATGTGCGGGATCATAGGTCAGCAGCTTGCGGCGCAGGCGCGGCCCGATGCGCTTTTCAAACCCGTCGGCCAGACTGAAAATGGCCGGCACGATCAGCAGTGTCAGCAGGGTGGACACCACCAGACCCCCGATCACGACCGTGCCCATCGGCGCGCGGAAAGCCGCGTCGCCCGACAGCGAGGCCGCCGCTGGCAACATGCCGGCCGTCATTGCCACCGTGGTCATCACGATCGGCTGGGCACGCTTGTGACCCGCCTCGATGATGGCGGCGAATTTCTCGGTGCCGCGCCCCATTTCCTCGATGGCAAAGTCGATCAACAGGATCGAGTTTTTCGCCACAATGCCGAACAGCATCAGGATACCGATATAGACCGGCATCGACAGCGGCTTGTCCACCAGCAGCAGCGCCAGCAGGCCTCCGAAAGGCGCCAGCAGCAGCGAGCCCATGTTCACCAACGGCGAGACCACGCGGTGATAGAGCAGCACCAGCACCGCGAACATCAGGCCCCAGCCCGCAGGCACGGCAATGGCGAGGTTGATAAGCATTTCCTGCTGCCACTTGTCCTGACCGAAGGGGGTGTTGGACACGCCGGCGGGCAGGTTTTTCATGATCGGTAGCGCCTTCACCTTCTCCATCGCCTCGCTCTTCACCACGCCGGGAGCCATGTCGGCACCGATGAAGATGCGGCGTTCCTGATTGTAGCGCTGGATGGTGGAGGGGCCGGAGCCGAAGGTGATTTCCGCCACGCGGCTCAGGGGCACCGAGCCACCGCTGGCGGTGGGCACGGGCAGGTTGGCGATGCTGGACAGATCGCGCCGCGCCGCCTCGGGCAGGCGCACACGGATGGGCACCTGACGATCGGACAGCGAGAATTTGGCGGCGTTCTGGTCAATCTCGCCGATGGTGGCCACGCGGATTGCCTGACTGAGCGCCTGGGTCGAGATGCCGAGACTGGCCGCCAGATCGGCGCGCGGGATGATCACCACTTCGGGGCGGCGCAAATCGCCACTGATACGCGGGGCAACAATCTCGGGCAGCGTCTTCATCTGCTCGACCAGCTTGGAGGCGGTATCCTCCAGCAGGATCGGATCGGAGCTGGAAAGCATGACTTCCATCCCGCGCCCCGTCGACGAGCCCTGGCCATTCGAGCCGGAGAAGGTGATGCGCGCGTCGGGGATGGCCTGAATGACCGGCGTCATCTCGCGCTCGAACTGGGCGGTGTGAATCTTGCGATCTTTGCGCAGGGCAATGAACAGGCGGCCATTGCCTTCGCCGGCACGCTCCATCACGCGCTCCACTTCGGGGCGCTGGCGGAGCATTGCGGCGACCTGATCGGCCACCGCCTCGGTCTGGGCCAAGGTGGTGCCGGGCACCATCTCGATGCGGACCTGCGTGGTGTCGCTGTTCTCGTCGGGAAAGAAGGTGGAGGGCATGGTCATCAGCATGACAACTGTCAGCGCCATGCAGGCCAGCGCCACGCCCACCATCCAGATGCGATGGTCGCGCAGGCGGGCCTTGATGCGGTCAAGCATGGACAGCTTGCCCTTTTGGGCGCGCAGCCGCGCGCGCAAGGCATTGGCGCCCGTGACATCCAGCGACCAGTGCAGCACCTTCATATAGAGGTCCATCAGGCGTCCGCCGCCATGTTCCTGATGCCCGTGCGCCTTCAGGAAATAGGCGGCGATCATCGGCGTAATCATGCGGGCAACGGCCAGCGACATCAGCACCGAAACCACCACGGTGAGGCCGAAATTCTTGAAGAAGGCGCCCGCCACGCCCGGCATCATGCCCACCGGCAGGAACACCGCCGCGATCGAGGCCGTGGTGGCCACCACCGCAAGGCCGATCTCGTCCGCTGCGTCGATCGAGGCCTGATAGGCGGTTTTGCCCATGCGCATATGGCGAACGATATTCTCGATCTCCACGATGGCATCGTCCACCAGCACGCCCGCCACAAGGCCGAGAGCCAGCAGGCTCATCGTGTTAAGCGTGAAGCCGAACCACACTTTCATGAACCAGAAGGTGGGAATGGCGGACAGCGGAATGGCAATTGCCGACACCGCCGTCGCGCGCCAGTCGCGCAGGAAGATGAACACCACGATCACCGCCAGAACGGCGCCCTCGATCATCGCGTCCATCGAGCTGACATATTGTTCCTTGGTATATTCCACCGAAGTGAACAGCTTGGTGAAATGGACGCCGGGGCGCTCCTTTTCCAGCTTGGCGATTTCGGCCAGCACGCCATCATAGGCGGAAACGTCCGAAGCGCCGCGCGCGCGTGCGATGCTGAAGGTGACGACCGGCTTGCCATTGACCTTGCCGACAGCGGTGATTTCGCCCCAGGCATCGCGCACGGTGGCAATATCGGCCAGCTTGACCACACGACCCGCCACCTGAATTTCGGTCTGCGACAGATCATAGGCGTTTTGGGCGTTGCCCAGCACGCGCACCGATTGCCGCGTGCCGCCGATTTCCGCCTTGCCGCCCGCCGCATTGATATTGAGCGCGCGCAGCGCCGCGTTTACCTGTGGCGCGGTGACGCCAAAGCCCTGCATCCGCGCGGGATCGAGCGTGACGAGAATCTCGCGGTTGACGCCGCCCGAGCGCTTCACCTCGGCCACACCATCCACGCCTTGCAACCGGCGCGCCACCGAATCATCCACAAACCACGAGAGCTGCTCGATGGTCATATCCTCGGCCGACACCGCGAAATAGGCGATGGGATCGGTCGAGGAATTGACCTTGAACACCTGCGGCTCGAGAATGCCGTCGGGCAGATTGCCGCGCGCCTGATCGACCGCGTTCTTCACCTCGGCAACGGCGGCGTTGATATCCTCGCCCAACTGGAACTCGATCATCGTCTGGCTCGAGCCTTCCGAGGCGGTCGAGCTGATCGACTGAACCCCCGAAATCGTGCGCACCGCTGCCTCGATCCGCTGGGTCACCTGCGTCTCGATTTCGGTGGGCGCGGCACCCGGCTGGCTGATGGCGGCAATCACGATCGGGAATTCGATGTCGGGATTGTCCTGCACCTCCATCCGCGCGAATGCGATGATGCCCATCAGCATCATCGCCACGAAGATCACGATGGGCACCACCGGATGGCGGATCGACCAGGCCGAGAGATTGCGGAAGTTCATGGGGGAGGTGCGCCTTCCAGCTTACTTCTTGGGGGCAAAGCGGGGGTTGACGGTCTCGCCATCCGACAGGAAGGCGCCGGCGCGCATCACCACTTGCTCATGGCCGGTCAGGCCCTGTGCGATGGCGACGCCCTTGTCGGTCACCATGGCGATCTTCACGCGGCGGCGCGTGGCCTTTTTGTCGGCACCCACCACATAGACATAGCTGCCCTGATTATCGGCCTGCAAAGCCGATTCGGGCAACAGCGGCGCCGAAACGGTACCGCTGGCGATTTCCGCCGCGGCAAAACCACCGGGGCGGATGTCGGGCGCATAGGCCAGCGCGATGCGCGCCGTGCCCTGCCGCGTGGCCGGATCGATGATCGGCGACAGCAGCCAGACGGTGCCGGTATAGGTCTTGTCCGAGCCGACGGGGGTGACCTTCACCTGCTGGCCCACCGCCATCTGCTGCAGATCGCTTTCCGACAGGCGCGCGCGCAGCTCCATCTGGCCGCCCTCGGCAATGCGGAACAGCGCGCCCGATCCGGGGCTAACCACCTGACCCGGCTCCACCGCGCGGTCGAGCACCAGACCATCGGCGGGCGCGACAATATTGAGGCGGCGGATACGTGCGCGCATCTCGCCCAATTGCGCCTGCGCCACGCGCACGCGGGCATTGGCGGCATCACGCACGGCGGTGAGTCGATCGATATCGGCATTGGAAATGAAGCCATTGGCCACCAGTTTCAATCCGCGATCCAGATTGGCCTGCGCGATGCGCGCATCGGCCTGCGCGACATTCACCTGCGCGCCGGAATTGGCCTGTTGCTGGGCCTGTACCTGTCGGTCGATGATCGCCAGCAACTGGCCCTTTTTCACCCAGTCGCCCGCATTGACCAGCACGCGCACCACATTGCCGCCATCGCCCACCACGCCGATCGGCATGTCATGCTTGGCCGCCAGCGTGCCGGTGGCGTTGATCGTGCCGACGATACTGGTGATGCCGGGCACCACCACGCTCACCAGCGGGGCCTGATTGCCCTTGGGCGCTTCGGTATCGCCGCGATGCGTGGCAAACCACACGCCGCCCACCAGCGCCACAGCAAGACCGCCGCCGATCAACGCCTTGCGGCGCGGGAAGGGGGGGGCCTCCTGCATGGCATAATCGCCCTGCTCGCTGTCTACGGAGGGCGAGGCATGGTCGGAATCAAGTCGGGGGTCGTAAGTCATCTCGGTCACACCATGAAATCCTTTGGCCGACGCTCACCGCAAAAGGGCGAGAGCATCCGGCGCGGTGCAGACCATAGCCCGCTCCCGCGCAGTCGACGCGAACGACCGACCGAGGAGCGTATTACCTTTGTATATCACCCACCGCAAGCGCCCTTTTGGGTCATTTTTCGCTATTTGCGGCGCGACGGGTGCAAAAAGCACACAAAAACGCGGGCACAAAGAGGTTGCCCTCCTTGCGCCCGCGCCTTGCTACGATCGGGAGATCGCCTAGGAAACGGTCAATATTTCAACTGCCGCTCATAAAGGTCGCGATAGTGCTGGATCCGCGTCACGCGCAGGCCCTGCATGCCCGAACGGTCCACCGCGCGTTGCCACGAGGCAAATTCCTCGAGCGTGAGCGTGTAGCGTTCGCAAACCTCGTCGATGGTCAGCAGGCCGCCATTGACGGCTGCCACCACCTCGGCCTTGCGACGCACGACCCAACGCGTGGTGGTGGGCGGCGGAAGTGATTCCAGCGTCAGCGGCTCGCCGAGCGGACCGATGACCATAGCGGGACGGATTTTCTGGTTCTCGATCATACTTAACCCTCGATCGCCGGAATGAACGGGCCGGCAACACGGGATGGAATGCCAGACATGGTTTTGCGATCACCTGAAACAACAGGGTTAACGGCGCGGTAAGCAGGCCCTGTTGACGAAATTTCTGTGCTCCGGCGGGCCGGAGCGGCGGCGTAGAGGTGCAAGTGCTGGGCTGCGGCGGGATCAAAGCTGCCCTCGGGCGAAAGCCATGCGGCTTCCCCTTCGGCCAGCGTACGCTGGTAGGCATGACCGGCAGCCAGCCTTGCGGCCAGAGCGTGCCAGAGTGTCTGCCGGTCGGCGCGCTGCGCTTCGGCACCCTTGCGGGGCGTGGCGCGGGAGGCGTCGAGCCATTGGTCGTGATCAAATCGCAGTTCCATTGCGCTGGCTTATACAGACGCATGGTCAAGACGCGGTAAAGGGCGGTTTTACCCCTTCTTGACCATGTTTAACCGCGCGAAACCCGGCAATAGGTTGCCGCACGGAGCCTTGCCGCCGGCAAGAACTTGCAGGATTTGGCGGTTTTCGCGCATCGGTGTATGGGCGCGGGGATGAGCGTTCCAACACCCCCCGCGTTAACTTGGACAGACCCCGACAGCCTGTTTGAACTTGCCGCGCCTTTAAAATCGCGAAGAATCGTCGTTGCCATGTCGGGCGGAGTCGATTCGTCGGTGGTGGCGGCGCTGGCGGCTTCCACCGGTGCCGAGGTGATCGGCATCACGCTCCAGCTTTACGATCATGGCGAGGCGGTGAAGCGCAAGGGGGCCTGCTGTGCGGGCGATGACATCCGCGACGCCCGCGCCGTGGCCGACCGCCTAGGCATTGCGCACTACGTATTTGACCATGAATCATCCTTTCGGGAAAGCGTTGTCGAGCGTTTTGCCGATGACTATATGCAGGGCCGCACGCCAATCCCTTGCATCCGCTGCAATATGGGGCCGAAATTCACCGATCTGTTGCAGATGGCGCGCGATCTGGGCGCCGATTGCCTTGCCACCGGCCATTATGTGCGCCGCGTAACGGGTGCTGCTGGCCCCGAATTGCACCGCGCGCTCGATCCGGCGCGCGACCAGTCCTATTTCCTCTATGCCACCACCGAGGCCCAGTTCGACTATCTGCGCTTCCCCCTTGGTGGTTTGTCCAAGACGGCGGTGCGCGAAATGGCCGAGCATTACGGGCTGCGCGTGGCGGCCAAGCCCGATTCGCAGGACATCTGCTTCGTGCCCGAGGGCGATTATGCCAGCGTGGTGCGCAAGATCCGCCCGGAGGCGGAGACGGCGGGCGAGATCGTCCACGCCCAGACCGGCGCGGTGCTGGGCCAGCACAAGGGCGTGATCCACTATACCGTGGGCCAGCGACGGGGGCTGGAGATCGGCGGTCTGCCCGAGCCGGTCTATGTTGTCGGGATCGATGCCGCCAAGGCGCAGGTGCTGGTTGGCCCCCGCGCCATGCTGGCGGTGGGTGCCGCGCACATTATCGAGACGAATCGCATCGGACCGCTGCCGGAAGGGCAGCTTACCGCCAAGGTACGCTCGTTGGCCAAACCGGTGCCGGTAACGCTGGAAGGGGCGTTGGGCGATGGTGCCGAGGTGATGATTCGTTTTGCCCGGCCCGAATATGGCGTGGCGCCGGGGCAGGCGGCGGTGCTCTATGCGGGTGATCGCGTGGTGGGTGGCGGCTGGATTGAGGGAACCGAACCGGCCTGAGCTACCACTTCTCCAGCACGCAGCCCGCGCCCGCCTGATAGGTGGCGGTCTGGCTGGCCAGCAGGGGGAAACGCGCGGTTACGCTTTTGGCGGTGCTGTCTTCGGATAGCATCACCAGTTCCATCCCCGGCTCGAAATCCTTCTTGCACGAGGCCAGCGGCCGCCCCTCGATATAGCGGCAGGAACAGGCCACCCGCGCGCCAAACGAGGCCCCCGTGACGGCATCGGCGCGCAGACGCGGCCCTTTCCATGCCACCAGCGCCAGCATCACCAGCAGTCCCGCCGCCAGTGTCCAGCGCAGCCAACCGTTGGGCATCACCATCCAGCCGGTCATCGCGCGCCGGAAACGGTCGCTGCGGCGTCGGTTGTGCTTCGAGGTTGCCATTGCCCGTTACCTTGCGCATGAGTGCGCGCGATGACCGCGCGCCGATTCAAACCCGCCCTTAGCCTGTCGCCTTCGTGGTTGCCAATGGCCCTGCTGCCGCTGGCTCTTCTGGCGTCTTGCGGCGCACCCGTGGAACAACCGCCGCTCGGCGAGACGGCGATGAAGGCGGTGATGGAGCGGCCGGGCGCCCCGCGTGATCTGCTGGCCCGTGCGGTGGACAATCTTTTCACCGATCCCGCCGTGGGCGAGACGCGCGCGCTGCTCATCCTGCATAATGGCCGCATCGTGGCCGAGCGTTATGCCGAGGGCTACAATCGCGATTCGCGCCTCATCGGCTGGTCGATGTCCAAGACGGTGACCGGCGTGCTGATCGGCCTGCTGGTGTCTGACGGGCGACTAGGGCTGGATGAACCGGCGCCCGTGCCTGCATGGCGCCGTCCGGGGGATCCGCGCGGCGAGATCACGCTGCGCCACCTGCTCCAGATGCGATCAGGCCTGCATCATGTGGAAAGCACCGAACCTGCCGGCGAGGCCGATACGGTTCGCATGCTGGCGCTCGACGGGCGCGACGACATGGCCGCCTATGCCGAGGCCCAGCCGCTGGAGGCCGTGGCGGGCAGCAAATGGGAATATTCCACCGCCACCAGCGTCATTCTGGCCGACATCGCCGCCCATGCGCTGACCGAGAGCAAGGATCCCGCGCAAAGGCGGCAGGCGGTGGGCGATTATCTGCAATCGCGCCTGTTCGCGCCTTTGGGCATGGCTTCGGCGGTGCCGGAATTCGACGCGGCGGGCACGTTCGTCGGCGGCAGCATGGTGCATGCCACGGCGCGCGACTGGGCCAAGCTGGGCGAGTTCCTGCGCAATGGCGGTTCGGTGAAGGGCGCGCAGATACTGCCGAGCGACTGGGTGCGCTTCATGACCAGCCCCGCTCCGCATAATGCGGGCTATGGCGCACAACTCTGGCTCAACGCGCCGCAACCGGGCGGTGAGGAGGAACTCTTCCCCGGCCGCGCTCCCAAATCGGTCTTTGCCCTGATCGGCCATCTGGGCCAATATGTCATTGTCTCGCCCGACCAGCATTTGACCATCGTGCGCCTTGGCAAGACCGACAGCGCCAAGCGCCCTGCGCTGGTGCAAAGGCTGGGCGATATCGTGCAGCTTTACCAGCGGTACTAGGAGCTTTTTCGGTGCGCTCATGCCATCCGGCATGAGCTTTCGGCACCAGCCCTCTCCCCCTGCCGCAGGCCAACAAGTGGAGAACTTAACTCGCCAATTCATCCTTGGCGGCATAGCCTTCTTCATCCACATGGCCTTCGGGATCGGGATGGATCAGGATTTCCACGCCCGGAAACTCGGCATGGATCTTGGCTTCGATCTCGTCCATCACATCATGGGCCTGCCGCACGGTCATATTGGCATCCACCCACACATGGAATTGCACGAAATCGTGGTTGCCGCTGGTGCGGGTACGCAAATCATGGACACCGCGCAATTCGGGGTGGCGAGCCAGCACCTTGAGAAAGCGCTCTTTCTTCTCGTCGGCCCATTCGCGGTCCATCAATTGCTCGATGGCTTCCTGCGAGGCCCGCCATGCGCCCCAGCCCAGCCACAGGGCGATGCCAAGGCCGAACAAGGGGTCCGCCTTGGCAAAGCCCGCGTAATGATCGAGCGCCAACGCCGCGATCACCGCCAGATTGAGCAGCAGATCGGACTGGTAATGCAGATGGTCGGTGGAAATGGCCAGCGAGCGGGTACGCGCGATCACAAAGCGCTGCCACGCCAGCAGGGCCAGCGTGCCGGCAATGGCGATGCCCGACACGATGATGCCGCTCTCCACCTCGCCGGTGCGGGTGCCGGTCAGCCATTGCTGCACGGAGCGCAGCCCCAGCGCGGCGGCGGACAGCGCGATCAGCACCACCTGAAACATGGCGGCCAGCGCCTCGGCCTTGCCGTGGCCAAAGCGGTGGTTCTCGTCGGCAGGTTGATGCGCCACCCACACGCCCGCCAGCGTCGCCATCGAAGCCACCAGATCGAGCAGCGTATCGGCAAGGCTGCCCAGCATGGCGGTCGATCCGGTGGACCACGCCGCCCAACCCTTGAGCGCCACCAGCAGGCTGGCCATCGCAATCGAGGCCATCGCCGCGCTGCGGTTGAGCGTGCCCGAATCCTGCACCTGTGTTGCCGCCTCGCTCACGGGTAGAGCAGCCCGCTGGTCCAGCCTGCCTCCGCCCGCTCGAAACGGCGGCGTTCATGCAGGCGGAAGGGACGGTCCATCCAGAATTCAAAGGCGTGCGGCACCAGGCAGAAACCCGTCCAGTGGGGCGGGCGGGGCACCTTGCCGATCAGATGTTGCGCGGTGACGCGGGCGATGTCGCCCAGAAAATGCGCGCGGCTGGAGAGCGGGCGCGACTGGTCGCTGGCATGGGCGCCCAGCTGCGAATCGCGGCTGCGGCTGGCGAAATAGGCGTCGGCCATCGCGTCGGGCACCTGTTGGATGCGGCCTTCGATGCGGATCTGGCGGCGCAGGCTTTTCCAGTGGAACAGCATCGCGGCTTGGCCATTGGCCAGCAATTCACCGCCCTTGCGGCTCTGCGCATTGGTGTAGAACACGAAGCCGCCCTCTGGCCCCAGCAGATCGGCCCCGTGATCCTTCATCAACACCATGCGCACCGAAGGCGCGGCATCCGGCGTGGCGGTGGCCACGGCGACCGCTTCGGGATCATTCGGCTCGCTTTTCCGCGCCTCGGCAAACCACGCGTCAAACAGCGCGAAGGGGTCTTGGCCGGTGATGGCGTCGGTGTCCTGACTCATATTTTGCGTCCGGTGAGAGGGGAAGTCACCGGTTAGTGGAGAATTTTCCTTCGCGCCAGCCTTTCTATTTGCGCCAATTCCCTTGCAGCAACCCTTTGGTGCACCTAGCTATGCGCGCATGGCAAAAGACCCTTATGCGACCCTTGGCGTTCAGCGCGGCGCAAGCGAAAAGGACATCAAGTCCGCCTATCGCCGGCTGGCCAAGGAATTGCACCCTGATTACAACAAGGACAACCCCAAGGCGGCCGAACGCTTCAGCGAGGTGACGGGGGCCTATGATCTGCTGTCCGACAAGGACAAGCGCGCGCGGTTTGATCGCGGCGAGATCGATGCCGATGGCAATCCCGCCGGATTCGCAGGCATGGGCGGTGGTTTCGGGGGCGGCGGCGGCAGCCAGCGCGGTTTCCGGCCCGAGGATTTCACGCGCGGGCAGGCGCAGGGCGCCGAAGGCATCGATCTGGGCGATATTTTCGAAGGTCTGTTCGGCGGTCGTGGTGCTGGCGGTATGGGTGGCGGCTTTGGCCGTGGCGCGCCCCCGCCCAAGGGCGCCAACCGCGGCTATCGTCTGGCGGTCAGCCTGCCCGATGCCGCGGTCTGCAAGGCGCAGCGCATGACGCTGGCCGATGGCAAGGCGGTCGAGGTCAAGTTGCCCAAGGGCGTGGAGGACGGAATGCAGATCCGCCTGTCCGGCAAGGGCGAGGCGGGGCCGGGCGGGCATGGCGATGCGATCATCACCATCGTGCTGGCCGCGCATCCCCATTTCCGCCGCGATGGCGACGACATCCGCCTCGATCTGCCGATCACGCTGGACGAGGCGCTGAACGGCGCCAAGGTGCGCGCGCCCACGGTGGACGGCGCGGTGATGCTGACGGTGGCCGCGGGCAGTTCCTCGGGCCGCACGCTGCGACTCAAGGGCAAGGGCTTCACCCGCAAGGACGGCACGCGCGGCGACCAGTTGGTGCGGCTGGAAATCAACCTGCCCGAGCATGACGCCGATCTGGCCAAACGGCTCGACGGCTGGCGCGACACGCGCGATATCCGCGCCACGTTGGGCTGAACGCCATGGGCAGCGGCGGGCAGGACGGGGAAGGGCGGTTGATCGTCAACATCGCCCTGCACGACCTTAGCCCCGAGGCCCGCCGCCGCCGTGCCGCGCGCTTTCTGGGCGGCGATCCGCTGGGCGAGGCTTTGCGGGCACGGATGCGGCACGGGCGCAGCTTTTACGTGGTCCAGCGCGTGTTGACCGGTGTGTGGCGCGATGGTTTCATCCATGCTGGCAATCTGGCCTATATGGCCATTCTGGCGATTTTTCCCTTCTTTATCGTGGTGGGCGGCATCTTTTCCGTGATCGGCGAGCAGGCCGAGCGGGCCGCCTCGGTCCACGCCTTCCTTGGCACCATGCCGCGCGAGGTGGCCGCTGTGCTCGAGCCGGTGGGGCGCGATGTGATCGTGATGCGCCACGGCTGGTTTCTTTGGGCGGGATCGGCGGTGGGCCTGTGGACGGTGTCCAGCCTGATCGAGACTCTGCGCGATATTCTGCGGCGGGCCTATGGCGCCCCGCTCTCGGGGCGCAAGGTGGTGCATCATCGCCTGTTGGCCACGGGGATGGTGATGCTGGCGGTGGTGGTGTTGCTCATCTCGCTCTATTTGCAGGTCGCAATCGGCACGGCGCTGGAAGTGGTGCGGATCGATCCGGCGTTGCTGCGTGGCTGGGCCATCGAGAGTTGGGCGGGGCATTTGCGCCTGTCGAGCCTGTTGCCGATGGTGGTGCTGTTTGGCGCGCTCTATCTGCTGTTTTTCACGCTCACCCCCCCGATGTATCGCCGCGCGCCCTATCCCAAATGGCCCGGTGCGGCGCTGGTCACGCTGTGGTGGGGGCTGGTGTCGCTGGCGCTGCCGGTGTTGCTGCGCTCGCTCTTCCAGTATGACATGACCTATGGCAGCCTTGCGGGCGTGATGATCGCGCTGTTCTTTTTCTGGCTTGTTGGGCTAGGGATGGTTACAGGCGCGGAATTGAATGCTGCTCTGGCGGTGACGCCGGAGGAGAGAGACTGGCTGGGCCAAGCGGATAATCGCGGCCGGGAGGCTCGGATGAGAGCCGATACAACTGAGGGACGATACGAATGACCGGACTGATGCAGGGCAAGCGTGGCCTCATCATGGGCCTGGCGAATGACAAGTCGCTGGCCTGGGGCATTGCGAAAAAGCTTGCCGAAGCTGGCGCGGAGCTGGCCTTTTCCTATCAGGGTGAAGCGCTGGAAAAGCGCGTGCGCCCGCTGGCTGCCTCGCTGGGCAGCGATTTCTTGATCGAATGCGATGTGGCCGATATGGCCGCGCTGGATGTGGCGTTCGACACGCTCAAGGCGCGCTGGCCCACCATCGATTTCATCGTTCACGCCATCGGCTTTTCCGACAAGAACGAGCTGCGCGGCCGGTTTTATGACACCAGCCTCGACAATTTCCTGATGACGATGAACATCTCTGCCTATTCGCTGGTGGCGATCACCCAGCGTGCGCGCCCGATGATGAGCAGGGGCGGCTCGATCCTGACGCTGAGCTATTATGGCGCGGAAAAGGTTGTGCCGCATTACAACGTGATGGGCGTGGCCAAGGCGGCGCTGGAAACCAGCGTGAAATATCTGGCCAATGATTGCGGGCCGGAAGGCATCCGCGTCAACGCCATTTCGGCGGGGCCGATCAAGACGCTGGCGGCCAGTGGCATCGGCGATTTCCGCTATATTCTCAAGTGGAACGAGCTGAACTCGCCGCTGCGCCGCAATGTGACGATCGAGGATGTGGGTGGCTCGGGCCTCTATTTCCTGTCCGACCTGTCGAGCGGCGTGACCGGCGAGATCCACCATGTCGACGCGGGCTATAATGTCGTGGGCATGAAGCAGGAAGATGCGCCGGATATCGCGCTGATCTGATCGCGGGACTGCGGCCGGGCACAAGGGGCCGGCGTAACAAAAGGGCGCGGAAGGCATCCCTTCCGCGCCCTTTTTGCTGGCCGAGGGATTAGTGGGCGGCGGGCGCTGCCTTCTTGGCGGCGGCTTCCTTGGCCTTGGCCTCGTCTTCTTCGGCCTGTTTCTGGCGGCGCTCGATATAGGCCTTTTCAGCCTGTTCCACCTCGGCCTGCTGCTCGGCAGCGGTCGAATCGACCTGCGCGGCACGCTTGGCGCGTTCCTCGCCGATCATCTTGGAGAAGCTGACGTCGGCATTGGCCTTCTTCTCGGCATAGAAATCCTTGATGAACTGGCCCGAACAGCCCGTCCAGCCACCGGCTCCCGTGGGCGAGCAGCTTTGCGTGCCGCTGGCGCTCATGCGTTCATAGGCGATGACACGGTTGTTCCAGGTCTCGCTCTGCGGACCCTTGGGCCCATCGCGGAAGGGGGCGGGGATGCGATAGCGCTCCGACTCGGCCTTGCGCGCGCAGACGGTGATCTCGTCGCCCTTGGATTCGGGGCATTTGTCATCGCCATAGATGATGACCATGTTGATCTTCTCGTTCGGCGCCTGTGCGGCGGCGGGCGAGGCGCTGGCGAATGCAGCGCCGGCAAGGGTGGCGAGGATCAGGGGGCGAAACATGGCAACTACTCCTCGGCAGGACAAAAGGGGGCAGTATAAAAGGGCGTTTCTCTTGTCGCCCTGTCCGGTGAACCTTGGCTGAAGCGCAGGCGTGGCGCCTTGCGCTCCCGCAAATTCAGACTTCAGACGCGTTCGGACAGGCGGATGGCCAGACGGCACCCGAGGCGGATCGCGCCCGACAGCAGGGGATAGGCTGGTGCGCGCTCGGCCCCTGCGGCCAGCGCGGCCTCGCGATGCTCGCGCTCGTCATCGCGGGCGCGGCGGATCGTGTCGGCCAGTTCGGGGTCTTCCGCGCCCAATTGCTCGAGCTGCTCGGTGTAATGCGCGTCGATCTCGGTCTCGATCGCGGCGGTGCAGGCCATCGCCGCTTCCGGCCCGATCAGCGCCGTGGCCGCGCCCAGCGCAAAGCCCGCCACATGCCACACGGGCTGCAAGGCAGTGGGCCGCGCGCCACGCTCGTTCGCCAGCCTGTCGAACCATGCGCGGTGATCGGTTTCCTGCGCCTCCATCTCGCGGATCTTGGCGCCATGCGGCCCGCGCTCGCCCATCACGGCCAGTTGGCCCGCATAGATGCGCACCGCGCCATATTCGCCCGCCTGATCGACGCGGATCATGCGCTTGATGGTTTCAGATGTGGTGGAAGGTGTGCTCACGCTTTCTTCCCCTTGGCCAGCAGAACAAACACCGCCAGTGCCGCCGCGCCCGACACGAGGAAATTGTAGCCCGCCATCGAAATGCCGAACATCTTCCATTGCACCACATCGCAGCGGATCAGCGGCGCGGCCATGATCGCGGCCAGCGGATCGCTACCCCCGCTGCCGAAGGTGATGGCGCTGGTGCATTCGGTAAAGCCTTTCCACCAGCCATATTCCACGCCTGCATGAAACGCCCCGATCAGCGCCGAGGATGCAATGCCCAGACCCGCCAGCGCGGTCAGCAACCGCTTGGCAGGCAGGACGAAAGCCAGCGCCGCGAAGGCGATTCCCGCGAAATGGCCATAGCGCTGCCACCAGCACATCTCGCAAGGGTAGAGCCCGCCGATATACTGGAAGCCATAGGCCCCCGCCACCAACGCCAGCGGCACGATCAGCGCGATCACGCGGGCCAGAGTGTCGTTGCGCATCTTACTTTCCGCCTCTGGAGGTGCGACGCAGGGTTTCCAGCGCATACCACAGCTGGAAGTCGGTGATGCCCTTGGCCTTGAGTTCCTCGGGTGTCATCTTGAAGCGCGGGTCGGCCTTGGCGTCCTGCTCCAGCTTCTTGTCGTCCACGCCCTTCTCGTTCACCAGATGGCGGCGCAGATCGCTCTCGCGCAGGGCGTTTTCGTTGCGTTTGCGCGCGTCGGGGTCCGAGATTTGCGGCACGCGGATGTCGGGCTCGATGCCGCCTTCCTGCACGCTGCGGCCCGAAGGCGTGTAATAGCGCGCGGTGGTCAGCTTGACCGCATGTTCGGCATCAATCGGGATCATGGTCTGCACGCTGCCCTTGCCAAAGCTGCGCTCGCCCATCACCAGCGCGCGGTGCTGGTCCTGCAGGGCGCCTGCCACGATTTCCGAGGCCGAGGCCGAACCCGCATCGATCAGCACCACCACCGGCGTATTCTTGACCGCATCGCCGGTGAACATCGTTTCGGCGCGATAGACCATATTCTCGCCCGCTTGCCGCCCACGCTGCGACACGACAATGCCGCTCGACAGGAACAGGTCCGACAGCGCCACCGCCTCGTCCAGCTCGCCGCCGGGGTTGGAGCGCAGATCGAGTACCACGCCGGTGATCTTGCCACCCGAGGCCGTGCGCAGCTTGCGCAACTGGTCAAACACCAGACGTCCGACATCATGGCTGAACTCGTTGACCGTCACCACCGCCACCGAGCCTTCGAGCTTGCCGGTCACCGGCTCCAGCGTGATGACTGCGCGGGTCAGCGTCAGGTCAAACGGCGCATCGCGGCCGGGGCGATAGATGGTCAGGCGGATCTGCGTGCCTGGTTCACCGCGCATCTTGGCCACGGCTTCGTCCAGATCGCCATCGACGATGAATTTGCCATCCAGATGGGTGATATAGTCGCCGGGTTTCACCCCTGCCTTTTCGGCGGGGCTGCCATGCATCGGGGCCACCACCTTCACCGCGCCGTCATCCTGCACCACCGACAGGCCCAGCCCCGCATAGCCACCGTCGATCATCGTGCGCAGCCGTTCAAGGTTCGGCCCGTCGAGATAGGCCGAATGCGGATCGAGGCTGGCCAACATGCCGTCGATCGCGCCTTTCACCAGCTTGTCGTCGTCGGTCTGGTCCACATAATGCGATTTGACCAGTTGGTAGACGGTGAAAAGCCGCGCGAATTTGGGCGAGACGGAAGCGTCCACCGCCGCCAGACCCGCCGTGCCCACCGGCACCATCGCCACCGCCCCCAGCAACAGGGCAGAGCGGGCAAGGGCGGCGAAACGTAAACGCATGGGGGGCCTTTCGGTGTATTCCGGCTTCGTTCTAGCGGGGTTGCGCGCGGATTGCCATATAGCGTTTGGGGCCGTAGCCAATCGCGGAGGCGATTGGCTACTTTATGAAAGCTTTAACGCCCCAAAGGCTCCAGCGGATTGACCGGCTTGCCACCGCGCCGCAACTCAAAGCCCAGCAGCGGCTTGCCTCGCCCCGCATTCCCCAGCGGCGATCCCGCCACCAGACTGTCGCCCACCCGCACGGTCACGCGGGCAAGGCCGGTGACCAGACTGGTGAAGCCGCCCGCATGGTCGATAATGACGATCTGGCCATAGCCGGCATAGGAATCGGCAAAGGCCACGCGACCGGTAGCGGGCGCCACCACCTGGGCGCCATCGCGCACCTGTATTGTGATCCCGCGTGCGGGCGTGCCCTTCGAGGCATCGCCAAAGCCGGTGACCAGCCTGCCCGCCACCGGCAGCAGGAAATCGGGCAATGGCGAGGGTGCCACACTGGCTTCGGGCGAGGCGCTGGCCATGCCACCACCGCCTATTCCGCCAGCGGTGTGCGCGTTATCAGGCCGCATCACGGGGCCGGGCAGGGCGGCCAGCTTTTCGCGCAGCGCGGCCGCTTCTTCCAGCCCGTCGATCAGGCCGGAGAGATCGCGGGCCTTCTCGGCCAGTGCCAGTGCGCGCTCGGCCTCGCGGTCGGCATTGCCATTGGCATCGCGGGCGGCAAGGCGCTGGTTGGTTTCCAGTTGCGCCAACTGGCGGCGGCGGCTGTCGAGATTGCGGATTTCGCCTTTCAGGTTGAGAGTGGCGGCGCGCGTCTGCTCCTGCAGGCGCCGCGCCTGCGCCAGATCGCCGCGCAGCGCGGCGGTGCGCTTTTGCACCTCGGGCAGCATGGTCTCGAGCAAGGCGCGGCTATGCACCGTATCGCGCACCGATCCGGGGCGCAGCAGACTGGTCACCGGCGGGCGGCGCGACAGCCGTTCGAGCGCACCGGTCAGTTCCACCAGCGGCTTTTGCCTAGCAGCCAGTCTGGCGCGCAGATCGGCGCGTTGGCGCTCGATCAGGCGGATGGCGGCCTCTTGCGCGGCGATTTCGGCCTCGGCCTGCTGGATGCGGGCGGCCACGGCGGCGGTATCGGCGGCGGTCTTGTCGGCGGCGGCGCGGGTGGAGGAGGCGCTGGCCTCCAGCTTTTCCGCGCGCTGGCGGGCGGTGCTGGCCTGTAGCTGCGCCTGCGTCAGAGCGCGGCGAATCTCGGCGGGATCATCCGCCGTGGTGACGATCTGGGCGCTGGCGGCACTGACCAGCACGAGGCTTGCTAGAAGGATCCAGCCCCGCATCTAGCCCGCCCGATGATAGGGATGACCGGCCAGAATGGCCGTCGCCCGATAGAGTTGTTCGGCCAGCATGGCGCGCGCCATCAGATGCGGCCATGTCATTGCGCCAAAGGCGATCAGTACATCGGCCTCGTCGCGCGCGGAATCGCCATGCCCGTCCGCCGCGCCGATCTCGAAGCGCGCCTCGCGCACGCCCTCGTCGCGCCAGCGGCCAAGCAGCGCGGCAAATTCCTCCGAACTGAACTGGCGACCGCGCTCATCAAGCAAAACGCGCCGCGTCTGGGCGCCCAGCGGGGGCAACGTGCCGCCTTTATCGGGTAGCTCGCTATGCTTCACCGGCCAGGTGATTCGCTTGAGATAGCGGTCGAGCAATTCGCCCTCGGGCGAGCGCGCGATGCGCCCGCGCGCGAGGATATGGAGCAACATCGCGCGCCCCCGAAAAAGGCTCAGGCCGCGCCCGAGGGCCCGTCGAACGCCCACATACGCTCAAGGTTGTAGAAGGCGCGCACTTCGGGGCGGAACAGGTGCACCACCACATCGCCGGCATCGATCAGAACCCAGTCGGCAGCGGGCAGGCCTTCGACGCGACAATGGCCGAAACCGCCGTGTTTCACGCGTTCGGTCAGCTTTTGCGCCATGGCGGCAACCTGACGGGTGGAGCGGCCCGAGGCGATCACCATATGGTCGGCAATCGAGCTTTTGCCCGCCAGCGGAATCGAGATGATGTCTTGCGCCTGATCATCGTCGAGCGATTGCAGGATCAGCGCATGGAGCGAGCCGGGAACGGCTTCGGGAAGGGGGGCATGAGCGGGGGCTTCAACAGCAGCGCTCGGGATAGGATTACTCTCGGTCATAAGTGGTCTGGTCTACTCCTTGGGCGCGCCCATAGCATAAAACGCGCCGCAAGGGCGGAAATTTTGGATCAGGTGATGGCGCGGCGGGTCAGGCCGTCGCGCAGGGCGCGGGTGGGGATGTGATCGGCCCATTGCGGATCGCCCTGCCGGATGGCGCTGGCCGAACGCGGATCGGGATCGAAACGCAGCAGGGTGAGCGCGGGCGGCGGCGCGCAGCGCGCGCGATAGCGGCGCAGAAAGCCCATCGCGGGCGCCCGCATCGCTGCGCCATCATAGCCCGGCCGCGCCACCACCGCGATAGGCATCAGGCGGGCGATTTCGCGCCAGTGCCGCCATTGATGGAACTGCGCCAGATTGTCGGCCCCCATGATCCACACGAAGCGGATCTTGGGATAGCGCCGTTGCAACAGGGCCAGCGTGTCCACCGTATAGCGCGTGCCGAGGTTCTGCTCGATGGCGGTAATGCGGATCGGCGCGCGGCGGGCCTGCCGCTTGGCCGAGGCAAAGCGCGCGGCAAGCGGCGCCATGCCGGCGCGTGGCTTTAAAGGATTACCCGGCGAAACCAGCCACCACACTTCATCCAGCCCGAGCGCGGCGCGCACGAACAGGCTGATGCGGCGATGGCCGCCATGCGCGGGGTTGAAACTGCCCCCTAACAGGCCGATTCGAGTCATGCGAAGGCGCGGGGATGCTGACGCATCCGCGCCCTGCCACGCTCAAGCGCCGCGCGGGCTAAGGCGCCGTTCATGCTGAACAGCGCCCTCAGGGCCGCGTCTGCCCCGTGCCGCGCACCTGCCATTTGTAGGTGGTGAGGCCTTCCAGCGCCACCGGCCCGCGTGCGTGCAACCGCCCCGTGGCAATGCCGATTTCCGCGCCCAGCCCGAATTCGCCGCCATCGGCAAACTGGGTGGAGGCGTTGACCATCACGATGGCGCTGTCCACGCGGTTGAGGAATTCCTCGGCAACGGCAGCATCGCCGGTGATGATGGCGTCGGTGTGGTGGCTCGAATGGCGGGCGATATGGTCGACCGCTGCCTCCAGTCCGTCCACCACGCCGACTGTCAGGATCGCGTCGAGATATTCGGTGTCCCAATCCTGCGCCGTGGCGGGCAGAATACGCGGATCGAGGGCGCGTGCGCGCGCATCACCACGTACTTCGCAGCCCTTGTCGAGCAGCGCCTGCACCACTGCCACGCTGCCCGAAAAACCGGCGTCGAGCAGCAGCGTTTCCATCGAGCCGCAAATGCCCGTGCGGCGCAGCTTGGCGTTCACGGCAATGTCGAGCGCCATCGCCGGATCGGCGGCGGCATGGACATAGGTGTGGCAAATGCCGTCGAGATGCGCCAACACCGGCACGCGCGCATCATCCTGCACGCGCTGGACAAGGCTCTTGCCCCCGCGCGGCACGATCATGTCGATCAGCCCCGCCGCGGTCAGCATCGCGCCCACCGCCGCGCGGTCCTGCGTGGGGATGAGTTGCACGGCGGCTTCGGGCACGCCCTTGCTGGCCAGCCCCTGCACCATCGCGGCATGGATCGCGCGGTTGGAAAGCACCGCTTCCGATCCGCCACGCAGCAGCGCCGCATTGCCCGAACCGATGCACAGTGCGGCGGCATCCGCCGTAACATTGGGGCGGCTTTCATAAATGATGCCGATCAGCCCGACGGGTACGCGCACGCGCTTCAGATTCAGGCCATTAGGGCGCGTGTCGTCGGAAATCACCTCGCCCACCGGATCGGGCAGGCTGGCCACTTGCGCCACGGCATCGGCAATGCCGGCCAGACGCTTGGCGTCCAGCCGCAGCCGGTCAAGCATCGCGCCCGACAGGCCGCGCGCCTCGCCCGCTGCCACATCCTGCGCATTGGCGGCCAGAATGGCTGGTTCGGCGGCGCGCAAAGCCTGCGCAGCGGCCAGCAATGCCTCTGCCTTTTCGGCATGGCTCATGCGGGCCAGCACGCCCTGTGCGGCGCGGCCCTTGATGGCGAGGTCGGCGATCAGCGCTTCGGGCCTTTGGCCCTGCGCGGCGTCAAGAACTTGTGTGTCAGCCATAATTTCCGCCCCTAGCAGATGTGGTTTGGTCTGTCAGCATGGGCTGGGCATGGCTTGGGCGAATCAGTCCTGCGCGGCCGGTGCAAACTATTGCACAGGCGATTCCCGATCCGTTCCGGCGGGGCATTTTCGCCTCGGCGCAGGACTCGCTCGGCTGGCCGCGAATCGGGGATAGGGCGGGTTAAGGGATTCGCAAGCGAGCGAGCAGGGTGCTAACGGGCCGCGGGGCTTAAATAAGGCTATCTACAGGGTCGTGCTGCACAATCTGTCTATCAGCGTCTGGCGCGAGCGTTTGGCGCAATGGTTCCCTGACCGCGAGTTTTTCATGCGGTCGCAGGGGCAGGTGCGATTCATCCGCCTTTCCGCCCGATTCCAGATCCGCCTGGCGCTGGGCGCGGTGGCGCTGGCGCTGTTCTGGCTGCTGTCGATGACCGGCATGGCGCTGTGGCAATGGATCAGCACGCCCGACGCCGAGGCGCTGCTCAAACGGCAGGCCAAGGTGGAAAACGCCGAAAACCGCGTGGCCGCCTATCGCAGGAATGTCGATGGTGTGGCCGCCGATCTGCAAAAGCGGCAGGATTTCATCGAGAAGATGGTGGGCGCGCATCTGGGGGAGTTGCCCAAGGATGCCCGCGCGGGCGAAACCGTCTCGAACAGCGAGAGCGAGGCCGCCAAGACCGTCGCCAAGATCAGCGCCGCCATTCCCGAGGCCGGAACGCTGGCCCGTATGGAAGCGCGCCAGTTGGCCTTTGTCGAGGCGCTGACCCGCTATGCCGACCGCCGCGCGCTGGCCGACGGCGAGCGGATGCGGCGTCTGGGGATCAATCCCGATGTGATGGTGGCCGCGCTGGACAGTGATGTGGCCAAGGGTGGCCCGCTGATCCCGCTGTTCACCGGCAGCAACGGGTCGCTTGACCCGCGCTTTGCCCGCCTTGGCGCCAGCCTCGCGCGGATGAGCGCGCTGGAACAGGGGCTGATGCGCCTGCCGCAGGTCTTGCCGGCCAATCTGGAATTCCTGTCCTCGGGCTTTGGCTATCGTTCCGATCCTTTCACCCATCGCGGATCGTTCCACCCCGGCCTTGATTTCCGGGGGCCGAAGGGCGCGCCGATCTATGCCGCCGCCAAGGGTGTGGTGACGTTTGCGGGCCAGAAATCGGGCTATGGCAATTGCATCGAGGTGACCCATGCCAATGGTATCATCACCCGCTATGCCCATATGTCCGCCTTCCGCGCCCGCGCGGGCCAGAGCGTGATCGCGGGCCAGACCATCGGCGCCATCGGCAGCACCGGCCGCTCCACCGGCCCCCACCTGCATTTCGAGGTGCGCGTGAAAGACCAACCCATCAACCCCCGTCCGTTTCTGGAGGCTATCACCCATGTTTCAGCGCAAGACTCCCATCGCCTCGCGGGCGGTGCAGCCGAGCAGGGGAACGACTGAGGCGATGGGCAGCCCGACCTTCTCCGTGCTCGCCGCCGATCTTGCGGTGAAAGGCAATCTGACCGCGCAGGCCGATCTGCATATCGACGGCCGCGTGGAAGGCGACATCACCTGCGCCGCGCTGGTGCAGGGCGAGGCCAGCGAGATCCATGGCGAGATCCGCGCCGATTCGGCCCGTATCGCGGGCACCGTGCGCGGCACGCTGACCGTGGGCGATCTGGTGGTGCAGCGCGCCGCCCGCATTCACGGCGATGTTCATTACGACACGATCACCATCGAACAGGGCGCGGTGGTCGATGGTCGCCTGTCGCAGCGTTCGGCACAGGCCGCTCCGGCGCAGATCGAGGGTTCGGCCACGGTTGTTGGCTAAAAGGGGTGATTGGCTAAACGGGGGCTTTTAAACCTCGCTTTTGGCGAACCAGATCACATGCTTGGGCCCCTTGCCATTGCTGCGGGCCGCCACTTTCACCTCGTCCACGGTGAATTTGGCCCGTTCAAGCCGCCGCGTGAAGGACGGGTCAGGCCCCGCAGACCAGATCGCCAGCACCCCGCCGGGGCTGAGCGCCTCGCGCGCGGCCAGCAGACCACTGCGGGCATAGATGCCGTCATTGTCCGCCCGCACCAGCCCGTCAGGCCCGTTGTCGACATCGAGCAGGATCGCGTCATACTCGTTATGCGCCGTAGCGATCACCTCGCCCACATCGCCCATCACCAGACGCACGCGCGGATCATCAAGGCAGCCTGCCATGACCTCCGCCATCGGCCCGCGCGCCCACGCGATGATCTCGGGCACCAGTTCGACCACGGTGACTTTGGCGGTCTTGGGCAGGATCGCCAGCGCGGCGCGCAGGGTAAAGCCCATGCCATAGCCCCCGATCAGGATATGCGGCGCCTTGCTGGCCTGACGCGCGATGCCCATTTCGGCCAGCGCAACCTCTGATCCCCATTTGCGGGTGGACATCAGCTCGTTGTGGCCCAGCGTGATCATGAAATCGCGGTCGTGGCGGTACAGCGTCAAGGCTTCGCCGCCGGGCACCTGGGCGCTGCCAAGCTGTTCACGCAGTATCATGAATCTTGCCCTTCGTTGGGATGTTGCAGGTGGATAATCGGATAGGGGCGACCATCGGAATCGCGGGGTGAACGCCCGATCACGGTGAACCCGCGCGCAAGGTAGAATGGCAGGGCATTGTCCGCCTGCTCGTTGGCATCGACGAGGACCGGGCCGTCGCTCAACCTCAGCGCATGCGCGATCAGGCGGCTGCCAATCCCGCGCCCGTGGCACGCCGGATCGACGAACAGCGCCTCGATCCGCTGGCAGTCGAACACCATGAAGCCGAGCGGCATGTCATCGTCGTCCACGGCCAGCCACAAGGGCACCGCGGGCAAAAACCCCGCCACGATGGCATCGATCTCGACACGATCCTGCGCGCTGAGGAAACCATGCGTGGCATCCACCGCCGCGCGCCAGATCGCCAGCGCGCGCGCGCCGTCGCCAGCGAGCCCCGCGCGAACGATCACCGCAGGTCCG
>DDES01000066.1 GCA_002336765.1 Novosphingobium sp. UBA1948 | reverse complement strand
CTGGGGCTCCTGCTCCAGATAGCCGACGGTGATATTCTCGCCCGCCCATGCCTCGCCGGTGAAATCCGTGTCTATGCCGGCCATGATCTTGATCAGCGTCGACTTACCCGCGCCGTTGGGGCCAACGATACCGATCTTGGCGCCCTGATAGAATTGCAGGCTGATGTTGCTGAGCACCGGCTTTTGCGCGCCGGGGAAGGTTTTCGTCATATTCTTCATGACGAAGGCGTATTGGGCGGCCACGTGGGGTCTCCGAAAATGAGGTGTCCGTTAAGGGATTGCGCCTGCCTCTACAGTCTGGCCGCGCGGTTGCCAAGCGGGGGTTGCGGCGATAGGTTGCGCTTCATGCGAAAAACTCTCTGCCTGCTGGCCGCTTCCGCCGCGCTTCTGGCGCTCCCTGTCCATGCCGCACCTGCGGGTGCAACCATGACGGCGGGCGATGCGCTCTCCATCGTCACCGATCTTACCAGCGATGTGGGCCAGCGGCTGGGCGGCACCGCGCGCGAGGCGGCAGCGCGCGATTGGGCCGTGGCAAGGTTGAAGGCGCTGGGCTTTGCCACTCCGCGCATCGAAACATTCCCGATCACCGGCTGGGAACGTGGCGAGGAAAAGGCGAGCATCTCCGCCCCGATCCCGCACAAGCTGGCGGTGACGGCGCTGGGCTATTCGGGCGCCACCCCGCCCGAGGGCGTCTCGGGCGAACTGGTCTATTTCCCGACGCTGGATGCGCTCAAGGCGGTGGCGGATGGCGCGCTCAAGGGCAAGATCGCCTTTGTCGACCATGCTTTCAAGGCAACGCAGGATGGCGCGGGCTATGGCCTGTTCGGCGCGGCGCGGCGGCAGGGGCCCTCGATTGCGGCGCAAAAGGGGGCCTCGGCGCTGCTGATCCGCTCGATCGGCACCGATCATATCCGCAGCCCGCACACCGGCGTCAGTCAGGCGCCGCAGCAGGGCAAGACCCCGCTGGCATCGGGCGCGGTGTCCAATCCCGACGCTGACCTCATCGCGCTGCTGGCCCGCAAGGGCAAGGCGATCACCGCGCAAGTCACGCTCACCCCGCGTTTTACGGGGCAGGTGACATCGGGCAATGTCATCGCCGATCTGGTGGGCAGCGATCCCTCGCTGCCGCCGATCCTTGTGGGCTGCCACCTCGACAGCTGGGATCTGGCCACCGGCGCGATTGACGATGCGGCGGGCTGCGCCATCGTGACCGCCGCCGCGCTACAGGCCAGCAAGGAGGGCCAACTGGCCCGCACCATCCGCGTGCTGTGGGCGGGGACCGAGGAAATGGGCGCCTATGGTGGCCGTGCCTATGCGCAGGCCCACGCGGGCGAACCCCATGCGGTGGTGATGGAATCCGACACCGGCGCAGACCGCGTGTTCCGCGTAGGCCTGCAAATGGGCGCGGCGAACGAGCCGCTGGCTGCAAAGATCGCCAGCGAACTGGCCCGTTTCGGCATCACCCGCGGGCCCAACGAGGCAGAAGGTGGCGCGGATGTCGGGCCGATTGCCGAAAAGCAGAAGCTGGCGGTGATCGACCTCAATCAAGACCTGACCCGCTATTTCGACTGGCACCACACGCCCGACGATACGCTGGACAAGATCGATCCGGTGCAGCTTCAGCAGAATGTCGATGTCTGGGCGGCGGTGCTGAAAATCCTCGGCAACACGCGAACGCCTATCGCGCCCGCCGGTTAAGCCGCCGGAATCTCCGCGCGTCGCTGGCCAAGGCAGGCGCCATAAAGCTGGACCAGCGCGCGCGGCAGCAGGGCATAGCCCACAAAATACCACGGCAGCATGATGCCGCCCCAATAGAATGTGTCGGCCCGCGAAAACAGCGCGATCATCAGCGCGAAACCATAGACCGCCGCCACCGCGAACAGCCCTTCGCGCCCGCCAATGGCCAGCCAGCCGACCAGCGGCAGCATCGCCAGAAACAGCGCCACGCTCAAAGGCAGGCGTTGCAGCGGGCTGGTATAGATCACTGCTTTCAGAAAACCGGAAAAGCCCTGCGCTTGTGACCAGCCCTGCGAGACGAGATCATGCGGCTGCCACTGCGCCATAGCTTCCACGCGATGCCACGCCATAAACGCGCCCCAAGCGGCCAGCAGCAATGCCCAGCCGCCACACTCGGCCCAGCGCTTGTTCCACGCGGCATAGACCAGCGCCAGCAAGGCAAAGGGCAGCACCGTCTCGCGGATGAACAGGCCTAGTCCGAGCACCAGCACATTGATCCACCACTGTTTGGGCCATGCCCAGCGCCCCGCCAACGCCAAGGTAATACACAGGCCCGCCGGATATTCCTGCAATGCCAGCAGCCAGTCCTGCGAAATGACCGTGCCGGCCGCCACCACGGCACCGCCCATGCCGATACGTTCGGGCCATGTCAGTCGCCCGTCGAAAGCGACCATCCAGCCGAAAATCCCGCCCACCAGCAGGGTGAAACAGATCGCCTGAATGCCTTTCCAGCCGATATGCGCGGCCATCACCATCTCGGTGGGCGGGCGCATGGTGAAAAAGGGGCGCAAAGGGTAATGGTGCGCGCGGTGCAGTTCGGCAGCGGCCTGATGATAGGGCTTTCCGGCGGCCACTTCGCTGGCAATGTCGTGATAGAGCCGCGCGTCGGTATAGCTGAGAACGCCACGGCTGTCGCGCTTGGCGGTCTTGATCGGCGGCGGCGTGACGGTGAGGCACCACGCCGAAAGCGCGACCAGTGCAAGGGCAAACACAGCGGCAAGGGGGCGGGGCAGACGGCTCAACATGGCCCCAGTCCTTTGGCCAGTGCGGAGCGCGATGCAAGCCGAAAATTACGTTTTGTCTAAGGGATTGGCACGGGTGGCGCGTAACGAGCATTTTGCCAAGCCCGCGCTAGACTGCGCGCCAGAGGCCTGTTTCCGGGCCAGTCATTTTGCCAAAATCGGGTCTGTCCATGCGCAACGCAGCCGCTTCGATCAAACAACGCCTTGTCTTTTGCCTGATCGCGCTGGCTGCGGTCAGCGTCGTGCAGGTGTCGGCGGCCAGTTTCCTGCAATACCGGCTCTATTCGACCAATCAGGCCCAGCGCACGATCATCGACCAGCAAGGCCCGTCCGCCGAGGCTTCGGCGCTGGCCGACAGTGCCGAAACCTCGGTGCATATCGCGATTGGCACCACGCTGCTGACAATTGTCGTGGGCGCGGCGACTCTGGGCTGGGCGGGGCTGTTTGTTGCGCGCAATGTCGTGGCACCGATCGAACATCTCACCGCCACGATGCAGGGGATGGCCCGGGGCCATTATGATCTGGAAACCAACGGCGACGAGCATGGCGACGAGATCGCCCAGATGTATGCCGCCGCCGCCGTGTTCCGCGACACCGCGCTGGCCAAGCAGGCTGCCGACAAGGCGCAGCATGATGTGGTGAGTGCGCTTTCGCAGGGGCTGGACAAGCTGGCGGCGCAGGATCTGGAATACCGCATCGAGCAGGCCTTCCCCGAGGATTATGAAGCGTTGCGCGTCAATTTCAACAAGGCGATGCTGGCGCTGGCCAAGGCAATCGGCACGGTGCGCGTGGGCGCGGCCAGTGTCATGGCCTCGATCGAGGATATCCGCAACGCTTCGGATGATCTGGCCCGCCGCAACACACAGCAGGCCGCAACGCTGGAAGAAACCGCCGCGGCGATGAGCCAGGTGACCGATGGGGTACAGGAAACCGCCACGCGCGCTGCCGACGTGCAGCGTTCGATCACCGAGACTCACCAGCAGGCCACGCAGGGTGGCGAGGTGGTGACCCGCGCCATCGAGGCCATGGCTGCCATCGAGGCTTCCGCCGCCCAGATCGGCAATATCACCGGCGTGATCGACGGGATTGCGTTCCAGACCAATCTGCTGGCGCTTAACGCTGGCGTTGAAGCCGCGCGGGCGGGCGAGGCGGGCAAGGGCTTCGCCGTGGTGGCCAACGAAGTGCGTGCGCTGGCCCAGCGCAGTGCGGACGCCGCGCGCGACATCAAGGAACTGATTGCCACCTCGGCCGTGCAGGTGGCCGGCGGCGTGGGGCTGGTGCGCGAAACCGGCGATCTGCTTGGCGCGATCATGGGCCGTGTGGGCGAGATCAACGAGGTCATCGCCGACATCGCCCGTAGCGCCGAGTTTCAGGCGCAGAACATCCATCAGGTTAATGGCGCGGTGTCCGAGATGGACATGACCACCCAGCGCAACGCCGCAATGGTGGAGCAGACCAGTTCGGCCACCCGCGATCTGGCCGCCGAGGCCGAGCAATTGTCCGATATGGTCAAGACCTTCCGCACGCGCGACCGCGATACGCGCGAGGGTAAGACAGGCGGCGCGAACAAGGCGCTGCGTCGTAGCAACACCCGCGACGACGCAGCCGTTGCCGCGCCGGTCGCGCGTCCTGCGCCGATGGTGAGTGGCAATCTCGCGCTGGCGAGCGACGACGACTGGAGCGCGTTCTAAAGCGCCTTGCCCATGCGCAGCAAAGGCACGCGCACCCCGTCGATCGGCGCGGACAGCACCTCTTCGATCGGCTCATAGCCGCAGGCGCGGTAGAGCGGCACGCCCGCCATCGTCGCCATCATTTCGGTGCGGGTGAAACCAGCCGCGCGGGCCGCATCCTCACACAAATCCATCACCCGTCGCCCCACGCCGCGCCGCGCGAAATCGGGGTTGGTGTACATGGCGCGGATACGGGCAGCGTCCTTGGCTGGGTCGAGCACCTCGGGCTCGCGCGCCACCACGCTGGCATCGCCGCCATAAAGCGTGGCGCGATAGGACCATCCGCCGCAGCCTGCCAGCACGCCGTCGATCTCGACCAGAACATAGGTCCGGTCGCGGATCAACTGGGTGTCGAGCCCCATGACATGGCGGCTGGCCACCACTTGCTCTGGGGTTAGGAAATCCTTCTGCAAATGGTCGATGGCGCGGGCCATCAGCGCGCGCAGCGCGGGCAGGTCATCCTCGGTGGCAATACGGTGGGTAAGGCTCATTGCTGGTCCGTCAACTGGCCCCGTCGGGCGAATTCGGCGTGGATCGTGGCCATTGGCAGGCTGAGTGCGACCAGATAGGACAGCAGGATGCGCGCCTGCGTCGGCCCCAGATCGCCGGAGAACACCGCGCCCGCATCGGCCAGAGCCTGCCCCGTGGCATAGTCGCCCGCCGTGGCGCCCGTGGGGCAGCGCGAGGCCACCACCACCGGCACGCCACGCGCC
>DDES01000187.1 GCA_002336765.1 Novosphingobium sp. UBA1948 | reverse complement strand
AGCGGGCAGGGCTCAACCGCGCGGGCGCGCCCGCCTATGTCGATTATGCCCATACGCCCGATGCGCTGGAGGCCGCGATTGCCGCGTTGCGCCCGCATACGGCTGGCAAGTTGATCGTGGTGTTCGGCGCGGGCGGGGACCGTGACGCGGGCAAACGGCCCGAGATGGGCCGCATCGCCGCCGCACAGGCCGACATCGCCATCGTGACTGACGACAATCCGCGTGGAGAGGATGCCGCCACGATCCGCGCCGCCATTCTGGGTGGTATGGCTTCAGCCAAGGCTCAAGTGCTGGAAATCGGCGACCGTCGCGCCGCCATTGCCGAGGCCGTCGCCTTGGCGGGCAAGGATGACATTATCCTGATCGCGGGCAAGGGCCACGAACAGGGCCAGATTATCGGGCGGGGCGCACAGGCGCGCGTTCTGCCGTTTGACGATGTGACCGTGGCCAGAGAGAGTTTGGGCGAAGCGGCGGGGGAGAAAGCGTGATGGCTTCGAAGGCGCGGATTCTGGATTGGCCGCTGTGGGTGGAGGACGAAGCTCCCCGCGCGCTGTGGAGCGCTGCCGAGATTGCCGAGGCGGTGGGGGGCACGGTTGGCGGCGCGTCCGGGGGTGATTTCCTGATCTCCAACGTGGCGACGGATTCGCGCGAAATCGTCGAGGGCGGGCTGTTCCTTGCCATGCGCGGCGAGGCGATGGACGGGCACAAGTTCCTGCCGGTCGCTTTCGAGCGCGGCGCGGCGGCGGCGATCGTCGAGCGCCCGATTGACGGGCCGCATGTGCTGGTCGAGGATAGCTTCAAGGCGCTTCAGGCGTTGGCCAAGGCCGCCCGCGCGCGGGTGCAGGCCGACACCAAGATTATCGGCGTCACCGGATCGGTGGGCAAGACCAGCGTGAAAGAGGCGATCTATGCCGCGCTGGACCGCGCCAGCCACGGTCGCGCGCATCGCTCGGTGAAAAGCTACAACAACCATGTCGGCGTGCCCTTGAGCCTTGCGCGCATGCCCGCCCGCGTGCGCTATGGCATTTTCGAAATGGGCATGAACCATGCGGGCGAGATCAGCGGGCTCACCACGCAGGTCCGCCCACATGTGGCGGTCATCACCACCATTGCCCCCGCGCATATCGAGAATCTGGGCAGCGAGGAGGCGATTGCCGATGCCAAGGCCGAGATTTTCGAGGGTGTGCTGGAAGGCGGCACTGCGATCATCCCCGCCGATAGCCCGCATTGCCCGCGCCTGAAGGCGGCGGCGCAGGCACGCGGGATCAAGGTGGTGACCTTCGGGCGCAGCCCCGACGCCGATGTGCGTCTGCTCGACGCGCTGCCCGGTATGCTGGGCGGCACGCTGGTGACGGCGGATATGGGCGACACGCGCCTGTGCTATACCGTGGCGGCAGCGGGCGAGCATTGGGTGACCAATTCGCTGGCCGTGATGGCCACGGTGCGCGCAGTGGGCGGCGATCTGGGCGCTGCGGGTCTGGCGTTGGCTGAAATGGAAGGCATGGCGGGGCGCGGAGCGCGCATCGATATCGCCACGCCCGACGGCGGCAAGGCGCTGCTGATCGATGAAAGCTACAACGCCAACCCCGCCTCGATGCGTTCGACGCTGGCGGTGCTGGGGGGCACGCCTGCCAAACGGCGCATCGCCGTTCTGGGCGCGATGAAGGAACTGGGCGACTTCGCGCCGGGGCTTCACGCTGCCCTTGCGGAACCGATTGCAGAGGCGCGGGTGGATTTCGCGCTGCTGGTGGGTGCGGAAATGGCGACCCTGGCGGAGGAACTGGGGAAATCCCGCATGTCCGCGCTTGGCAAGCCTGTTGCCTTCGCGCATTGCGACACTGTGGCCGAGGCAGAGGCCGCGCTGGCCGACTATGGGCTGGCGGCGGGTGATGTCCTTCTGGTCAAAGGGTCCAATTCGGTAGGGCTGGGTGCGCTGGTCGCCCGCCTCGCCGGTCAATAATCGGGAACGCGCTCCCCTATGCTCTATCTGCTCGCCCAGTGGTTCCATTTTCCGGGTCTGGCCAACCTGATCCGTTACCAGACCTTCCGCGCGGGCGCGGCGCTGGCGACGGCGCTGGTGATCGGCCTGATTATCGGGCCGCGCTTTATCGACATGCTGCGCATGAAGCAGGGCAAGGGGCAGCCGATCCGCGCCGACGGGCCGCAAACCCATCTGGCCAAGCGCGGCACGCCCACAATGGGCGGGCTGATGATCCTGATCGCATTGTTCGGCTCGGTATTGCTGTGGATGGATCTCTCCAACCCGCTGGTCTGGGCCTGTATCGCTGTCACCGGCGGTTTTGGCCTGATCGGCTTTCTGGATGACTATGACAAGGTCAAGAAGCGCTCCACCGCGGGCCTGTCGAGCCGGTTGCGGCTGGGTGGTGAATTTGTAGTGGCGGGCATTGCGAGCTGGATCATGGTGGCGCATATCGGCGCGACCGACCTCTATCTGCCCTTCTTCAGCAAGCTCTATATTCCGCTTGGCCCGATCTATTTCCTGTTTGCGGCCTTTGTGATCGTGGGGGCGGGCAATGCGGTGAACCTGACCGACGGGCTGGACGGCCTCGCCACCATGCCGGTGATCATCGCGGCGGGCACTTTTGCGATCATCGCCTATCTGGCGGGGCGTGTGGACTATGCGCATTATCTGGGCATTCCCCATGTGCCGCGTGCGGGCGATCTGGCGATTTTCTGCGCCGCCATCATGGGCGCCGGGCTGGCCTTCCTGTGGTTCAATGCGCCGCCCGCTGCCGTGTTCATGGGTGATACGGGCAGCCTTGCGCTGGGCGGGGCGCTGGGCGCCATCGCGGTGGCCAGCCATCACGAGATCGTGCTGGCGATTGTCGGCGGCTTGTTCGTGTTCGAGGCGGTCAGCGTGATCATTCAGGTGTTTTGGTACAAGCGCACCGGCAAGCGCG
>DDES01000011.1 GCA_002336765.1 Novosphingobium sp. UBA1948 | reverse complement strand
GCCCCAGCGGCTGCGAATGTCCGGTTCGCCCGCCATGCGCGCAGTGCCCGCCTCATGGCCCAACACCTCGATGCGCCCTGCCGCAGGATGCTGCAATCCGATGATCGAGCGCATCAACACCGATTTGCCGGTTCCCGATCCGCCCACCACACCCATAATCTCGCCGCGCCGCACCTCAAGGTCCAGCCCCCGATGCACGACCTGCTCGCCAAAGCGGTTTTCGAGGCCCTCGATGCGGATCGCCGTTTCCGTCATATCCAGCCAATCGTCGAGAAAAACACCGCGAAAAACGCGTCGAGCACGATCACCGCAAAGATCGCCTGCACCACCGCCGCCGTGGTGCGCAGCCCCACCTGCTCGGAATCGCCGGCCACCTGCATGCCTTGATAACAACCGGTCATGGCGATGATAAAGCCGAACACCGGCCCCTTGATCAGCCCCACCCACAGATCGACCACCGGAACCACTTCCTGCACACGGGCAAGGAAGGTCCAGAAAGGAATGTCGAGCGTGGCCGTGGAAATCGTCGCGCCGCCCACCACCGCGATCAGGCTGGCATAGACGCCCAGCAGCGGCATCATCACCACCGCCGCGATCACGCGGGGCAGCACCAGCGCCTCCATCGGCGNNGCGTCCACTTCCTCGGTCAGCTTCATCGTGCCGATCTGCGCGGCAAAGGCGCTGCCCGACCGGCCCGCCACCATGATCGCGGTCATCAACACACCCAGCTCGCGCAGCGAAATGCGCCCCGTGAGGTTGACCGTATAGATCGTGGCACCGAATTGCTGGAGCTGTACCGCGCCCTGCTGCGCGATCACCACCCCCACCAGAAAGCTCATCAAGCCGACAATCGCCAGCGAATCCACGCCCACCAGTTGCGCCTGCCGCACGATGGCCGTCCAGCGGATGCGCGAGGGATGCAGCACCAGCCCCCACCATGCGCTAAGCACCTCGCCAAAGAAGCCCAGCGTGGCATAGGTCGCGCCGATCGCCATCACCACCGCCCGCCCGACCAGCGCGAGCAGGCTGGCCGGACTGACCCGTTCCACCGCTACGGGCGCGTCGCCCCCGCCGCCGCGTTCCACGCTGGCGATCAGGCGCTGCGCATCGGCGCTGCTCCCTTCAATCCGCGCTCCGGCCTTCTGCACCAAACGATAGGCCAGCCATGCCCCTGCCGTGTCGATCGCCTCCACGCCCGACAGGTCGAGCACGGCGAAATCCGCCCCCGCCGCGCGCAGGTCGCGGTCGAGCCGGCCCACCGTGGCGATGGTCAAAGCGCCGCGCAGCGCCAAAGCGGCACCGTGCTCGTCACCATCCGTCAGGGAGAATTCGCAAGTCGAGGGCATTATGCGGCGCAGCATGGGCCAAAAAACCACCCTCGGCAAGCGCGAGAGGCGCGCCATCGGCCCTTGCATGGGCGCGGGCGGGCTGGCAAAGGCGCTGGCATGACCGACGACACCGCCCATACGCCCGAGAGCCAACTCGACAAGACCTTCGATCCCGCCGCCATCGAGGCCAAATGGTATGCCCATTGGGAACAGGGCGGCCTGTTCCGCCCCGAGCGCCCCGATGCCGCGCCCTTCACCATTGTGAACCCGCCGCCCAACGTAACCGGGTCCTTGCATATCGGCCACGCGCTGGACAACACGTTGCAGGACATCGTGATCCGCTACGAACGCCTGCGCGGCAAGGATGCGCTGTGGGTGGTGGGCACCGACCATGCCGGTATCGCCACGCAGATGGTGGTCGAGCGGCAGATGGAGGCGCGGCAGGACAAGCGCACCAATTACACCCGCGAGCAATTCATCGACAAGGTGTGGGAATGGAAGGCCGAGAGCGGCGGCACCATCACCGGCCAGTTGCGCCGTCTGGGTTGCTCGATGGACTGGAGCCGCGAGCAATTCACGATGGACCCGCATTTCACCAAGGCCGTGGTGAAGGTGTTTGTCGATCTTTACAACGAAGGGCTGATCTATCGCGACAAGCGTCTGGTCAACTGGGATCCCAAGCTGAAAACCGCGATTTCCGACCTCGAGGTGGAAACCCGCGAGGTGCAGGGTAGCTTCTGGAAGTTCCGCTATCCGCTGGCCGATGGCGTGCGCCTTGCCGATGGCAGCGACCATATCATCGTTGCCACCACCCGCCCCGAAACCATGCTGGCCGATATGGCCGTGGCCGTGCATCCCGAGGATGAACGCTATGCCAGCGTGGTGGGCAAATTTGTGAAACTGCCGATCACGGGGCGCCTGATCCCCATCGTGGCCGACGAGCATGCCGATCCGGCGCTGGGCACGGGCGCGGTGAAGATCACGCCGGGGCATGATTTCAACGACTTTGAAGTGGGCAAGCGCGCCGGTATCGCCGCCAACGACATGCTCAACATGCTCGATGCCGACGCCAATGTGGTGCAGACGGCGGATGGGCTGATCCCTGCCGAATTCCTCGGGCTGGAGCGGTTTGAGGCGCGCAAGGCGGTGGTGGAGCGGCTGAAGGAAGAAGGCTTCCTCGTCCCCCACATCACCAAGGACAAGGAAGGCAACGAGACGGCCCACGAGGCCGAGCCGCGCACCATCCAGACCCCCTATGGCGACCGTGGCGGCGTGGTGATCGAGCCGTGGTTGACCGACCAGTGGTATGTGAATGCCGCCGTGCTGGCGCAAAAGCCGATCGAGGCGGTGCGCTCGGGCGCCATCGAGATCGTGCCCAAAAGCTGGGAAAAAACCTTCTTCAACTGGATGGAGAATATCCAGCCCTGGTGTGTGAGCCGCCAGCTCTGGTGGGGGCATCGCATTCCGGCGTGGTATGCCGAGGATGGCAGCGTCTATGTGGCCGAAAGTGAGGCGGAAGCGCAGGCGCTCGCCGGTGACAAGGCACTGAGCCGCGACCCCGACGTGCTCGACACGTGGTTCTCCTCCGCGCTGTGGCCCTTCGCCACGCTCGGCTGGCCGGATGCCGACGCGCCGCTGCTCAAGAAGCATTATCCCAACGACCTGCTCGTCTCGGGCTTCGACATCCTGTTCTTCTGGGATGCGCGCATGGCGATGCAGGGGATGCATTTCCTCAAAGAGGTGCCGTGGAAGAAGCTTTATCTCCACGGCCTTGTGCGCGCCGCCGACGGGCAGAAAATGTCCAAGTCCAAGGGCAATGTCGTCGATCCGCTGGGCCTGATCGACCAGTATGGCGCCGATGCCTTGCGCTTCTTCATGGCGGCGATGGAATCGCAGGGCCGCGATGTGAAGATGGATGAAAAGCGCGTCGAGGGTTATCGCAACTTCGCCACCAAGCTGTGGAACGCGGCGCGTTTCTGCCAGTCGAACGGCATTGTGGGCAGCACCTCGGTGGCGGCGCCTGCCGCAACCTCGGCGGTCAACAAGTGGATCATCGGCGAGGTGGTCGAAACCGTCGCCGCGCTGGACAAGGCGATGGCCGAACTGCGCTTCGATGCCGCGGCTCAGGCGATCTACCAGTTCGTGTGGAACTCGTTCTGCGACTGGTACATCGAACTGATCAAGGGCAGTTTCGACGAGGAAACCAAGGCGGTGGCCGGTTGGGTGCTCGACCAGATTCTGGTCATGCTCCACCCCTTCATGCCCTTCGTCACCGAGGAACTCTGGGCCAAGCTGGGCACGCGTGAACGCGAGCTAATCGTGGCGCAATGGCCCGCCCCGCAGGCCAGCGTGGACGCCGATGCCAAGCGCGAGGTCGAATGGCTGATCGCGCTGATCGGCAATCTGCGCGGTGCCAAGGTGGAACTGGGTCTTGCCCCCGGCTCGCGCCTCACCGCCTATCTGCCCGATCCCAGCGAGGCAACGCGCGGCATTATCGCGCGCAACCCCACCGCGATTGACCGCCTCGCGCGGCTGGATGCAATCCACTTCGCACCGGCCCCTGCGGGTGCGGCGATGCAGGTCGGTGCGGGCGATGCCAACCTGATCGTGCCGCTCGAAGGGCTGATCGATGTGGGCGCCGAAAAGGCCCGCCTCGAAAAGGCGCTGGCCGCCTCGCAAAAGGAAGTGAAGTCGCTCGAAGGGCGGCTGAACAACCCCGCCTTTGTCGAAAAGGCCAAGCCCGAGGCCATCGACAAGGCCCGCGCCGACCATGCCCATCACAGCGCCGAGGCCGAGCGCCTCGCCGCCGCGCTCACGCGGTTGGGGTAATGCTCAGGCTGGCAACGATCGAGGCCGGAAGGGCCGAAATCTTTGCAGCCTTGCAAGGTGAAGGGGCGTCCATCGGGCGCCCCTGCGTCTTCGTGCGCCTGTCGGGCTGCAACCTCGCCTGCACATGGTGCGACACCGCCTACACGTGGCGTTTTGAAGGCGACAACCGCCCGCATAAGGACGGCGTGGCCTTTGACCGCGCCGCCAACCAGATCGTGATGAGCGAGGAGGATGTCGCCGAGACGATCCACCAGCTGGGCGTCTCCATGCCGGTTCACCGCCTTGTTATCACCGGTGGCGAGCCTTTGCTGCAGGGGCCGGCGCTGACGCGGATGCTGGCCACGCTGCGCGCGCTGCACGAAGGCTGGCATGTCGAGGTGGAAACCAATGGCAGCGTGCCCCTGCCTGCCGCGCTCGATCCGCACATCCACCAGTTCAACGTCAGTCCCAAGCTGGCGCATTCGGGCAATCCCGCCGACCTTGCCCTGCCACCCAGGCAGCTCGACGCCTGGACGCAGGATGGCCGCGCGGTGTTCAAATTCGTGGTGGCCACGCCCGATGATGCCGAGCAGGTGCATGCGCTGGCCCGTGTGCATAGCATCCCGCCCCGGCGCATCTGGCTGATGCCCGAGGGGCGCGATGCCGCCACGCTGCACACGCGGATGCGCTGGCTGGCGGATATTTGCCTGCACCACGGCTATAATCTCACCGATCGCTTGCATATTCACCTGTCCGGCGACACCAGAGGGACATGAGCGACGCCCTCGCCCCTTCGCAGGCCCCATCCCACAACGCCCAGCCGATGCGCGGCGACCTGACTCAGGGGCCGATCCTGAAAACGCTGCTGCTGTTTTCGATCCCCACGCTGATTTCCAACCTGCTGCAGACGCTGAATGGCACGATCAACTCGATCTGGGTGGGCAAGCTGATCGGGGAAAGCGCGCTGGCGGCCACGGCCAATGTCAACATCATCATGTTCCTGATGATGGCCACGGTGTTCGGTTTCGGCATGGCGACCACGGTGCGCGTGGGGCAGAGTTTCGGCGCGCGCGATCTGGATGCGGCGCGGGTGACCTTTGGCTCGGGCGTGGGCTTCTGCACGGTGCTCTCGGCGCTGATCGGGGTGGTGGGCTGGATCTTTGCCGATCCGCTGCTGCATCTGATGGCCACGCCCGAGGCGAGCCGGATCGAGGCTTTGGCCTATCTGCGGGTGGTGTTCATCACCCTGCCCTTTGGCACTTTGTCGGTGATGCTCTCGATGGGGCTGCGCGGGATCGGCGACAGCCGCCTGCCGCTCTATGCCATGATCCTGACCGTCTCCATCGACATTGCCGCCAATCCGCTGTTGATCCGCGGCATTGGCCCGATCCCGCCGCTGGGGATCGCGGGGTCCGCGCTGTCCACCGCGCTGGCCAATTTTGCCGGATGTGCGCTGATGGCGGGGATGATCTATGCGCGCGATCTACCGCTGCGGCTGCGCGAAGGCGAATGGGCCTATCTGCGCCCGCGCCGCGGGGAGCTGCGCTTTATCGTCACCAAGGGTCTGCCGATGGGCGCGCAGATGCTGGTGGTTTCCTCGGCCGGGCTGGTGATGATCGGGCTGGTCAACCGCGAGGGTGTGGCCACCTCGGCCGCCTATGGCGCCAGCATGCAATTGTGGAACTATCTGCAAATGCCGGCCTTTGCCATTGCCAGCGCGGTATCGGCGATGGTGGCGCAGAATGTGGGCGCCGGGCTGCACCAGCGCGTGCGCGCGATCACATGGCAGGGCATGTGGGCCAACGAGGCCTTCACCGCCACGCTGGCCGTGCTGATCGTGCTGTTCGACAAGCCGCTCCTGCACATGTTCCTCATGCCGGGCAGCCCCGCCGTGCCGATCGCCCAGCATATGCAGCCGATCGTCAGCATTTCCTTTGTGCTGTTCGGCATCATGATGGTGCTGGGCGGCACGATGCGGGCCTATGGCGCGGTGATGCTGCCCCTCGCCATCATGGTGGTGGCGATGTATCCGGCGCGTATCGGCTTCTATTTTGCCACCCATGCCTTGCTGGGCAGCGAGGCGCTGTGGTGGGCCTATCCCTTCAGCGCGGTGGTGGCGGTGGGGCTGACGGCAGGGTTCTACCGGCTGGGCAACTGGCGCAAGGCGAGAGACGCCTAGCGCCCCTGTGTGCGCCAGCGCTGGACCGTGCGGTACACCATCGCCTCGTCGTCGCCGCTCCTGCTCCACAACTGGCTGAACGACGGGTCGGCCGAGGCCGGACGCTTGCTTTCCTCCAGATCATCGAAGGCGACGCGCATCGGGATCGACACGCCCTCGCCGCAGACGATGCATTCGCGGTTGCGCAGCGCGGGGATGGAATCGAGAAAGCCCCGCGCGCCTTCCGGCATGGCCGCGCGCACAAAAGCCTGATCGCGCTCGTTGTTGAGACGCATGGCGATGATCGTGCCGCACTGGCTCAGCACGCCTTCGGCAAGGTCGGAGGGGCGCTGGGTGATAAGGCCGAGGGAGACGCCGTATTTGCGTCCTTCCTTGGCGATGCGCGACAGGATGCGGCCCACGCTCGAACCATCGGCATGTTTCTCGTTGGGCACATAGCGATGCGCTTCCTCGCACACCAGCAGTACGGGGCGGGTCTGCTCCTCGCGCGCCCAGATGGCGAAATCAAACACCAGCCGCGAGAGCAGCGCCACCACCGTCGAGGTCACTTCCGAAGGCACGCCCGACACATCGACGATCGAGATCGGCTGCCCGCGCGAGGGCAGGCGGAACATGCGGGTGATCACCTCGACCATCGTGTCGCCCACCAGCATGCCGGAAAACAGGAAGTTGAAGCGGGGATCGCTCTTGAGTTCCTCCAGCCGCGTGCGGATGCGGGCATAGGGCGCGGTGGTGGTCGATTTGTCGAGCTTGCCCATTTCCGCCATCAGGATCGCCTGAAGATCGGACAGCAGATAGGGGATCGGTGAATCCACCGTGATCCGCCCGCCCAGCGCATCGGCCAGCCGGTTGCGCTGGCGCGCCTGCAACAGGCATTTGCCGAGGATTTCGGCATCCACCTGCCGGCTGTCGCCCGTGCCGGTCAACAGGATCTCGCAATGCTCCTCGAAATTGAGCAGCCAATAGGGAAGCTGGAGATTGGAAACATCAAGGATCAGGCCCGTATCGCGAAAGGCGCTGGAATATTCGCCATGCGGGTCGATCATCAGGATATGGCCCTCGGGCGAGGCCTGACAGATGCGGTGCATGATCAGGGCAAGGCTGGTCGACTTGCCGGTGCCGGTGCTGCCCAACAGCGCGAAATGCTTGCCGAGGAACTGGTCGACATAGAGGTTGGCGCGGATATCCTTGGTGGGATGCACGGTGCCGATCTCGATCGCGTCGCGCCCGTCGCCCTTGTACACCGCATAGAGGTCGCGCGCCGAGGTCGGATAGACCAGAGCACCGGGCATGGGATAGCGCGTCACACCGCGCCGGAAGGCTGTCATCCCGCCATCGGGCAAGGCTGTGCCCTCGCCCAGAAAGTCGACATTGGCGATAATGCCCTCGTCGCCGCGCCGCCCGTTCTTCTGGTTGCGGATGCTGCCCAGAATCCATGTGTCGCCCACGCGGATGCGGATCTGGCTGCCGACATGGCCCGACAGCGAAACGCTGGGATCGGGATCGTCGACCAGTTCGCCCAGACGCTGCGGATCCAGCGCCACCAGACCGCCCGAACCGGCGATCTCCAGCACAATGCCCAAAGGCTGATCGGCGTTGGCGCCAGTTGAACTTGGCTCGGCAAAGCCCCGAGGTGACATATCGTTCACAGCAATGCTTCCCGCGCGGATGGTTGATAACCCGTCATAGGGCGGCAGGAATACGGCAAGTTTGGTTAATTTTGGCTTACATCAGTGCAAATAAGCGCCCCGCCAGCCAGCCCATCACCACCGACAGGCCCACCGCCAACAGGCCGTAAACAAAGGCATAATGGCGCGAGAAATCGGCCACGGCCTTTTCAAAGCCTTCCTTCTCCACCTCGATGCGGGTCGAGGCGGAGGCCACCACGCGGCCCTTGCTCACCGCGAAAGTCTCGGCGGTATAGCTGCCCGCTTGCACGCTGGAAGGCAGGCTGATACGCGCCGAATAAAGCACCTGCGCATTGACGCTCACCGCTTTCTCGTCCTGCGCGTAAAGCCCTTGCTTGGCCATCACCTGCACCAGACCTTGCGCGAAATGGGCCTGCAGCGCCGGATCGATGCTGCCCGAGGGCGAGAGTTGCAAGGCATTGAGCCCCATCTCGTAAATCGCCGCGGTGCGCTCGCCCACAATGTCCTTCACCGGCCGGTTGGCCGCCAGCGCATAGAAGCTGGGGACCGACCGCAGCGTGGTGCTGTCGGCATTGACCCACAGCCCCGCGATCTTGCGCTTTTCACGCAGCACCATCGGGCGGGTTGGCCCCTCCACCACCACCACGATGTCATAATCCTTGGCGGCGCGCGCGCCCTCGGGCGTCAACAGTGCGCCAAACAGCAGAATCTGCGTGCCGGTAAAGCCTTGTTGCAGGGCGATCCGGTGCTGGCTGGCATCCACCACCAGAATGGGATCACGCCCCGCCGCGCGCGCGGTTGTGCCCAACAGCGCCAAGGCCAGCAGGCCCAGCAGCCACCTCACAGCCGCCCCCTCACAGCAGGCTCACCGTAAAAATGTCGTCGGGCCGCCATGTCAGCCCCAGCACCATGCGCGCCGCCACCAGCAGCACGATCGTGGCCAGCACCAGCCGCAGCTTGACCGGACTGGCCTTGCCCGCAAACTTGGCCCCCAGTTGCGCCCCCGATACCGACCCCAGCAACAACAGCGCCGCCAGCACGATATCCACCGCATGGGTGGTCAGCGCATGCATCATGGTGGTGGCCATGGTGACGAACAGGATCTGGAACAGGCTGGTCCCCACCACCACCGCCGCGCTCATGCCCAGAATGTAGAGCATGGCGGGCACCAGCACAAAGCCGCCGCCAATGCCCATCAGCATCGTGAGAATGCCCGTGAACACGCCCAGCAACAGAGGCGCCAAGGGCGAGATATACAGACCCGAACGATAGAAGCGCCAACGCCCCGGCAGGCTGGCCACGAGAGGATGGTGCCGCCGCTTGGCCACCGGCCGCGTGCCATGCCGGCCCGCGCGCAGGGTGGCGACGCTTTCCCTGGCCATCAGCCCGCCGATACTGCCCAGCATCACCACATAGAGCACATTGATGACCGTATCGATCTGCCCCAGCCGTTCCAGCAGGCCAAACAGCAGCGCGCCGATCCCCGTGCCGATCACGCCGCCCGCCACCAGCACGCCGCCCATCTGGTAATCCACCCCGCCGCGCTTGGAATGAGCGAACACGCCCGACACGCTGGCGCCCGTCACCTGCGTGGCGGCAGAGGCCGCGGCCACCGTGGGCGGGATGCCATAGAAGATCAGCAAAGGCGTGGTGAGAAACCCCCCGCCCACCCCGAAAATGCCCGACAGCATACCCGTGAGCAGGCCAAGGCCGACAATGACCAGCCCGTTGACCGAGAGATTCGCGATGGGAAGATAAACGTCCATGCCGACAGCGACGCTAGCCCGTCGCCCGCGCGGAGAAAACCCTGTCCGGCCTAAAATCCGCCGAAATCTAGAATCCGGCCGAAAGCGTGAGCGCCGGCCCCGATGAGGGCGCGGCATGA
>DDES01000038.1 GCA_002336765.1 Novosphingobium sp. UBA1948 | reverse complement strand
CGCCAGCAGGGCCGCCAGCAGCAGCAGGCCGGTCACGGCATAGCGGACGGCTTTTTGTCTCGGGGGCGACAGTTCAAAACTCACTGGTCAAAACTCACAAAATCCATCCATGCAACAAAGGGGGCAACCACAGCGAGGCCAGCGCCCAGATCACGACAAACATCGCGCTGTCGAACAGCACCGGATGCCAGATCCAGCGATAGGCGCCCCACACGATCAGCAAGCGGTGCAGCAACAGGGCCAGCACCAGCGCGACGCAGGCATGGACGGGCGCGGCGGCAATCAGCACGCCAGCTACGGCATATTCGCCATTCACACCGTGTCTCCCGCGTGGAAGGGCGGCGCCTCGGGGAACAGGTTGCGGCGCAAGGCCACCAGCGCGGCGCGGCCCTGATCGGGGGCAGGCAGCAGCAGGGGCAGCGATGTGTCCGCCGGATGGTCCGGCTCGCGCAGGGCGAGATCGAGCGCGGCGTCGATGCTGGCCAGCAGGTCGCGCGGGGCAGGCGCCTTGCGGGCATCCTTGCCATACCAGCGCGCGATGCGGGCCAACATCGTGGTGATGGCGCCCCGCAAGGGCATGCTGGCCTGCGCGCGCAGGTGCTGCACGGTCATGATGTTCATCGCGATGCGTACCTCGGTCAGGCCGGCGTGGGCATCGTCGGTCTCGTCGCCCAGCCGCTGCGAGATCAGCGCCAGTTGGTCGGTGCTGCGCCCCAGCGCGATCAACGGGTCGGGCGGCGTGGCGGCCGAGGCCATGCCCACCAGATCGGCGCGCAGGCGGCGGTTGAGGCGGGCGATAGCGTTGTCCTTACCCACCGTGCGCAACCCCGCCGTGACCCCGGCGCTGACCACCACGGCCACGATCTGACCGAGATTGACGTTGAGGAAGCGGGCGAAATTGGCGCTGAAACTCTCCTGCAAGGCCATGGCGTTGCAAAAGCCCATCACGCAGGCCACCGCGGGCAACGCAAGGCGCGGATGCGACATCAGCCGACCCAGCCCCAGCAGCGGAAAGCTCAGCACCAGCGCCAGCAGCGGAAAGCCATCGATCTGCGGCAGGATCGCGAAAAGATAGAGCGCGGCGAGCGGAATGCCCGCGATGATCGACAGGCCAAAGCCCAGCATCGCGGGCACCGGATTGTCGAGCGCGGCAAACAGGCAGCAGATCACCCCCGTCATCGCCGCCGCCGAGGCCCCATCGGGCCAGCCCGAACCGATCCAGATCGCGCAGACCAGCGCGATGGCCAGCGCCGCCGACAGGCCCGACAGCAGCGACGCGCCGGGATCGGCATGGAGCGTGATGCTGCCAGCCTTTTCATCGACGCCAAAGGGCGCGGGGATAGCGGGATCCTCCAGATGGACCAGCAATTGCTCGCATTCCTCCAGCAACCGGTCGGCCTGCCCCGCGCGCAAGTCATGACTTTCGCGCAGGAGCAGCGACCAGCGATCACGCCCGCCGGTCAACGCGCCGTGGCGGTCGGCCAGCCCCGAGAGCACCGGCATCAGCAGCAGATAGCGACGCAACAGCGCCTGCACGCTGGCGGTCGCCTCGCGCCAGTGCGAGGTGTCGAAGGGGATGTGGGTGGCGAGCAAAGTGCAGTCGACCGCGTCTACCGCCAGCTTGCGCCGGTCGCGCCGCATGGCATCATCGCCCGCATCGGCCAGAATATCGCTGCGCCACAGATGCGCGTCGGCGAGCCACCCGCGCAGGCGGGGCGCCAGTGCGCTGGCCACCGAGCGGGGCCACAGCAGGCTGTGCGACAGCGTGGCGCAGGTAATGCCCAGCACGATCTCGGTCACCCGCGCCGAAGCCACGTCGAACACGGTCTCGGGCCTGTCCACACTGGGAAAAGCGATCAGCGCGGCGGTATAGCCCGCCAGCATCATCACATAGGCGCGCGGCGAACGGTCGAGCAGCGACACCGCAAGGCATCCGCCCACCCACAGCGCCAGCGCCAGACACAGCAATTCGGGCCATTCCACCAGCATCGGCACCAACGCCACCGCTACAGCCGCGCCGATCACCGTGCCGATCACGCGATAGATCGCCTTGGACCGTGTGGCGCCCGACAGCGGATTGCTGACGATATAGGCCGTGGTCATCGCCCAAAAGGGCATGGGCAGACCCACCGCCATGCTGATCCATAGCGCGAGCAGCGCGGCCAGCGCCGTCTTGGCTGAATAAATCCAGCCCTGTGCATCCGGTCCCGTCATGCAGGCAGTGCCTGCAGAAGGGCGATCAGCCTTCCATCATCGCCGCCGCCGCGCGCAGACCCTCGCGCAAGCTGGCCATCACGGCCGGATCCAGCTTGGCCGAATGCGCCAGATAGGCAGGGTAGGGGAACTCCGGCGCGCCGGCCACCAGCCGGAACTGTCCGCTTTCCACCCACGGGCGGGCAAAGCTCTTGCGGAAATAGGCGCTGCCGCCCGTGGCCAGCAGATATTCCGCCGCCAGCGGGCCATAGCTGATCGCGACCAGCGGTTCGACGGAATCGGGAAAGGCGGCGCGATAGCGGGCGTCGAAATCCTCGCCCCAATCGACGCGGACATGATGGGCGGGCGAGAGGGGATCGCCAGAGTCCGGTCCGGTCGAGAGCAGCACCAGCCGTTCCTCCATCAGCAATTCGGTGATGACGCCCGGCATCTGCGGCGCGCCATAGAGTACCGCCACATCGAGCGAGCCGTCCTGCACTTGCGCCATCAGCGCGTCGGGCGGGGCAATGCGCACGCGCAGCGCGATATCGGGACATTCGCGGCGCATCCATTGCAGCCAGTGCCGGAGTAGCGGATCCCACAGACTCAGTTCCACACCGACGGTAACCGCCATCGGGCTTCCGGGCGGTAGGGCCACCGCGCGGCGGGCATTCTCCCATGTCTGCACCAGCATCGTGGCATGCCGCAGGAACTGTTCGCCCGCGCGGGTAAGCGTGGTGCCCGTTTTGGCGCGGATGAACACCGGATGGCCCAGTTGCTCCTCCAGCACGCGGATGCGCGCGCTCACCGCCGTCTGCGTCAGATTGAGCGCGGTGGCGGCATTCACGAAGCTGCCCGTGCGCACCACTTCCAGAAAAGTCTTGGCCGCTGCAATGTCCATAGGACGCTATCCCTCGCGCGGTCATGGCAAGGGGACCATGACCGCGCGCAAGCGTTGCCAATTTGCCGGCTCGGGGGCAATCCTTAAGTCGGGCCTTACGTCGGGGGACAGGCTTGGCGGGCAAGACAGGGGCTACGCTTTGCGGGACAGGGGGAGGGGAGGAGGTAGCGCGGTGGACCGGCCGGAGCCGGAATGGGATCAGGACTGGTCGGTGGTGCGTTCCACCGCCACCGCCGCGACCTTGCCGTCGTTCAGTTGGAGGCGCACATCCCATGTGGCATAGGTGGTGGTATAGTCGGCCACGCCGAGCACTTCGCGGTAATAGCATTCGAGCACGGATTTATGCCCGTTGACCGACTGGCAATGCGCGCCGGCATGACGCAGCACCGAGACGGCGCTGGTCACATCTTCGCCCGCTGCGATCGCGCCGCGTACTTCGCCATAGCCTTCGGAAACATCGCCCGAACGGGCCAGCTTCGATTCGAACAGGTGGAAGTCGAGCGCGGGGGAGGGAAGGGGCGCTGCCTGTGCCGTGGCAGCGCCCATCGCGGCTGCAGCCAGCGATAACAGCATAAATTTTCTCATGAAATGCTCCATGAAGCTTCCGTTAAAAGAAGCTCTATCGGGGGATCGCGCCCCTAATGCGCCGCGAATCGCCCGTGGGCAATGTCATTGTCTTGCAGCCATCCAGCAAAAAATTTGCTACATAGTCGTGGCGCCGTTAACGGTGACCCGTCATTTTCTGCCATCCCGCGAAGATCGCCAGTGCCACGCAGAGCGCGATCACATCGGCGGCCAGATCGCGCCAGTCGCAACTGCGGTGGAGCGAGGGGATAGCCTGAAACACCTCAATCAGCGCGCCGAAAAAGGCGAGCCGTTCCAGCACTCGCCATGGCGGAACCGCCGGATAGGCCAGCCGCGCGAGGATCGCCAGCGAGCCGAAGGCGCTCATATGCTGCACCTTGTCGCCAAAGCGGTCGATCGGGGTGTGGGGCGGGCTGGGCGAGAGCGCCATGAAGGTGACGAAGGCCAACGCCAGCGGCAGCGCGATACGCGCGAAGGTCTTGGCAGAAGGAGCGATGGTCATGGATCACCTTGCGGCAAGGGCGCGACTGCTGTGTCGCGCCCTCGGGAAACTTGCGGCCTCTCGGGCCTGGGTTCGTCTATCGCAGGCGGGTTAAAGATTCCATGCGCAATCCTGACCCGCGGGTTACGGGCGATGGTGGCCGTAGCCGTGCCCGTGCCAATCGCCCCGCCAGCCACCGCCATAGACGGGACGCGGCGGCATCGGGCGCCATTGGGGGTGCCCATAGGCGCGCGGGCCGCGATAGGTGTCATAATACCATGCGCTGTAGGGATAGGCGCGATAGGTCCAGTAGCCGCCGGAATAGACCCACGGCCGATACCAAGTCGGCGCGGCATAGGGCACGGGCGCCACATAGGCGACCGCCTCGCGCCGCACGACATAGCCCGGAGGACAGCCGGG
>DDES01000113.1 GCA_002336765.1 Novosphingobium sp. UBA1948 | reverse complement strand
GGCATGGCGGGGCTGACGAAGGTGAGGCAGCAGGCGGCCTTGCATCGCGACAGCCCGACCCCGCTGGCGGGCTGGGCGATGGCCTGGGCCTGCTTCTGGTTCATCTGCGCGACGATGATGGTGTGGAGCCTGTCGGGCGCGATGGCTACGGCGGCAGGGTTTGACGAGCAGGTGATCGGCCGCGCGGTGGCGCTGGGTTCGCTGGCGGGNNCGGTGATTCGCGAGCGGCGTCTGGTGCCTCTGCCGCTCACGGCGGTGCTGGTCGGCCTGTCGCTGCTCTCGCCGCTGGTGTTGACCGATGTGGGCGGCGGGCTGGGCTATGTTGCCTCGATGGTGATGCTCAACATCGGATCGACCGCGATCATCATCCGCACCTCGGCGCTGGCCACGGCGATGAGCCTGTCATCGCGTTTCCGCGTCTTTGTGGCGGCCACGCATAATCTGGGCATGACGGCGGGCCCCGCGCTGGGCTCGGGCATGATATGGGCGATGCCCGATTATGGCCTGCTGATCGCGGCGGGGCTGGCGGTGGCCGGTGGTGTGGTGGCGGTGCTGATCGCTTCCACAGGCGGCAGGGGTGGATTGGGGCCGCGTCTTGCGGCATCGACTTTGCGCTCTATACGTTGATTTGGCGTTCTTTCGTTGGCCTACGTCTTTTGGCTTATGCGGTGGCTACGGGGCTTGCTCAAATCAGGACACATGTCAAACTTGCCATCGAAAGATGTCCGCGCCCCGCAAAGGAGACCCAAGCGATGATCCATGCCCGCACCCGTTCCACGGCGAGGCTTGCGCTGGCGCCTCTGGCGGCGGCCTGCGCCCTGATGGCCGCGCCCGCGCTGATGCTGGGCAGCAGCGCGATGGCCGCCGATCAGGAATCGGAGCAGAGTGAAGTCAAGACGCTGCCGGCCCCTTCGAAAGACTGGTTCTTTATTCGCGCCAATTTCAACATCGACGGTTCGGCCATCCACGATACGTCGGGCAAGATGATGGGGCTGATCGACACCAGCCGCCGCTCTGACCTTGCCATCGATCCGGCGGGCAAGGCCTATTACGTGTCCGAGACGATCTGGTCGAAGGGCAACCGTGGCACGCGGCAGGATATGCTGAGCGTCTATGACAGCGCCACGTTGAAACTTCAGGCGGAAATCCCGCTGCCGGGCCGCCTGATCATCGGCGCCCAGCTCAATAACTTCGTGATAACCGAGGATGGCAAGTCGGCATATGTGTTCGACTTCAACCCGGCGGGCATGGTGCATGTGGTCGATCTGGCCAAACGCAAGGTTGCCAAGACCGTGGATCTGCCCGGTTGCGCGGGGCTGATGCCGGTGAAGGGCGGGCTGGTCTCGCTCTGTTCGGACGGTTCGCTGGCGACGCTCGATCTGGCCAGCCCCAAGGCGGGCGCCGTGACGCGCAGCACGCCCTTTTTTGCCGCCACCGCCGACCCGATCTACGATGCTTTCAACTATTCGATCAGCCGCAAGGAAGCGGTGTTCCTGAGCTACACCGGCCTCGTCTATACCGCGAAGATCGGCGCAACCTCGACCGTGGCGGCGCCCTTCTCGATCCAGCAGGCGGCAGGCCTGCGCGCGGGCGAGACCAAGCCGCTCGACATCAACTGGTATCCGGGCGGGTTCCAGCCGCAGGCATGGCATCAGGCCTCGAACCACCTCTATGTGCTGATGCATATGGGCGAGTTCTGGTCGCAGAAGGCGCCGGCCAGCGAGGTGTGGGATCTCGATCTGACCACCAAGAAGGTGGTCAAGCGCTTTGCCTTGCCCGATCCGGTGGTGAACATCGCCGTGACCCAGACCGCCACCCCCAAGCTGATGGTCACCGGCTTCAAGCAGGATGGCTACATCATCGATCCCAAGACGTGGGACGAGCCCAAGAAGGTCCATCACGCGGGTAGCGGTATCATCCAGGTGGTCGAGCCTTGATTTTGCTGTCGTCCACGGCGGGACTGGTTCTGGCGGTGGTGACCGGCGCCGTGGTGCTGGGCGTGGGACTCGTGTTTCTGGCGGCGGCGTTCGGGCATTGGCGCCATCGCGCGGTGATGGCGGGGGTTGTCGGCAATTACCGCCTGTTGCCCGCATGGGCGGTGGCGCCGGTGGCCATGCTGTTGCCGCTGGTGGAACTGGCGCTGGGGATCGCGCTGCTGCTGGCGCCGGTGCTGCGGGTGCTTGCCCTTGGTGCTGGTCTGGCCGCGGCGGGGCTGTTGCTGGTGTTCGCGCTGGCGATGGCGGTCAATCTGCGGCGCGGGCGCGGTTTTATCGACTGTGGTTGCGGCGATCCCGATACGCGCCAGCCATTGAGCTGGTGGCTGGTGGGGCGCAATGTGCTGCTGGCGCTGCCCTTGCTGTTTGCGGGGCTGCTGTGGCAACCGCTGGGCGGGCTTGATCTGCTCTCGGTGATGACCGGCGGGCTGGCGGTGGCGCTCGGCTATACTTTGTTCAATGCACTGGTGGCGCTGCTGCGCGGCCCTGATGCCCATATTTTGAAGCCGGTTAGGAGATAGGCTGGATGATCGTTTCGCTGGTAATCGCGCAGGTCATCGCCTGGCTGGTGATCCTCGGGCTGGTGGTGGCGGTGCTGGCGTTGGCGCGGCAGGTGGGCGTGTTGCACATGCGCGTGGCGCCCGCCGGCGCGCTGACCACCGCGGGCGGGCCTGCGGTGGGCGATGGCGCGCCGATGGTTGAAGGGCATCTGCTCGATGGCAGCCATGTGACGGTGGGCGGGCCGCTGGCGGGAACGACACTGCGCCTGCTGATGTTCGTTTCGGCCTCGTGCCCGCTGTGCAAGGGGCTGATTCCCGTAGCCAAGAGCTTTGCCGAGGACGAGCGTATCGCGCTGTCCTTTGTGGGCGATGACGATGCTGCGATCCAGCGCGGCATGGTGCGGATTTACGGGCTGGAGCGCTATCCCTTCATCAACGGGCCGGAAGTGGGCATGGCCTTCGGCGTGGGCAAGCTGCCCTTTGCCGTGCTGCTTGATCCGGAAGGCGTGGTGCTGGCCAAGGGGCTGGTCAACAGCCGCGAACATCTCGAGAGCCTTGTGATCGCCCATGAAATGGGTGTGCGCAGCGTTCAGGACTATATTACCACGCTCAAGGCCACGGCCTGAGGCGCGGCAAGGGAGGCATCCGACATGAAACTGTTCAACGCCGATTCCGCCACGGAAAAATTCCTGCGGCGCTTTGCCGGTGGCACCTCGCGCCGCGGAATGTTGGCGCGGGTGGGAACCGCGCTGGTGGCGGCACCCGTCTTTCCGCTGCTGCCGGTCAGCCGCGCGGGCGCGGCCAAGCCCGACCGTAGCCCCGAGGCGAAAACCGCCTTTGCCCGCAACGCCCAGACCAAGGACGAGAACGCCTGCGACTACTGGCGCTATTGCGCGATCGACGGTTCGCTCTGCACCTGCTGCGGCGGCGGCATCCATTCCTGTCCGGCAGGTGCGGAGCCTTCGCCGGTGTCGTGGGTGGGCACCTGCATCAATCCCGATGATGGCAAGGCCTATATGATCGCCTATCGCGATTGCTGCGGCAAGCCGATGTGCAACCAGTGCGAATGCGACAATACTGATCGCGAAACGCAGCTTTACGTGCCGCAGCTCAACAACAACATCATCTGGTGTTTCGGCACGCAGAGCATGGAATACCATTGCTCGACGGCGGTGATGGTCGGACCGGCCTGATGGGTTTTGGCCTGATGCGGGTGACTGTGGGTCTGGCGCTGGCCGGCGCACTTGCGGGCGGGGGTGTTTATGCTGCCGCTCCTGCCGGTGCGATGGCCGATCCGGATCAGGCGCATATCGACTTTATCGAGCATTGTGCGGGTTGCCACGGCACCGGCGGCCGCTCGGCGCCTGCGCATCTGCCCGAACTGGCGGGGCGCGTGGGCTGGCTGGCCTGCACGGAGGAGGGGCGGACCTATCTCACCCGTCTGCCCAATATCGCGCACAGCCGGATCGCGGATAATGCGCAACTGGCCGACATGCTGAACTATATGGTGTTTGTGGTGGGCGGCGAGAGCGCGCCCAAGGGGACCAAGCCCTTTACCGCGCAGGACGTGGCCTATGGCCGCGCCCATGTGCTGGTGTCCGGCTCGCTGGCGCAGGAAAGAGCGCGGCATGTGAACGCCGCCATCAAGCGCTGTGGCGCGCCACGCTCGTTGCTGCTGAACTTCGAGGGTGAGAAGCGCTAGGCGCCCCTCATCCCAACGTTTTTATCCGAAGATCTTGTCGATACCGATTGCGACCCAATAGAAGGCCGCGCCCACCATGGCCGCCGCCGGAATGGTAACGATCCATGCCATCACCAACCTTTGCGCCACGCCCCAACGCACCGCGCTGGTGCGCCGCGCCGCGCCCACGCCCATGATCGAGCCGGTGATCGTGTGGGTGGTGGACACCGGAATGCCGAAAGCGCTCGCGCCGAACAGCAGCAGCGATCCGCCCAGCGAGGCGCAGAAGCCTTGATGGTGCGAGAGCTTGGTGATGCGGCTGCCCATCGTCTCGATGATCTTCCACCCGCCCGACAGCGTGCCGAGGCCCATCGCCACATAGCAGCAGATCACCACCCATTCGGGTACATGGAAAGTGCCGCCCAGCAGGTTTTGCGAATAGAGCAGCACCGCGATGATGCCCATCGTCTTTTGCGCATCGTTCGAGCCGTGGCCCAGCGAATAGGCGGCCGACGAGAGGATGTGGAGTTTCTTGAAAATGCTTTCCGCGCTGTTGGCGGTTGCCTTTACGAACACCCACGAGGTGATCGCCATCAGGATCATGGCCATCATCATGCCCAGCAAGGGCGCCAGCACGATGAAGCTGGTGGTCTTGGCGATGCCGCCCCACACGATGGCGCCGACGCCGGCATGGGCCACGCCCGATCCCACCAGACCACCCACCAGCGCGTGGCTGGAGGAGGAGGGTATGCCGCGCAGCCATGTGAACACGTTCCACGCCATCGCGCCCACCAGCGCGCCGAAAATCACATGCGGCGTCACCAGTTCCTTGTTGATGATGCCCTTGCCCACGGTTTCGGCCACTTTCAGCCCGAAGAACCAATAGGCGGCAAAGTTGAAAAAGGCGGCGAACAACACCGCCTGCACCGGCGAGAGCAGCTTGGTGGAGACCACCGTGGCGATCGAATTGGCCGCATCATGCAGGCCGTTGATGAAATCGAACGCCAGCGCCAGCGCCACCAGCGCCACGATCAACGGCATCGCCACCATCACATGGTTCATGGGAAATCCCCCCGGCCAGCGAGCGTTTAAGCGTGGTCGATCACGAGACCGTCGATCTCGTTGGCGACATCCTCGAACCGGTCCACCACCTTTTCAAGATGGCTGTAGATCTCGCGCTGGATCAGGAAGGTCAGCGTCTCGCTCTTGCCGAATTGCTTGAAGGCGCGCTTCAGCCCCTTGGCGTGAATATCGTCGGCCTGGCCTTCCATGCGTACGAGGCGTTCGGTCAACTCGTGCAGGCGCGCGGCGTTGTCGTGAATATCGCGCAGCAGCGGCAGCGCCTCGGCCAGCAGACGCGCGGCATCGACGATGATCGCGGCCATATCGCGCATTTCCTGCTCGAACTCGGTAACCTCATACAGGCTGATCGCGCCGGCGGTCTGCTGCATCTGGTCGATGGCATCGTCCATCGAGGAAATCAGGCTGGTGATCGCGCCGCGGTCAAACGGGGTGAGGAAGGTCTTGCGCACAGTGGTCAGCACCTCGCGCGTGATCGAGTCGGCCTCTTCCTCGCGCTCGATGATTTCCTTGATGTGTTGGCCCATGCCCGATCCGCCCTGCAACAGGCGGGCCAGCGCGTCGCTGCCCGCGGTCAACGTGGTGGCGTGGGCCTCGAACAGCGCGAAGAAATTCCCCTGCTTGGGCAACAGCGACTGGAACCAGTGAAACATGCGAAAACCCTTTTTGACCTGCGCCACGCTGACACCGAAGGCCGCGCGGCTGGCGGCGGCAAAATCGGCAGAGCGGAAGGAGCGCATAAGCTCTTTCAGATCCGGTTCGTCAACCAGTTCGGCGGCTTCTTTCAACGGAAACCATTGCCGCGTGCGCTGACCCGCCTCGGGCCAGTCGTCCAGTTCGCCGGTTACGGCCAGCGGAAACAGCCGGACCTCCATCATCAGCGAGGCGCCGGACTTCAATTGTTTGCGATAGCGATAGTCGCCGATCGGGGCGGGGCAGACCGAGCCTTGCACGCCCGCTTCCTCCCATGCCTCCTGCGCGGCAGCGGCATGGGCGACCAGACCTTTCACCGGATTGCCCTTGGGCACCACCCAGCGCCCCGACCCGCGCGAGGTGACCAGCAGCACCTCGACCGGAGCATCCAGAGCATCGCCAACGCGGCGATAGGGCAAGGCGGCAATCTGGCGGATGGTGTTCGATCCCGGGTTTACAAGCGTGCGTGACACACGATTGTCATAAAACTGAAACAGGCCCTAGGCAGCGCAGCAGTTCAAATCAAGCCCGCAGCCGACGGCATGCGCAGAAATGCGCCAACGCCCTCAGGCCTGATGCGCCAGCGGGGCTGGCAATAGCGCTTCCTGCAGCGCGGCCCAATCCTCGCCTTGCTCCAAACGCGCTGCCGCTGCCTGCAACGCGCGGTAATGCGCCAAAAGCCTGATCCCCGCCGCGCTCAGCCTCGCGCCCGAACGGGCTGCGCCATTCGGCATGGTTTCCACCAAAGGCTCGGCCCAGCAGCGGTTCATGGCATCCACCAGCAGCCATGCGCGGCGATAGCTCATGCCCATGGCGCGTGCGGCGCCGGAAATTGACCCCTGCGCCACAATCGCGTCGAGCAGGTCGGCCTTGCCCGGCCCCATGGCAATCTCGTCGCCGCACAGGATGCGGATCGCGATTTTCAGGCGGGGCGGGGCACTGCTCATTGCATCACTCTAGCCCAGCCCGCGCGAACTTACCAGTTGACCGCCTTGGGCGCTGCTGGCCCGCGGCGGTTGATCTGACCCCGCTCGCCCGGCGGGCGCAGCTGTTCGCGGCGTTCCAGTTTGAACTTGGCCACAATGCGCGTCATCAGCGTCGATTGATCACTCAGCCCACGGGCCGCTGCATTCGATTGCTCAACCATCGCCGCATTTTGCTGGGTGTTGAGGTCCATCTGCTGGATTTCGGCGGTAAGCTGGGTCATGCTTTGCGCCTGCTGCTCGGCAAATCCGGCAATTTCGCCGGTCTGCTGCGAGGTGTCCGACACCATGCGGATGATCTGCTCCAGCGCCTCGCCGGTCTGCGCCACCAGATCGACGCCCGAATGGACATCCTGCGATGATTGCGCGATCAGTGCCTTGATCGAATTGGCACTTTCGGTGGTGCGGTGCGCCAATGCGCGCACCTCGTTGGCCACCACGGCAAAGCCCTTGCCGGCCTCGCCTGCGCGCGCCGCCTCGACGCCCGCGTTCAGCGCCAGCAGGTTGGTCTGGAAGGCGATGGCTTCGATCACATCGGTGATTGAGGCAATTTGCTCGGAAGAGTTCTTGATCTTGTCCATCGCGGCTACGGCAGCCTCGACCACCTCGCCGCCCTGTTTGGCATGGGCATCCACCTCCGCGATCGAGCGGCTGACCTCGCGTGCGCTCGACGCCGTCGTGGCGATGCCGTCGGAGACATGGCGCATAACCTCGGCGGTGCGGGCGATGGTCGCCGCCTGTTGCTCGGTGCGGTTGGCCAGGTCGCTGGCGGCCACGCTGATCTCGCGCGCGCCCACTTCCACCGACTCGGCGGCTTCGGCCATTTGCACCACCATTGAGCTGATCTGGTAGCGCATATTATGGAAATCCTTGTGGATTTGCTCATAACCGGCGGGCAGGTTCTGGAACGTGGATTGCAGATCCCCTTCGGCCATCGCGGCCAGTCGGGCGCCGATCTCGGTCACGACCTGCTTGCGTGCATCCTCGTTGGCGGCGAAATAGGCCGAAAGCGCAACTTCCATATCGATCAGCGCGGCCTTGACCAGCGTGGCGATGGTGCGCCCCTTGCCGCGTCCGTTCAGCAGCGCACCCAACCCGCGCGACATGCTGGCATTGATGACGCTTTCCAGCACCAGCGCATAGCCGGAGATGTAATAGGCGGGTGTCAGTCCGATATTGGAATGCACTTTGCCGATTTTCATCGAGCGTTCTGTCGCAGCCTCGTCGAAACGGCCTGCAAACAGGTTCTGCCAGTGGCGCAACTGGGCGCCGGCCGCTTTCTCGCGCGCCTCGGGTGTGGGTAGCATCTTGGACGCCAGCGGGTCGGCTGCGATGCGGGCGTAGAGCGCGTCCAGCGCGGCCTGGGCATGACGCTCGACCAGCGCCTTGACCTTCGGAAACTGGTGATAATTGTCCTCGGAGAGCGGCGCTAACCCATAGGATTCGGCAGTCGGTTGGGACGAGCTATGCATAAATGGCGAATCCGTTGGTCGAAAGGGGGATGTCAGACGGAAAACCGTCCTTTCGTGACCTCAGTCTAACGAACTATGCTTTCGAGCTTCTTGGCGAATGCATCTGGCCATTTGCTTAAGTATGGTGCCAGAGAAGGGCTTGCGCTCACCCTCGCCAGCGGCAACACACAAGGCTGCAAGGAGCCAACCCCATGCCCCATCCGCCTCAGGACCAAAGCGCCACGATTGCCATGCTCGCACAGGGGGCAGAGGCGCGCATCGACACCAATGCGGCGATCCTGTTTTTGGGCCAGTTTTCGGCGCTGTCACAGGGCGAGGATCGCGTGGTGAAACTCAAACGGGCGGTGGATCTGGGCTTTCTCGATTTCACCACCTTGGCCGCGCGCAAGTCGGTGTGCGAGGCGGAGGTTGCGCTCAACCGCCGCACGGCGCCGGATCTCTATCTGGGCGTCGAGGCCGTGGTGCGGGGCGCGGATGGCCGGTTGGCGCTGGGGGGTGAGGGTGATCCGGTCGATTATGTGGTGGTGATGCGGCGCTTTCCCTCCGGTGATTTACTTGCCGAGGTGGCGGCACGCGGTGGTTTGACCGCGCCGATGCTGCGCGATCTGGCCGATGGCGTGGCGGCCTTCCATGCCGAAGCGGCGGTGGCGCAAGGCTCGGGCGCGACGCGGATGGCGGCGATCATCGCGGGCAACCGGCGCAGCTTTGCCGCTCTGCCACAGGGCGCGCTCGATGCTTCCAAGGTTGCGCTATGGGCCCGGCGGGCGGAAGGCGCGCTGGCCCTTGTGGCGCCTCTGCTCGACGCTCGCGCGGCTGCGGGCAAGGTCCGTCATTGTCACGGCGATCTGCACCTGGCCAATATCTGCCTGTGGCAGGGGAGGCCGGTGGCGTTCGATTGCCTTGAATTCAGCGAGGAACTGGCCACCACCGATGTGCTCTATGACCTCGCCTTTTTGTTGATGGACCTGTGGGAGCGGGGGCATCGGGAGAAGGCCAATCTGGTGTTCAACCGCTATTGTGATCGCGTTGGCGGGCAGACCGGCGAGGAGGATGGCCTGCCCGCGCTGCCGCTGTTCCTGTCGGTTCGGGCGGCGATTCGCGCGCATGTCGGCGCGGCGGGTGCCATGCGGCAGGCGGATTCGGCAACGCGCGCGACAAAGCTGGGCGAGGCGCGGGCCTATCTCGATGCGGCGCTCGGCTTTCTGGAGGGCGGCGCGCGCGGACTGGTGGCGGTGGGGGGCCTGTCATGCACGGGCAAATCGACGCTGGCGGGTGCTTTGGCGGCGCGGATTGGGTCGGCGCCCGGTGCGCGCTGGTTGCGCTCGGATGTGCTGCGCAAGCTGATGGCGGGCGTGGCGCCGGAGGAGCGTCTGCCCCCCGCGAGTTACACACGCGAGGCGAGCGCGGCGGTCTATGCCGAGATGGAGCGCCGGGCGCGGGATTTGCCCGATTGGCCGGTGGTGGCCGATGCGGTGTTTGCCGATGCGGCGGAGCGGGCGGGAATCGCCGCCTGTGGCGCCCCCTTCCTCGGCCTGTGGCTCGAGGCGCCCGAAGCGGTGCTGGTGGCGCGGGTGGATGCCCGCCGTGATGATGCTTCCGACGCCGATGCCGCCGTGGTGGCGCGCCAGAGGGATTACGCTATCGGCCCGATCGACTGGCAGCGGATCGACGCCAGCGGCAGCCCGCAGCAAACGCTTGATGCCGCGCTGGCCGCGCTCGCACAGCATGGGTTCATCTTGCAAAAGCCATAAAACGCACCAGATCATGGAGCGCGCGATCCTCGCGCCAATGGAGTGCAAGGCAATGAAGACATCCCGCCTGTGGCTGCTGGCCCCTGTGGCGTTGATGCTGACGGTTTCTGCCGGTCCTGCGATGGCCGCCGACCCTACTGTGCGCGAGGTCTATGCCGCCGCACAGGCCGGACAGGTGGACAAGGCCATCGACATGATGAAAGTGGTGCTGAAGGATCACCCCAACAGCGCCAAGGCCCATTATGTGCAGGCCGAATTGCTGGCCAAGCAGGCGCGGCTGCCTGAGGCGCGGGCCGAACTGGCCACGGCGCTGAAGATCGATCCGGCGCTTAAAGGCGTGCAGCCGCAATCGCTGGCTGCGTTGAAGGAGCAACTGGGGGGCGGTGCTGTGGCCAAACAGAAGGCGCCGGTGCAGGCGCCCTCGCGCGGCTTTCCCTGGGGCATGGCCCTGATCGTGGGGGCGGCGGTGTTCGCGCTGCTGGCGCTGTTTCGCAGCCGTCGGCGTCAGGATGCTGTCCAGCCGCCGGTTGGCGGCGGCTACAACCCCAATTATGGCCCCAATGGCTATGGTCCGCAGGGCGGCTATCCCCAGCAGCAGGGCGGTTTCGGCTCGGGTCTGATGGGCAATCTGGCGGCGGGCGCGGCGGCGGGCGTCGGCTTTGCGGCCGGCGAGCGCATCATCGACGGCATGTTCGGCAACCACGAGGGCGAGCGCCGCGAACGCCCCGACAGCGGCGGTTGGGACGCGGGCAACAGCAATGCCGATATGGGCGGCAGCGATTTTGGCCTGTCGGATTCGTCGTGGGACAGCGGCGATTCGGGCGATAGCGGCGACTGGTGATCAGGTCGCCGGTAATCAGGCGCTGGCGCGGGCCTCCTCGTCCCAGCGCTCGCGCTTGCGATAGAGCGTCGACGGGCTGACCCCCAGCATCCGCGCGGCGGCGGGCAGGCTGCCCTGAGCTGCGGCAATCGCGCCATCCACCGCGATGCGCTCGATCTGGTCCAGCGTCATGCCTGCCAAGGCCTGCGCCAGATCCGTTTCGGCGGGCGGCATGGCCTGAGGCGCGGGCGCGGTTGCGGGTGTGCTGGACACCAGCGTCACCGGCGCGGCGCTGGCGCGTTGCGGCGGAACGGCGGGCAGGGCGCGCAACGGCAGGTCCGGCCCTTCAAACAGCACGGCGGCGCGACGCATCACATTCTGCAACTCGCGCACATTGCCGGGCCACGGATAGGCGCAGAGCGCCGCCATATGTTCGGCGCCCAGCGGGCGGAAACTCTTGCCCTCCTCGGCGGCAAAACGTTTGAGGAAAGCATCGGCCAGCAGCGGCACATCGCCGCCGTTGCCATCACCCCGTTCGCGTAGGGCGGGCATGTGCAGCATCACCACGGCGAGCCGGTAATAGAGGTCCTCGCGGAAACGGCCCTGTGCCACTTCGCTCAAGGGATCGCGGTTGGTGGCACAGATGATGCGTACATCCACCGGCTCGACCCGTGTCGAACCCACGCGCTGCACTGTGCCGGTTTGCAAAAAGCGCAGCAATTTGACCTGAAGCGGCAGCGCCATTTCCCCGATCTCGTCGAGAAACAGCGTGCCGCCATCGGCCGCCTGCACCGCGCCGACACGGTCCGACAAGGCGCCGGTGAAGGAGCCTTTCATATGGCCGAACAGCTCGGATTCCAGTAGATTTTCGGGGATCGCCCCACAATTGACCGCGATGAAGGGCCCGTTGCCGCGACCGCTGGCGGCGTGGATCGCCTCGGCGCAGACTTCCTTGCCAGTGCCGCTCTCGCCGGTGATGAACACCGTGGCCTTGCTGGGTGCGACACAGGCGATCTGGCGATAGATTTCGCGCATCACCGGCGATGTGCCGATAAAACCGCTGGAAGGCGTTCCCAAGGCGGCGCTGCGGCGGCGGGCAGGGGCAGGCGTGTGAACAGGCACGGCAGCAGGTTCCGGCTCCGGCGTATCGGCCACCGCCGCCACCGCGCTCTCCATCACGCTCACCAGCCGCTTGCCCGCCGCAGGTTTGACCAGAAATTCAAAAGCCCCCAGCCGCATCGCCTCGATCGCGCGGGTGAGCGAGGCATCGCCGGTGGTGACCACCACTTTCATCGTGTGCAGCCGCTCGGCGCATTGGCGCAGTACATCCAGCCCGTCCATATCGGGCAGGCCGAGATCGAGCAGCATCGCGGCAAACGGCCCTTCCTCGGCCAGCAGGCGCAGCGCATCCTCGCCGGTCTGCGCGATTACCACCGCAAAGCCCGCCTTTTCCAGATGGGCGGCGCTGGCCATCGCCTGCACCAAGATATCTTCCACCAGCAGAATACGCGTGCGCGCCATAGTCTTTAACGTCCCCAAAACGGCCCTGTGCCGCGCCCAATATGGTTATCGGGCGATTCAGTGTTTTTGCGTAATGCGCTGGGGAATCTTACCAATTTGCAAATTGCTAAGCGCCTCCCGCGCAAATTTGCGTAAATTTATCGAAGGGATGGCCGATTGGAGCGCTTGATGGGCGGTCTGGCGCGGCCTGCGATGAACTGGCACGGCGATTGCTTCGTGAACGCGGACGTCGACGAAATCGCATTGGGTGCCCATCCGTGTTTGCAAATTGCCTCCCCCATCGCGCTGTGGCGCTTGTGTCGCTGATGGCTATCCTGTCGGGCTGTGCAGCCATGCCCACGCCCCGCAATCTGGCCGACGCGCAATATCAGGCCCAGCAAGTGCAGGGGCAGGAGGGCATGATCGGCCGCTGTATGCGCCCGCCCGTGCCCGCCGCGCTGGCTGGGCTGACGCAGGTGAACCCTGCGCAGCTCTCGCGCGCGTCCGATCTGCTGGCGCCGGGCGACCGGCTCAACCTGCAAGTGGCGGGTGACAAGGATCAACTCACCGGCACCTATGTCGTGGCGCCCAATGGCACGCTGCTGATCGGCGGCGCGGTGGAAGTGCAGGCGGTGGGCCGCCCCCGCGCCGAGGTGGCTCGCGATCTGCGCCAGCAACTGGTGCGCGCGGGCTATATCCGCGATCTACCTGACAATCTGCGGCTGCAACTGGCACAGGCCAATGGCGTCAATGTCTCGGTGGAAGGCGCGGTGTTCTATGGCGGGCAGGTGACGGCGGGCGAGCGTGGCGATCTGGTGGCCGCCAATATCTACAACCACCCCGCCAATGGCGACAATAATGGCGGCCGCACCCTGACCTCCGCCTTGCGCGCGGCGGGCGGCATCCGACCCGATGCTGCGCTGGCCACGGTCTATGTGGTGCGCGGCGCCAATTACGCGGTGCTGGATATGGGCACCGCGATCACCGGCGGCGCCTCGGTCGATCCGCAACTGGCGGCGGGGGATCGCGTGATCGTGCCTTCGCTCGGTTGTTTTCAGCCGGATTTCGTGAAGCCTAGCGCGGTGACCCAGCCGGGCATCCGCGTCTATATGTCGAACCTGATCCGCCCTGCCACCAGCAATGCCAACGCGGCCATCGGCAAGGATTCAACGAACATCCCCTATGGCACCCGCTTTTTGCAGGGGCTGGTGGCGTCGAACTGCGTGGGCGGATCGATGATGAATGCCCAGCGCCATGCCGTGCTGATCAGCCGCAATCCGCTCAACAACCATTCCATCGTCATCCAGCGCTCCATCGAGCAGCTGGTGCGCAATGCCGACCGCGACGGGATGGATCCCTATCTGATGCCGGGCGACGCCATCGCCTGTTATGACAGCACGGCCCAGTCGGTGACCGATGTGCTGGGCAGCATGGCTGGTTTCGTCACGCCCGCCGTTCTGCTGTCGAGCGTGACGCATTGAGTTTTATCGACAACCCACAGGTCTTTGAAGAGGCCATCGAGCAGCAGCTCCGCCTGAAGCGCGGGGCGGCGGCCTCGCCTGTGGGCGGCATGCCGCTGATGGTGAAGGGGCGCTTGTCGCGCTATCTCAAGCTGATCCTGCCCGCGATTGTCGCGGTATGGGTGCTGTCGGCATCCTATCTGGTGGTCACGCCGCCCAAGTACAAAAGCGATTTCACGCTGATCCTGCCCGGATCGGGCGCGGCCAGCTCGCTCAATCTGGAAAGCATCGGTCAGGCGCAAAACAGCGCGGCATCTGCTTTCGCCTCGCCCACGCTCAGCCCCACCGAGAATTACAAGCAATTGCTGACCGCACAGGTCACGCTGCGCGATGCCGAGCGGGTGGCGGGTATGCCTGCTGGCAAGTTCCCTGCGCCCACCATCAAGCTGGTGGACCAGACCAACCTCATTCAGGTGAGCGTTACCGGCCGCACCGCGCAAAATGCGAAAACCAATGCCGAGGCGCTGCAAAAGGCCTTCCTCGCCCGTCTCGACCATCTGCGCGAGGACGAGGCGAAAAAGCGCGAGGAGCGCGATGTCGAGCATCTGGCCGAACTGTCGGCCAAGGAGCGCGCGGCGGAATTGAAGCTGATCGACTTTCAGGCGCGCCACGGGCTGGCCACGCTCGACCAGTTCAACCAGCGCATCGCGGCGGTCACCGGCCTGAAAGACAAGGAGCGCGAGCTGCGCATCGCCCTGCGCGAGCATCAGGGCACCAGCGGGAGGCTGGCCTCGTCGCTTGCCACCAACCGCCAGAAGGCCAATCTGGCATGGCGCCTGCGCGGCGATCCGGTGTTTCAGGAACTGGCCACACAATATGCCAAGAGCCATGCCGACGCGCAGTTGAAATCGGGCACGCTCGGTCCCGAACATGGCACGATGGCGCAGGCCAATGCCGAACAGGGGCAATTGCGCGCGGCCCTGCTGCGCCGTGGTCGCCAGATTACCGGCGCGGCCGAGCGCGAACTGATGACCGCCATCGATCTGACCCTGTCCGATGGCCGCTCGGCCTTGATGCAGACGATGGATGTGGGCGATGCGCAGGCGGCGGGCACGGCCAGCGCGCTGAAAGAACTGCGCGGTGATATCGCCCGCGAAACCGCCCAGACGCCGCAACTGGTGGCGCAGGCTCAGGAACTGTCGGACCTGCTGCGCGATCAGCGCGTGGCGCAGGCGGTGTTTTCCTCGGCTCTGGCGCGGCTGGATACCAACAAGATGGATCCCTTCGCCTCCTATCCGATGGTGCAGACGCTGGCGCCGCCCTCGCTGCCCGACAAGAAATCCAGCCCTTCGCTGGTGATCGCCGTGGCGGGCGCGCTGGCGGCCACCATCCTTATCCTCATCGCGTTTGGACTTGTATGGCTGCGTCAGCCACTCCTCGACAAAGCTCTGCGGAGAGGTTGATCACCTTCACGCTGGGCGCAACCTACTGGCTGTGGCTGGTGGGCGGTGTCTATATGGCGGGGCCGGTGCTGGGCTGGCTGCTGGCGGCTTTGTGTGGGCGGGCCTATTTCATGGCGCCGGTGCTGTCGAAAGAGGAGGCGCCAGAGCCCTTGGCAGCGGTGCTGTGGCTGTGGCTGCTGGGGATGGGAGCGATGCTGCCGATTCTGCTGATCGGGCATTTCGGCTTTGATCTGGGGATCGGGCAGACCATCAAGTCGAGCGTGGGCTGGGCCAAGGGCTGGGCTTTGCTGGCGCTGTTTCCGGTGGCGGGCTATGTGCTGCCGATCCGTCTTTCGGTGCTGGTGCGCGCGATTTGCCGCCTGTCGCGCCAGACGCTGATCATTATGCCCTTCCTGCTGGCCGCGCCTTTCCTGCATCTGCCCGAGGTGCTGTGGACATCGCCGCTCAAGGTGCTGGGCGGGTCGGGCGATGAGTATTTCACGGTGCAGCTTTACACCATCGAGCCGGGCACCGGCATTCCGCGCTGGCAATTCTTCGCGCCTTGGTCGCCGGCGGCGGGGATGGTGGCGGTGATCCACTTCCTGCTGGCGCGCGAGGAGGCGGACGCACGCTGGCGCTGGACCGGTTATGTGGCCGCCGTGCTGATGGCGCTGCTCTCCACCAGCCGCATGGCGTTGATCGCGCTGGCGGTGATGATCCCGCTGACGCTGCTGGTCGGCAAATTGCGCCAGCCGCTGATGTGGGCAATTGCCGCGCCCTTCGCGCTGGTGTCGAGCTGGGCGCTGCCCACGCTGATGGCATGGGCGGACGCCGCGGCGGAGAGCTTCAAGGGCGCGCGCGCCGATTCCAGCCGCGTGCGCTCGACACTGGGTCGCATCGCCACCCAGCGCTGGCAGGACGAGGCCTATTGGTTTGGCCACGGCATCGTGGAACGTGGGCCGCATCTGGTGGAATATATGCCCATTGGCAGCCACCACAGTTGGTATGGCCTGCTCTTCGTCAAAGGCATTACCGGCGCCGTGGCGCTGGCGGTGCCGATGCTGGCCACGCTGATCAAATGTTTCCGCATGGCGATGGATGATAGGGCAGGGCGGCTTGGTCTCGCCATGATCCTCACATACTGGTTTTACTCCTTCGGTGAAAACCTTGAAGTGCTTACCTATATTGCCTGGCCTGCGCTGCTGGCCATCGGGATTGTTTTGAGGATGGAGCGGAAGGGGGAGTAGGGAGGGTAAGTGCCTCCGGTGGGTTAAGGGCTATTGCCCTTAACAATCCCGCTACGTCTCCCGACGCGAGCTTAACGAAAACGCTTCGGTTCTGAGCCGTCGCGAAGCGACCTTAAAAGCCTGCGGCGCTGCGCCCTTGCGCCACGACGATGGCTGGGCGCAGCGCCGACATTATGGGGATTGCAAAGGGCCCAACCGATTTGTCTCGACAAATCGGCACCCTAGACTCACCCTTTGCCCGTCGGAGGCATGCAGCCCGAAAATCAGGCCACCAGCCTTCCCCCCGCAACCCGCCCGGCCAACCTTGCAAACTGCTCGGCAGGCACCAAGCGGCCCAGCGCGGCGGCGGCGATGGTGATGGCGCTCTTCACGGGTTCTTCCACCAGCGGGCGGCGCGATGCGCGCAAGCCTTCGGACAGCAGCGTCATGGCCATATTGGCGTCGCCAAGCTGCACCGCGCGGCGGGCGAGATAGCGCAACTGGTAGGCACGGGCCCGTTCGACATGGGCGGCGGCGAAGGCGGGGGCGTAGCGTGTCATGCGCTCGACCACGCCCTGCCACGTTTCGTATTGGCGCAGGATCGAGGCCGAGAGGCCGCCATTGCCGAGGCGATATTCGGTGAGGGCCGGGGCGATGCCCGCAAACTCCACCTTGCCGATCAGCGCAAGGCGCAGCCAGCATTCGATGTCCTCGCTTTGGCGCAGACTTTCATCGAACCAGCACGGGCGGTTCGGCTCGGCGGGGTGGGCAAAGCGGATCGTGTCGAGCGCGCTGCGGCGGATTACCGGCGCCGAGCCATTGCCGACAGGGTTGCGGCAGAAAATGTCTTCTGGCGTGATGCCGTCCAGCTTCGGGCGCATTTTCAGGCGCATTGGCTGGCCATCCTCGTCGATAAAGCGCGAGGGGCTGAAGGATACGCCGATGTTCGGATTGGCTTCGAGATGGATGACATGCAGCGCCAGTTTTTCGGGCAGCCAGCGATCATCGGAATCGAGCAGCGCGATGAACTGCCCGCGCGCGGCGGCAATGCCGGTGTTGCGCGCGCCCGCAAGGCCGCGGTTTTTCTGGCGAACGATGAAGATGCGCGGATCATCAAAACTCTCGCAAATCGCCATCGAGCGATCCTGCCCGCCGTCATCCACGATGATGAGTTCGAAATCCTCGAAGGTCTGCGCCAGCACCGAGCGAACCGCCTCGCCCACAAAGCGCTCGACATGATAGACCGGCATCACCACCGAAACAGTGGGGTCATTGGCTCCCGTCATGGTTCTTTTCTCCGCAAAATTCAGGCAAACACCCGCAGCCGCAGGGGGCGGGGCAGGATATGCGCGGCCAGCGCGCCGAAAATCGTGGCAAGGCCCCGCCGTCGCTGGGCCAGAAAGCTGCGCGCATCGAGCGAGAGGCCGGTGGTCACAAAGCGCAAGGCTTCGGCAGGTCGCCCGCCCGAGCGCAGCACGCGGCGCGCCAGATAGCGGCAATAGAGGGCCTCCTGCGCGGCAAATTCCGCCTCGCTCAGATAGGCCTGCGCCACTTTGCGCCAGCCGTCATACATGCGGCGCAACTCCATCGACAGGCCATCGGGGCTGAAGCGATAGCCGGTCAGCACCGCGTCCACCCCCTCGATCCGGCCGCCACGACTGACGATGCGGGCCACGAAATCCTGATCCTCGGCATGGTTGAGGCGCGTGTCAAAGCCGCCCGCGTGGAGGATCCAGTCGCGCCGCACCACAAAGTTGGACGCGGTGCAGACCGGATTTTCCCCCAGCACATCCACCAGACGCGGCGAATGCGGGCACAGGCTGGACAGGGTGCGGGCGCCTGCCACCGAGGTCGCATTGCCGTCGATAAAGGCGATGCGGGCATAGGAGGCTGCCAGCGCCGGATCGTCGCGATGCAGCGCCACATGATAGGCCAGCTTTTCCGGCTCCCACAGGTCGTCGGCATCAAGGAAAGCGATGATCGGCGCCTGCGCCATCTCCACGCCCAGATTGCGCGCGCTGGAAACGCCGCCATTTTTGCGCCCCACCACCTTGATGCGCGGATCACGCGCGGCAAGGTCGATCAGCACCGAAAGGCTGGCATCGCGTGATCCGTCGTCAATCGCGATCAGCTCGAAATGGGGAAAGCTCTGCGCCAGTACGCTGGCGATCGAGGCGGCCACCGTTTGCGCCGCGTTATACACCGGCATGATGACGCTCACCTCGGGCGCAAAGCCCGCGTTCTCGGCCAGATCGGCGAAGGGGTCGCGTTTGAAGTGGAAATCCAGTTTGCTCATGGCGCAAAAATCCCGTTGGTTCGTGCAACAGGGTTAACCAAGAGCCGTGCCAAGCGGCGAATTGCGCGCGATGCGATGGTTAATGGACGGGTAACTTGCGCGAAATCCGCAGAAAACGGCGCGGGTCTTGCCATTTTGCAACCCCATTCAGCCCTTTTTGCGAAAGGCGACGGCGCGCTACCAGCCGTTAACCATCGTGTCCCGCCGCCTGCTTGCCACCGGCGTGAATGGCATGCGGCCTGCACCTTGCCAACGTGACGTGTTGCGGGCGGGTCTGCAAGGACGCGCAAGGAACGCTCAAGGACAAGGAGAAGCATGGTGCAGGAACATCTCGCATCGTGGGACGCGGTGGGCGAAGTGTCAGGTTTGCGGTGGCTGCGCGAGGCGGGGCTGGGGAGTTGTGCGCCGGTGCTTGGCGAAGGGGAGCCCACGCGCCTGTTCGGGCTGGAGCTGGTGCATGGCACCCGCGCCGGCGTGGCCCGCGCCATCGCGCAAACCGCGGCGCTGGGCGAGCGGCTGACGGTGCAGTTCATCAATGCCCATTGCGTCAACGTGCTGGAGCAGGACAAGGCCTATCGCGCGGCGCTGGAAGCGGCGGATTACCTGTTGCCCGATGGCAGCGGGCTGGCGATTGCGGCGCGGCTGGCGGGCGTTGATCTGGGCGAGAATCTCAACGGCACCGACCTGTTCCCCGAGATTTGTCGCGAGGCGGCGGCACGGGGCGTTGCGGTGTTCCTGCTGGGTGGCAAACCGGGCGTGGCGGCGGTAGCGGCCAGCGCCATGCGCCAGCGCTTTCCCGATCTGCGCATCGCGGGCACACGGCATGGCTTCTGGGAGGAATACGAGGAATCCGCCTTGCTGGACGAGGTCAACACCAGCGGGGCGGGGATACTGTTGGTGGGCATGGGTGTGCCTCGGCAGGAAAAGTGGATCGCCGCGCGCCGCCATCGCCTGACGGCCAGCGTGGTGATGGGGGTTGGCGGGTTGTTCGATTATTATTCGGGCGCCATTCCGCGCGCTCCGCGCCTGTTGCGGGCCACGGGGATGGAATGGATATGGCGGCTGGCGCAGGAACCCAAGCGGCTGTTTGCGCGCTATATCCTTGGCAATCCGGTGTTTCTGGCCGGTGCCTTGCGCCATGCGCTGGCGGTGCGGCGGGTGGCGTTGGCTTTCTCGCGCGTGGCCAAGCTGGCGTTTGACCGTATCGTGGCGGGGCTGGCGCTGGTGGCGCTGGCGCCGTTGTTCGGAACCATCGCGCTGGCCATCAAGCTGGAGGATCGCGGGCCGGTGTTCTTCCGCCAGACCCGCATAGGCGAGAAGGGTCGCCCGTTCCGCATGTGGAAATTTCGCAGCATGGTGGTGGATGCCGAGGCGCGGCTTGCCCAGATCGCGGAGCAAAGCGAGCGTGAGGGCAATTTCAAGATGAAGCGTGATCCGCGCGTGACCCGCGTGGGTGCCTTGCTGCGCCGTGCCTCGCTCGATGAACTGCCCCAATTGATCAACATCGTGCGTGGGCAAATGTCGATAGTCGGCCCGCGTCCCGCCTTGCCGCGCGAGGTGGTGGATTATGACGAGGCCAGCCTGCAAAGGTTGGGCGGGCTACCGGGCCTGACCTGCACATGGCAGGTGTCGGGCCGCGCGGACATTCCCTTTGACCAACAGGTTCAACTGGACGTGGACTATCTGCAACAGCGCAGCCTGTGGGGGGATATCAAGTTGATCGCCAAGACCATTCCGGCGGTGATTACCGCGCGGGGAGCCTATTGAGGCTCCCCGTCAAGGATTAGGCCAAAGGGATCAGGCCGCCGCGATCAGCATCCGCTGCTTGGCCACATCCTGCATCGCCTTTTGCAGCTTTTCAAAGGCGCGTACCTCGATCTGGCGCACCCGCTCGCGGCTGACATTGTAGGTCTGGCTCAGCTCCTCGAGCGTCTTGGGCTCTTCGGTCAGGCGGCGCTCGTAGAGGATCGCGCGTTCGCGCTCGTTGAGCGTTTCCATCGCCTCGGCCAGCAGCGCGTGGCGCCACTGGGCTTCCTGCGCATTGGCCACCGTCTCGTCCTGCAAAGGCTCGCCATCGGCCAGCATATCCTGCCACTGGCCCTCGCCCTCCTCGTTGAAGGAGACGTTGAGCGAGGCATCGCCGCCCATCATCATGCGGCGGTTCATGTTGACGACTTCGGTTTCCGACACACCCAGATCGGTGGCGATCTTCTTCACATCATCGGGGTGAAGGTCGGTATCCTCATAGGCGTCGAGGTTCTTCTTCATGCGCCGCAGGTTGAAGAACAACTTCTTCTGCGCCGCCGTGGTGCCCATTTTGACGAGGCTCCACGAGCGCAGGATGAATTCCTGCATGCTGGCCTTGATCCACCACATGGCATAGGTGGCGAGGCGGAAGCCGCGATCAGGCTCGAATTTCTTGACCCCCTGCATCAGGCCGATATTGCCCTCGGCGATCAGCTCGCTCACCGGCAGGCCATAGCCGCGATAACCCATCGCGATCTTGGCCACCAGCCGCAGATGACTGGTGACAAGCTGGCGCGCCGCGTCGGGATCCTGATGCTCGGCATAGCGCTTGGCGAGCATATATTCCTGCTCGGCGCTCAGCACCGGAAACTTGCGGATTTCGGCCAGATAACGGTTAAGCCCCGCCTCACCCGAAGGGGCGGAGGGCATCGCCGGCAGATTGCTGTCATTGCTCATCGCTTGCATGGTCCTCATTATGTCAGCGCGCCGATTGCTGGACCCTTAACAGGCGTCCCGATGTGGCGGCCACGGTTGGTCCCCTCCCTTGCGCGGCCCGTTGTTGGCACCGTTGGGGGAGAGAAGGTCTGTCTGGTCAGCATGACAACTGCCCAGACGGGCCAGAAGTTCCCGCATGTCTGCGGGCAGGGGGGAGGCGAGGCGGATTGTCTCGCCCGAAACGGGATGGATAAAGCCCAGAACCGCAGCATGCAACGCCTGCCGCGCGAATCCAAGCTCTGCCAACAGTGGTTTTAACGATTTCTGTGATCGGCAATAGACCGGATCGCCCACCAGAGGGTGGTTGATCGAGGCCATGTGCACGCGCACCTGATGCGTGCGCCCGGTTTCCAGCCGGCATTCCACCAGCGAGGCGCCGCTGCGCACATCCGCGCTCAGCGCCTCGATCAGGCGGTAATGGGTGATGGCATGCTTGCCGCGCCCGCTCTCGCCTTCCTCGCGCAGGCTTTGCTGGATGAGCGCCATGCGTTTGCGGTCGGTCGGGTGGCGGGCCATGATGCCGCGCAAGGTGCCCTGCGGCGGCACGGGCACGCCATGCGTGATGGCGAGATAGGCGCGCTCGATCGAATGGTCGGCAAACTGGCGGGCTAGGCCTTCGTGCGCCTGCGTCGATTTGGCCACCACCAGCAGGCCCGACGTGTCCTTGTCGATGCGGTGGACGATGCCGGGGCGCTCCACCCCGCCGATACCCGACAATTGCCCCTTGCAGTGGTGGAGCAGGGCATTGACCAGCGTACCATCGGGATTGCCAGCGGCGGGATGCACCACCAGCCCCGCGGGCTTGTCCACCACGATCAGGTGCTCGTCCTCATAGGCGATGACCAGCGGAATATCCTGTGCCACCGCATCGAGCGGCCTCGTGGCCGGCAGGGTGATGGCAAAACGCGCGCCATCGGGCGCCTTGAACGAGGGTTGGGTAACGGTTTGCCCGTTGATAGTCACGCGGCCCTCGCCGATCAACGCCTTGATCCGCTCGCGCGATAGCGCGGCTTCGGGCGGGCAGGCCTCGGCCAGGGCGCGGTCAAGCCGTCCGCCTGATTGGATAGCCCCTTCTAGTCTCGCTTCTTTTGCACACATTCGCTACCACATGGGCATGGATGTGCGCATGACAAGGGGCATAGACCAAGCTCTTGTGGATGAAGCGGCACGCGCCGCGCCGCACGAGGCTTGCGGGCTGTTGCTGGGCGGGGCGGATGGCGTGCTGCGGCGCATCCTGCCTTGCGCCAATGTGGCCCGCGATCCCGCCCGCCATTTCGAGATCGAACCGGCCGCGCTGATCGCCGCGCTGCGGGCCGAGAGGGGCGGGGGCGAGCGTGTCATCGGCTATTACCATTCGCACCCCACGGGCGAATCCCTACCCAGCGCCACCGATCGCGCGATGGCCGCGCGCGATGGTCGCGTCTGGGCGATCGTGGCGGGGGAATCGGTCGGCTGGTGGCGCGATACGGCGGATGGTTTCGAAAGACTTTGCACAAAGCCCGAGCAGGGTTAAGGGAGGATCAAAGCGTCACACTGCCTCCGACGCGACAAGGTATATTGACGAGACTATGACCGCCAAAACCCTCGACACATCCGCCGCTCTCGATCTGGCCAGCTTGCTGGCATCGCGCCTGTGCCATGATATGCTTTCGCCGGTGGGGGCGATGTCGAATGGGCTGGAACTGCTGGCCGAGGAAAAAGACCCCGAAATGCGGGCGCGCTGCTTCGAATTGCTCGAGCAATCGGCGCGCACCAGTGCCGACAAGCTGAAATTCTACCGTCTGGCCTTTGGCGCGGCGGGCGGCTTTGGCGAACGCATTCCCGTGGCCGAGCCGCGCGCGCTGATCGAGGCGCTGTTGATCGGCAAGGACCGGATCCAGCCGACATGGGCGCTGGGCGTGGATGCGCTGCCCAAGCCGGCGGTCAAGACGCTGCTCAACTTCGCCCTGATCGCCATCGAGGCGCTGGTGCGCGGCGGCACGCTGGAAATCGCGGCGGAAAGCCGGCCTGATCATATCGGCAATCTCTCATCGGAAATCGTGGTGCGCGCCACGGGGCCGCGCATCGCCTTTGATCCCATTGTTGGCGCGGCGCTCGAAGGGCGGCTGGCGATGAGCGAGATTTCCAGCAAGACCGCGCCCGCCACCATGCTGGCCATCATGGCGCAGGGGCTGGGCGGGCAATTGCAGTTCATGCAGAGCGAGGGCGCGCTGGTGTTGGGCGCGGTGTTGCCCGAAGCATAAAGGGGGGCGGCGGCTATGGATGAACTGGTCCACCGCGAATGCCCTTCGCCCAACTGGAACGAGCGCAAACTGCCCGTCAGCATGGTGGTACTGCATTACACCGGCATGCAAAGCGCTGATGAAGCGCTCGAACGTCTGTGCGATCCGGCGGCGGAAGTCTCGGCGCATTACCTGATCGACGAGGATGGCTCGGTCACGCGGATGGTGGACGAGGACAAGCGCGCGTGGCACGCGGGGCGCTCCTACTGGCGCGGGATCACCGATGTGAACTCGGCCAGCGTGGGCATCGAGATCGTCAACCCCGGCCATGAATTCGGCTATCGCCCCTTCACCGAGGCGCAGATGGAGGCGCTGATCCCGCTGCTGGCGGGGATTATGGCGCGCCACAATATCGAGCCCTGCAACGTGGTCGGCCATTCCGATGTCGCTCCCGCGCGCAAGGCCGATCCGGGCGAATTGTTCGAATGGGAACTGCTCGCGCGCTATGGCCTCGCCATGCCCACACCCAAGCCGCGCATCCGCCTGCTGCACGAGAACGCGGGGGCATTTTACCTCAGCCTTGAACGCTATGGCTACGACATCACCGATGGCCGCGCCGCCGTTACCGCCTTCCAGCGCCGGTTTCGCCCGCACCGGATCGATGGCGAACTGGACGGGGAGGTGGGGGCGCTGCTGTTCGAGCTGCTTTTGGCGCGTGATGCGGCCGAGGGCGAGGATTGGCAGGATTGCGGGGATGATGACTTTCCCTATTGACCCCTTCTACATTGCTCCACCCCGCAAACCCTGCTAGTGCGCGCAATGTCAGGGGGCGGGGCAGCCGCGTCAGGGGGAAACCTCTGCCGAGGAAAGTCCGGGCTCCACGAAACGAGGGTGGCGGGTAACGCCCGCCGGGGAGAGGGAGCAATCCCGATCTCAAGGGAAAGTGCCACAGAGAGCAAACCGCCGAACGGATGCAAATCCCGAGGTAAGGGTGAAAGGGTGCGGTAAGAGCGCACCGCGCGCGCTGGTAACAGCCGCGGCACGGCAAACCCCACCCGGAGCAAGACCGAATAGGGGCAACACGCCGAAAGGCAGGCGGGTTTCGCGTCCGTTGCCCGGGTTGGTTGCTAGAGCGCGCATGGCAACATGCCGCCAAGAGGAATGGCTGCCGCTGGCCGCCGCGTCGTTGGATACGAGCGGCCTTCACAGAACCCGGCTTACAGGCCCCCTGACATTGTTTTTGCGCGATAACGATTGCTTTGGTGAAACTGCGGATCGCGGTGCACAGGCGCTCGTAACCATACGTCTTTAGTCTTGGGTGGGTACACGGATCCCGCCGGCGCATTCTGTTAGCCGGTCCATAAGCGGGCGCCGACAGGGAGAATGTCTGCGAGCATCGACCATTTGAGCCAGGATGGGATTGCATGCAGGACAGGATTATCGATCTCGCGCTTGATTTGACGCGAATAACACAGACCAAGATCAGCGATCTGGACCAGATCATGCTGCGCACGCAAATCCTGTCGATGAATGCGCGGCTGGAGGCAGCGCGCGCGGGCGAGGCGGGCAAGAGCTTTGCCATCGTAGCGCAGGAAATGGGCTCGGTGGCCAATGAGGTGACGGGTCTGTCGCGCTCGCTCAACACCGCAATCAGCGAAAATGCTGCCCGCATCCAGAGCGCGGGGGCCGATATGGCGCTGGACTTTCGTGGAAGCCGCTATGCCGATCTGGCGCGCAATGCGGTGGAGATCATGGACCGCAATCTCTACGAACGCTCCTGCGATGTGCGGTGGTGGGCGACGGACAGTGCGGTGGTCGATGCGCTGGCCCATCCCACGCCCGAACATGCCGCCTATGCCAGCGAACGATTGGCGACGATCCTGCGGTCCTACACCGTCTATCTCGACCTGTGGATTGCCGACCGTTCGGGCCGTGTGGTGGCCAATGGCAGGCCGGATCGCTATCCCAATGCGGCGGGCATGGATGTGTCGCGCAGCGAATGGTTCCGCAAAGGTATGGACACGGCCGATGGCGATTGTTTCGCCGTTTGCGATGTGGTGCGCGCCAAAGCGCTGGGGGCCGCGCAGGTGGCCACCTATGCCACCGCCATCCGCGAGGGCGGCGCAACATGCGGGCAGACGCTGGGCGTGCTGGGTATTTTCTTCGACTGGCAACCGCAGGCGCAGGCCATTGTCGATGGCGTATCGCTGTCCGAGGAGGAGCGCCGGACCAGCAAGGTGATGCTGCTCGACAGCGCGCATCGCGTGATCGCCTCCACCGATCCTGCCGCTTTTGGCCAGAGCTTCCCGCTCAAGGTCGACAAGCCTTGGGGCTATCAGGTCGAAAAGGACAAGATCATCGCCTATGGCCTGACGCCGGGTTACGAGACCTATCGCGGACTTGGCTGGTATGGCTGCATCGAGAGCCCGCTGGACGCGTGACGCGAAAAAGGCGCCGCGCCCGCAAGGGGAGCAGCGCCTCTTCGTAGATCCTGCCGGTCTGCTGGTTTGGCCTGAATTGGCCGCCAGACCGCCGAGGCAGGTTCCTTATAGCGTCACTTGGGCGCGATGACCATCAGCATCTGGCGGCCTTCCATGCGCGGATAGGCTTCGACCTTGCCGACTTCGGCAATGTCTTCCTGCACGCGCTTGAGAAGGTTCATGCCCAGCTGCTGGTGCGACAACTCGCGACCGCGGAAGCGCAGCGTGACCTTGACCTTGTCACCTTCGCCGATGAAGCGGTTCATGGCCTTCATCTTGGTGTCATAGTCATGGTCGTCGATATTCGGACGCATCTTGATCTCCTTGATCTNNTCTTCTGCGACTTGCGGGCGAGGTTGGCCTTCTTCTGCGCCTCGTAGCGGAACTTGCCGACATCGAGATATTTACAGACCGGCGGATCGGCGTTGGGCGACACTTCGACGAGGTCAAGCCCGAGCTCGAAAGCCTGTTCGATGGCTTCGCGCGTGTACATGATGCCGAGGTTTTCGCCCTCGTCATCGATCACTCGCACCTTGGGCACGGTGATCATTTCGTTGTAGCGGGGCCCGCTTTTCACGGGGGGCGCCATACTGCGCCGGGGAGGGGGAGCTATAGTCGTGTCTCCTGAGGTTGAAACTTGGTTGCGCCTTTAGATCGAATCGGGGCGCGATGGAAAGGGCAATCTCGCAACACCTGCGGTAAAATCGTTAAGTATGCCTTGGCCAGACGGGAATTTGCACGGCTTTGCCGCCCGCGAAGGTGATCGCCTCGATGGTGTCGGCAGGCTGCATGGCGGCGATCAAGGCGGGGGCGGCGGCATCCATGCCGCCGGTCAGCGCGCCGAAAGCGGGCAGGATCAGGCGGCTCGCGCTGCGCAGCGCGCAGGGGCGGGCAATCCCGCGCCCCCTCAGGCGCAGGCGCAGCTTGGGGTGGTAATGCCCTGAAATCTCGGGCTTGTCGGTGGCCGGGAGGGCTTGATGGCGTAGCGCGATGCCGCCTATCTCCAGTTCCTCGACCACCTCGCCCGCGATGCCGGCCAGCCCTGCGTCATGGTTGCCGGTGATCCACACCAGCTCCGCCCGCGCTGCCAGACCGGCCAGCAAGCGGGCCGCTTCCGGCTCCATCCGTTCCGGCCCCGCGTCATCGTGGAAATTATCGCCAAGGCAGAGAATTTTCCGCGCGCCGGTCTCGGTCAGCGCCGCGCCGAGCCGTTCGAGCGTCTCGCGGCTGTCATAGGGCGGCAGCATCTGGCCGGATTGCGCAAACCAGCTCGCCTTTTCCAGATGGAGATCGGCCACCAGCAGTGCATCCTGCGCAGGCCAGTGGATGGCGCGGCTGTCTCCGATCCGCCATTCCTGTCCGGCAAAATGGAAGGGTGCAAATCCGCAGGAGGCTTTCGCAGAGGACATGGCTCCCCCTTGCCGTGGCGGCTGCGCGGTGGCAAGCGGTGCGGACTTCCAATCCCCCGACGAGGCGCGAGCATGACCGACTGGACCCCCCATACCGCACAGGCCAAGCAATGGTTCGAGGCTCTGCGCGATGCGATCTGCGCCGAGTTTGAGGCGATCGAGCGCGAGGCGGGGTCTGACGCGGCGTTTCAATATACCCCGTGGACGCGCGATGCGGTTGCCGGTGAAGCCGACACGGGTGGCGGCGTTCAGGGGCTGATGAAGGGCAAGGTGTTTGAAAAGGTCGGGGTGAATGTCTCGACCGTGCATGGCGCGTTTAGCCCGCAATTTGCGGCCACGATCAATGGCGCCAGTGCCGAGGCGCCTCAGTTTACCGCCACCGGCATCAGCCTTGTCGCGCATATGGCCAATCCGCATGTGCCTGCCGTGCATATGAACACGCGGTTTTTGACCACCACCAAGGCATGGTTTGGCGGCGGGGCCGATCTGAACCCGCCTTTGCCCTATGACGAGGATACCGCCGATTTCCACGCCGCCTTCAAGGCCACCTGTGACGCGCATGGCGATGATTATTACGAGCGCTTCAAGGCATGGGCCGACGAGTATTTCTATATCCCCCACCGCAAGGTGCATCGCGGGGTGGGTGGCATTTTCTATGACCATCTGGAATGCGCTGACGAAGCCGCGTGGGCGGCAAACTTCGCCTTTACCAAAGCGGTGGGCGGGACATTCCTGAAAGTGTTCCCGATGCTGGTGCGGCGCCGAATGGGCATGGCGTTCGATGCGGTGGACAAGCGCCAGCAACTCGAATGGCGCGGGCGCTATGCCGAGTTCAATCTGGTCTATGATCGGGGGACTTTGTTCGGGTTGAAAACCGGCGGTAATGTCGACGCGATCCTGATGAGCCTGCCGCCGGAGGTGGTTTGGAGTTGAGGGGGCTTTCGCGAGGAGGGCTTATGCGTGCGTTAACTGGACTGGTGGCAGCGATGCTGTTGGTACCTGTGGCCCTGCAGGCGCGAGAGGTCGTGGTTTCCGCGCCCAATGTTGTGGCTTCAGCTTGTGAATTGCATATTCGCCCGACGCGGAAGTTTCAGGTGGTAAACACGGGCTATGATTATAAATTGGGATATTCGCAGTCGTTGGAGCGAGAGCGGACAAGCGGTAGCTTGAGGTCAATCAAGCAGCAGTTGGCCGAAGGTCTTACGCCGAGCATCCAGTTTATTGAACTCGGCAAGGTTGATCCGATAAAGGCATTAGGTTTTCCTGCGACTACAACGCTGATCGAGGATGAGTCCTTCGAAGCTCCGGAGAAGCTGCGAGAGCGCGCTGATCTAAAGGCTAAATTCGAAGCGCTCGCGGCTGTTGAAAGTGCTGGAAAGCGTATGAATGCGTCCGTCGCAGATTGTTATGGAGAGCTCCTTGTTCTTGAGGTGGCCTATAAACATGCCGCGTATAACCTTAAAGATTATGACAGTTTGGCTGTCTTCTACTGGTTTCGCGATTTTCGATCCAAGGGGAATGCGCCTAGGATTTACAAGGGAGTCATGGGTGAGCGGCTCGTTATAAAGCCATCCAGTTTGGCCGCGGAAATTCAGGATCAAGAGTCTGCTTTGATGGCGGCCTACAAAGCCACATTTGCAAAGTGGGCCGATCAATATTATCGCAAAGCGAAGCATTGAGCCGCAACGCAACCCCGTAAAGGGATCGCAAAGGGCGATGGCCCTTTGCCCGCCGGAGGCACCTTTTCTTTGCCTTGTCGCGCAGCGATCCACCCTATCGCTCCCCATCAAATTCCTGAAGTCGCGCCAAACCCCCTTGCCCTTGGCGCTCCCACCGCCCACAATCCCCCAACGATGCTGCGTCAATACGAACTTGTTGAGCGGGTGAAAGCTTACGCCCCCGATGCGGATGAGCAGATGCTCAACCGTGCCTATGTCTATACCGTGCAGAAGCATGGCACGCAGAAGCGCGCCAGCGGCGACCCCTATTTCAGCCATCCGGTGGAGGTGGCGGGGTTGATGACCGAGCTGAAGCTTGATGTGGACACGATCATCACCGCGCTGTTGCACGACACGGTGGAGGACACGCTGGCCACTATCGAGGAGGTCGAGCGCTTGTTCGGCCCCGATGTGGCGCGGCTGGTTGATGGCGTGACCAAGCTGTCCAAGATCGAGGCGATGAGCGAGAAGGAGCGCGCGGCGGAGAACCTGCGCAAGTTCCTGCTGGCGATGAGCGAGGATCTGCGCGTGCTGCTGGTCAAGCTGGCGGACCGGCTGCACAACATGCGCACGCT
>DDES01000121.1 GCA_002336765.1 Novosphingobium sp. UBA1948 | reverse complement strand
TGAGCCGCGCGGCGGCGGCGCGGGCAACATGCGGCGCGGCGCCACATCGGCCGCGTCGAGATAGTGCAGCATCGGCGCTTCGGCGGCATGGGCTACAGACGAGGCCGGGGCGACAGGCGCAAGGGAACAGGCCGCAAAAGCGGCCATAGCAAGGCGGAATGACATGGCAACGATCCCTCATGCGCCGCACGATTCGGTCCGGCGTTGCGCTTCGCCTAGGGGCCGTACTTGACCGATTTATGACGCGCGTTTCAGTTGTGCGTCAAAACGTGGCGGCCTACGCGAAATGACTGATAATAGCCCAGCGGGCCGCGCTTTGCCTCGACCGCCAGCCCGCGTTCGCGCGCCAGATGCCCGATCAACGCGCCCAGATCGAGCCGCGGTGTAACGTGAAAGCGTGCCAGCCAGCCATAAAGCAACCGGCGCAACGGCGCGGGCAAGCCATCGCAAGGTCCGAAATCGACGATATGCAATTGCCCCTCGGGGCCCAGCACATCCATCGCCTGCGCCAGTGCGGCCTGCCAGTCGGGGATCATCGAGAGTGCGTAGGAAACCATCACCCGATCAAAGCGCGGTTGGCCGAGCAGGGCTTGCGGGTCAAACCGGCAGGCATCACCCGCCGCCAGCGTGGCGCGGCGCAGCAGTTTCGCGCGGGCGACTTCCAGCATCGCCTCGGAAATATCCAGCCCGTGCAGCCGTGCGCGCGGCCAGCGCCGCGCCACCAGCGACAGATTGCGCCCCGTGCCGCAGCCGATTTCCAGCACGTTGCCGCCCCGATCAAGCGCCAGCGCCTCGATCAACCCGTCGCGCCCGAAAAGGTAATATTTGCGCGTGGCATCATAGATCGGTTGTTGCCAGCGATAGATGGCGTCCATCTGTTCGGCATGCGAGATCGCGTAGCTGGCCATCGGTTCAACCCTTGAAACGGTAGAGATGCATCCCGCCATAGATCGCGGAACGATCCGTGTCGGTCAGCGCGCGCGATTGCTCCGGGGAATAGTCCCAGCGGTCGAGCACATCGGCGGGGATGCGGCCGGGCAGGATGGTTTCCTCGCCCGCCGTGCGGAACAATACCCGTGCTCCGGCGCGCGCGGTGCGCGTGATCTGCTGCCACAGCGCGGTCAGTTGCGCGTCATCCATCCAGTCCTGCGCATCGAGCAGCACATAGCGGTCAAGGCTGGCCGCGGGCTTGGCGGCCAGATGGCCGGTGAGATCGGCATGGACCACGCTGAAACGCCCGGCCCGCTGGCGCAGCAGGGGATAGTTGCGTTCCTCCAGCCATGGCGGCAGCGGCGCATCGGGCGTGCGGCCATAGCCGCGCGAGAAAGCCTGCCACGCGAAATAGTTGTCCTCGATGGGGAAATCGCAGGCCAGCTTTTCCAGCCTTTCGCGCAGCACATCGGCCATCGCCCGCCCGCCCGACAGCGCTTGGTATTGCGCGGGCGGAATGCCAAGGCCAAAGATCGAGGCGGGATGGCGGGTGAGCCAGCGGATCAGCTTCTTATCGAACACCGGCGCGATGTGCTGGTCAAACAGGCGGCGCTGTTCGTCCTGATCGCGCGCGGTGAGCAGGATGCGCGGATCGACGCGATAGGCGCGCGCCACCAGATGCGCCATGGCGATAAAATGCCCGAGCAACCCGCGCCGGTAGATCCCGCTGGCAAAGCCGCTGATGCGGCGGCGGCCCGACAATTCGCGCCCTTCCCAATAGCGGCGGGTGGAGGCATCGCAATGGGTGGCGATCGTGTCGTGATAGGCGCGGATATTGTCCTTGCTGTCGCTTTCCACGAAGAAGCGGCGCAGCGTGGCGTAATCGGGCAAATGCTGGATTGCGGCGAGTTTCAGCCGTCCGAGCGCCACATGGGCGGTGTTGAGATCGACGGCCTCGATGCTGGCGGGGCCCGACCCTTCCGCATCGGCGGTGAGATAGGACAGCGCGTTGCACCCGCCCGAGGCGATGCAGATAAGGCGCATGTCCGGCCCGATTTCCAGCGCGGCCATATCGGCCACAGGGTCTTCCCAGATCTGCGCATAGACCAGCCCCTTGAAGGCCAGCGCGAACAGCCGGTCGAGCAGGCGCTGGCGCCGGTCGGCATCCTCGCGCACCACGGCGCGGGTGACAGCGGCATGGGTGGCCTTTTGGTGGCTTGGCGCGCCAAATTTGCGCGGCGGGCGGGCGGTGTCGGGAAGCGTAGCCATGCCGCGCGGGGTAAGCCCTGCATTTTGCAGGGTGGTGACATTATGGCGTCAGGGTGATGACAGGGTTTCATCCCTATGACTGCCGTCCCCGTGCTTGGGCGGCAGCGGCACGAAATAGCCGATCAGCAGCATCAACACGCCCACGCCGATAAAAGCCACAATTCGCGCCAGCCCCTCCACCTGCGACATATCGACCAGCACCAGCTTGGCCACCACCACCGCCAGCAGCCCCGCGCCGGTCAGCCACGGCAGGCGCTCGGCCCTTGCGCGGGCGAGGAACATCAGCGCCATCGCGATTCCCGTCCACAGCAGCGAATAGCCCGATTGCACGATCTGGCTATGGCCCAGCGCATCGGCATCCCACGCCAGCCCCAGCCAGTGATGCGCGCTGCGCAGCCAGATGGTGTTGAGCAGGATAAAGCCGAGCCCCGCCAGCGCGCCAAGCCCGAAACGTCCGGCGAGTGCCAGTGCCCATGGGCTTTCCACCCCGTCCAGACGGCGACGCCACAGGGCGAGCGCAGCCAGCGCTCCCGCCGCGCCAAGGTCCACCGCATTAAGCAGCGGGATATAGGGCAGGGGTGGGGTAACGCCCTCGGCCAGCAGCGCCAGTGTCAGCGCGCCCGCATAGGCAAGCCCCGCCACCACCAGAGCCGCGTGCCAGCGGTAGGCATGGGCGTAGGGGGTGAGCGGCCAGACGCCCTCGCGTCCGCGCCACAGCGCCAGCCCTGCCAGCAGAGCGGCGGGCAGGACGACAAAACCGACGCCTGCCCATGACGTATCCCACAGATGCGCGCGATCCACGCCCAGCCACACCATATCACCGGCAAGGCACAGTGCCAGCAGCACCGTGCCGACATGGCAGGCATAGGTCCATCCGCTTTCGCCCTGACGGCGCAGCAGCCAGAGATACGCGCCCAGCGCCGCCGCCCAGCAGGCGATGTCGGGCCAATTGAGCACATGGCGCCCGTCGATCACCGTGGCGGGCAACAGGAATGCTACCAGCACCAGCGCCGCCCGCGCGGGCCAGCGCGCCACGGCCCAGTCGCGCGCCTTCCCGAACAGGTCCGCCAGCACCATCGCGGCGAGAATGCCCAACGCACCGGCATAGGTCTGGAGGTCGTAGGGAATGGCGG
>DDES01000156.1 GCA_002336765.1 Novosphingobium sp. UBA1948 | reverse complement strand
TGATCTCCACACTCTCGCGCCACGAGGCGGCGGGCTGGATATTCACCTCGATCACGCCGGGGTCGGGGGTGATTTTCATCACCGTCAGCCGCGGATCGGCGGGAGGGGGATAGCCTTCGATACGCACCGGCAGGCGATGCTCGCGCGCCACCGCTTCCACTGCGGCGATCAGATCGAGATAGTCCTCCAGCTTTTCCACTGGTGGCAGAAAGACGCAAAGATGGTCGCCCTTGCTCTCCACCGTCAAAGCGGTGCGGACGGCGCCCTCGATGGCCACCTGCTCGACGCGTTCCTGCGCGGCATGGCCTGCTGCGTCGGCCACGCGCTGGCTGGCCTGCGGGGGCTGAGCGCGGTCCTCGCGGATCTTGGCTTCCCTGATGCTCGCAAGGCGGGCCTCGGCCTCGGCGGCGAAATCGGGCAGCGCGCCGCGTGGCTCGGCGGGGTCCTGCGGGTTGATATAGGGATAGGCCGAGGGCGGCACATAGGGCAGCGAACCCAGCGGCAGACGATAGCCCAGCACGCTGTCGCCCGGCACGGCAAACAAGGCGCCACGCCGCGTGCGCCATTGCTCGGACCGCCAGCGATGAAGCGGCGCCTGTGCCGCCTGCCATGCCTGCACCGGCAACACATAGCCCACCGGCTTGGACAGGCCGCGCTGGAACGTCCGCATGAAGCGGGCGCGCACTTCGGGATCATCCAGCTTGGGGTCGGCCGGATCGGTGTTGTCGGGAAGCTCGGCCTCCTTGACGATCCATTCCACCGCATCCTCATAGACCGGCTGGACGAATTCCGGTTCCACGCCCAGCCTTTCGGCCATTGCCGCCAGCGCGGTCTGCGCGGCTTCGGGGGGGATGGGGGCTGGTTTGGCTTCATCGGGCAGCACATCGCCCGCGATCAGGCTGGCATCCTGCCACACCGGCACGCCATCCTTTCGCCAATAGAGCGAATAGCCCCAGCGCGGCAGGCTTTCGCCTGGATACCACTTGCCCTGCCCGTGATGCAGCAGGGCGTGAGGGGCAAATTTCTCGCGCATCTTGCGGATCAGCCTGTCGGCAAACACGGCCTTGGTGGGGCCGACCGCATCGCCATTCCACTCGGGCGCCTCGAAATCGCCATCGCGGATGAAGGTCGGCTCGCCACCGATGGTGAGCCGCATGTCCTGCCGCGCAATATCCTCGTCCACGCGATCGCCCAGCGCCAGCAGCGCGTCCCAGCGTTCGTCGGTGAAGGGCTTGGTGATGCGCACCGCTTCGTGGATGCGGTGGATTGCCATCTCGAAATGGAAATCCACTTCGGCGGGTTCGGCCATGCCCTCGATCGGCGCGGCGGAGCGGTAATGCGGTGTGGCAGCGAGGGGAATATGTCCCTCGCCGCATAGCATGCCGCTGGTGGCATCCATGGCGATCCAGCCCGCGCCCGGCACAAAAGCCTCGGCCCAGGCGTGGAGGTCGCAGACATCCTGCGCAACGCCCTTGGGGCCCTCAACCGGCACCACATCGGGGGTCAGTTGCAGCGAATAGCCCGAGACAAAACGCGCCGCAAAGCCCAGACGCCGCAGCATCTGCACCAGCAGCCACGCCGAATCACGGCAGGAACCCGAGCCGATGGACAGCGTTTCCTCCGGCGTTTGCACGCCCGCCTCCATGCGGATCACATAATTCACCGCATCGAACACCGCGCGGTTCACATCGACGAGGAAGTCGATGGTGCGCTGTTCGGTCTTGGCAAAACGCTCGTAAAGCGCCTCGAACAGGATCCCTTGCGGCTCGCAGTCGAAATAGGCCGCCAGATCTTCCTTCAGCGCGGGAGCATAGGTGAAGGGGGTGTTTTCGGCATAATCCTCGACAAAGAAATCGAAGGGATTGATGACCGCCAGATCGGCCAGCAGATCGACCTCGATGCTGAAATGATCCACCGGATCGGGAAACACCAGCCGCGCCAGCCAGTTGCCATGCGGATCCTGCTGCCAGTTGATGAAATGGTTGGCGGGGCTGATTTTCAGCGAGTAATTGGGCACCGCCGTGCGGCTATGCGGGGCGGGGCGCAGGCGGATCACCTGCGGGCCGAGCCGGATGGGCTTGTTATAACGATAACGGGTGAGGTGGTGCAGTCCGGCCTTGATCATGGGGCGGAGTGTGCGCCAAAGCCTGCTGCGCTGCAACATCTATCATGCTGGCTCTTGCAGGCGTCGCGCCCTTGGTGCAGCAGGGGCGCAATGTCTGATCCAACGCTTGCATCCCCGCCCACCGGCGCCATCCTGACCATCGACCTTGCCGCGCTGGTGGCCAACTGGCGGCGGATCGCCGATGCCGTAGCGCCTGCCGCCGCGTCGGCGGTGGTGAAGGCGGACGCCTATGGGCTGGGCGCGGCGCGGGTGGTGCCGGCGTTGGCGGCGGCGGGGTGTCGGCATTTCTTTGTCGCGCATCTCTCCGAAGCGCTGGCGATACGGGATTTGGTGCCGGCCGATGCCTTGCTGGCCGTGCTCAACGGATTTCATCCCGGCAGCGAGGCGGCGGCAGCGCAAGCGGGGATCACGCCGGTGCTCAACAGCGTGGGGCAGGCGCGCCGTTGGCAGGTGCAGGCGGCAGCGCTGGGCCGTGCCTTGCCCGCCATCCTGCAAGTGGACACCGGCATGTCGCGCCACGGCTTGATGCCGGAGGAAGTCGCGCCGCTGGCGCAGGATGAGGCCTTTCGCAAGGCGGTGCCGCTGGTGGCGGTGATGAGCCATTTGGCCTGTTCGGACGAGCCGGACCATCCCGAAAATGCCGCAGCTCTCGCGCGGTTCGAGGTGTTGGCTGCGCTGTTTCCCGATGTGCCGCGCTGCTTTGCCAATTCGGGCGGGGTGCTGCTGGGCAAGGCCTATCACGGTGACGTCGTACGGCCGGGCATTGCACTCTATGGCGGGCGGGTCGATGATGGCCGCGCCGAGCCTTTCGCGCCGGTGGTGACGCTGGAAGCCCGTGTGATCCAGACGCGCAGCATCGCGGCGGGCACCGGTGTCGGCTATGGCCAGATCTGGCACGCTCCGCGCCCGACGCGGCTGGCCACGCTGGCGATTGGCTATGCCGATGGCTTTCCGCGCAGCCTGTCGGGCTGTGGCGCGGTGTGGGCGCAGGGTCATGTGTTGCCCATCGTCGGGCGTGTGTCGATGGATGTGACGGTGGTGGATGCCACCGCTCTGCCGGATGGGGCCTTGGCCGAAGGCGATCTGGTGGAAGTGATCGGCCCGCATCGCCCGCTCCATCAGGTGGCGGTGGAAGCGGGCACGATCGACTACGAGATCCTGACGCAACTGGGGCGCCGCTATGAACGGCGCTATCTGGTGCCTGATTAAAGCACGGCCTGATTAAACTGCCGGTTTGCGGGCATACCAGCCGAAGGAGGCGATGACGCCGTAGCACAGCGCGGGCAGCGCCAGCGCCAGCGCGAGGCTACCGCTCTTGTCAGCCAGCGCCCCGGTCAGCAGCGGCACCACCGCGCCGCCGAAGATGGCGATGTTGATGATGCCCGAACCATCGGCCGCCTTGCTGCCCAGCCCTTCACTGGCGAGGCTGAAGATGGTGGGGAACATGATCGAGTTCATCAGCCCGATCAGCAGCAGGCTGTAGGCGGAAACCATGCCCGTCGTGTGGGTGGAAAGCGCGATCAGCGCTATGGCGCCGATGGCGTTGCAGGCCAGCACCTTGCCAGGCGAGAATACCCGCAGCACTGCCGAGCCGAGGAAGCGGCCCACCATCGCGCCCAACCAATAGAGGAAGATCATTTGGCCCGCGCCATCGGCGTCAAGAGCCAGCACCTGCGGCTGGCGCAGATAGCTGACGATCAGCGAGCCGATCGATACTTCGGCGCCGACATAGAGAAAGATCGAAAGTGCCCCGAGGCCGAAGCGCGGGCGCTGCAACAGCGCCAGACCGGCGGCCAGCGAACTACGCTCATGGCGCTCGCCTTTTAGCCGGTCGCGGTTCATCCACACAAAGGCTGCCACCACCAGCAGCGCGGCGGCAAGGCCAAGATAGGTATGCATCACGGTTTGCGTCTCGGCCATGCGATAGGCATCAAGCGCGGGGCCGCTCAGCGTTTCCACCTTTACATCCTTGAGCTTGCCAAGGATCAGATGCGCGCCGACGATGGGAAAAACCACCGTGCCCGCCGAGTTGAAGGCCTGCGCAAAGGTGAGGCGGCTATGCGCTGTTTTGACAGGGCCAAGCAGCGAGATCAGTGGATTGGTGACCACCTGCACCAAGACCACCCCGCTCGCCAGCACGAACAGTGCGGCAAGGAACAGGGCATAGGTGGCATGTTGCGAGGCAGGGATAAACAGCAGGCAGCCGGTCATCATGGTCAGCAGGCCGACCGTTGCCCCGCGCATATAGCCGATCCGCTTGACCAGCGCGGCGGCAGGCAGGCCCACCACCGCATAGGCGGTGAAAAAGCAGAACTGCACCAGCATTGCCTGCGTATAATCGAGCGTGAACAGCTCTTTCAGCTTGGGGATGATGACATCGTTGAGGCTGGTGATGCCGCCGAAGGTGAAGAACAGGCCCATCACGAACAGACGCAGTTCCGGCGCGTCGACATGCGCGCCGCTGGCTTCATCGGGCATGGGATCGGTGCTGCTCGACAATTGGGGCGCGATGGCCATGCCTTATCCTCCGGCTTGTGTTTATCGCGGAGGGCCTAGCAGAGCCGTTGCGGTGCCGGAACCATGCATAGGTATACTTGAGGATTCACAACAACGCCCGCCACCCCGATCCAGGGTGGCGGGCGTTGTTTTGGGCAAGGAAGACGACGCGTTTAGCGCGTCTTGGCGCCCAGCTTGTAGGTCAGTTGCAGATAGAAGCTGCGGCCCACGCCATCGAACCAGCTGATGTCGTAATAGGGATAGGCCGAATAGGAGGCGTCATACTGCGGCTTGGTATCGGCCAGATTGGTGACCGATCCCGACACGCGCAGCTTCTCGTTCACATCATACTGTGCCGAGAGGTTGAACAGATAGGTCGCGGGCAAATGGCGGTCCATGTCGTAATTGGGCAGCTTGCCCAGACGCTGGCCCTGCAGGGTGGTGGTCAGCGGGCCATTGGTCCAGCTGATGCTGGCCGAGCCCTTGTCGCGCGGGATGTCATAGCTGCTGTCATAGGCCAGCTTGTTGATCGTGGGATCGCCCTCATACTGGCGGAACTTATGCGTGAAGACATAGGTATAGCCGAGGCGGAAGCTGAACGTGCCCAGACGGTCGGTGGGGAACTTGGCGTTCATCGCCACGTCCACACCATCGGTTTCCTCGCGCGCGACGTTGATGGGGTTGACGTAAACCCCCTGCAACTCGCCGGCAAAGGCGCCCGAGGTGTAGCGTTGCACCCGCGCGATGGCATCCTGACAGGTGGGCGAGGAGGTGTTCACCGCCGCGCCCGACGGGGTCACGCCCAGCACACAGTCCGCCTCGGTGCGCAGGATCGAATCCGCACTACGGTCGAGCACCTGGTTGCTCAGCGTCACCTTGAAGTAATCCACCGACAGGTCGATGTTGCGGGTGGGCTGCCATACCATGCCCGCGTTGATCGAGCGGCTGGTCTCGGGGCGCAGCGCGCGGTTGCCCGAACGGTGCGAGATCATCCCCACTTCGTAATTGTCGGCGCAATCGCTGTAGGAGGCGGCAGCGTCGGCACGGCGGCAGGTCAGATAGTCCACGCCATCGGGGTGGGTGTCGCCATTGCCCGAGAACACATAGTGCAGATCGGGCGCGCGGAAGCCGGTGCCCATCGCGCCGCGGATCAACAGATTGCGGAAAGGCCGTAGTTCGGCGCCGACATTGTAGGTGAATTTGCCAAAGCTGCTGCCCGTCACGTGATAACGGTCATAGCGGCCCGCGGTCGAAACCTGCAGGATCTTGAGCAGTGGCGCGCGCAATTCATAGCCAATGCCAAGATGGCCGCGCGAACCCGAACCATCTGAATCGGTCAGGCCGACATAGTAATGGCCCAGCGCCAGCGGATCGGGGCGCAGATTGTAGCCCTGACCACCGGCCTCGGCCACCAGCGCCACGCCCATCGGCCCCGCCGGAAGCTGGAGCAGGGCGGGATTGTTGATCGTGGCCGAGAAATTGTTGGTGTAGGAATAGGGCTTGTAGACCGAGAAGGCCGTGATCGAGCCATATTGCGCCGGGGTGAGCGGCGTATAGAGCTTGGCGACATTGGCGGCGAACATCGGATAGTCGCTGGCCGGATCGGTGCCCAGACGGCTGCCCAGATAGAAGGCATTGGCCTTGTCGATCACCACCTTGGGGAAGGACACGGTCGAATTGTACTGCGCATGGTTGAACAGCACTTCCCACGACCATGCATCGCCCTTGCCCAGCTTGCCGCGCAGACCGGTGGTGATGTTGAAGGTGGTCGAACGGTTATGCGTCATGCCGTTTTCCAGCCCGCCCATTTCCTCGGGCGTGAACTGGCGATACCAGTTGTCGAGCTGGGCGCCGCTGTCGCTGTCGGCGGGCGACATCAGCGTGTTGAAGAAGGTGCCTTCCTCGTTGCCGTCGGGCGTGACGTAATACCACTTCTGCACATCGCTCATCACGCGCAGCTTCGACAGGCTGAACTGAATGTCGGCAAAGGCCTCGACCTTGTCCGAAATGTCATAGCCCATGCTGGTGTAGGCGTTGAGGCTTTTGCGCTCCGAGATCATCGTGCCATAGGAGATCGAGTTGCGCGAGCCGCAGAAATAGCCCGGCCCGCCATCGGCGGCATAGCGCGCGCGCGAGGTGTAGATCGTGCTGCCGCCGTTGAGGCCAGACAGTGCGCCGCAGGTGGCCGCGCCCGGATCGAGATAGTTCACATATTCATCGGTGCGCAGGAAAGTGCGGCGCGCCAGCGGGTTGGTCGGGCTGTTGAGCGTCGAGGCCTGAAACCCGCGCTGATATTGCCACAGCGGCTTTTGATACAGGCCTTCGAGCGCTACCACGCCATGAAACGGCCCCTTGTCCCAGCCCGTCACCGCGGTCAGGCGATGCGAGGCGCCGCCGCCATGCTCGGTGTTGCCATAGCGATAGTCGAGCGTCAGCCCCTCGGCCTTGCGCTTCAACTGGAAGTTGACCACGCCCGCGATAGCGTCCGAACCATAGATCGCCGAGGCGCTGCCCGAGAGCACTTCGACCTTCTCGATCAGGCCGACCGGAATGTTCGAGATGTCGGTGAAATTGCTCTGCCCCTTGAAGGGCAGGGGGAAGTCGGCGATGCGGCGGCCGTTGACCAGCACAAGCGTGTGGTTCGGCCCCAGCCCGCGCAGGTCCACCTGTTGGGCGCCCGGCGTGAAGGATGCGCCCGAGGCGCTCTGCTGGCTCTGCGTCTCGCCGCCGTTCTGGGTGATGGCGCGCAAAACATCGGGCACCGACTGGAAGCCCGAGCGCAGGATATCCTTGTCGGTGATGGCCGTGACGGGGGCGGGTCCTTCGGTCTTGATGCGCGGAATGCGCGAGCCGAGCACCACGATCTCGTCGGCGCGCGGCGCGGTGGTGGCGGCGTTGGGCGAGATAATCGCGCTTTCGGCGGCGGTCTGTGCGTGAACGGCCCCCGCCGACATTGCCTGACCCAGCGCCAGACCCAGCGCCAGCGCGCTGCTGCCCAGATGGAAGAAGTCCCTGCTCGAAGAAGAAGCCCGCATAGTATGTCCCCCTGATCGCGGTTTGTCGTATGGCTTGATTCCAAAAATGTGGCCATTGCAAGGCGTTAAAGTCATAATCCGCTACGACTTTGGTCCAAGCTGTGGTTAAGCTGCCACAGTGGCAGTACCGTTGGCCCCTATCAGGAGAGATGATGATGGCACGCTTTACCCCGCTTCTGGCCGCACTCGCGCTGGGTTCGGTCATGACGCCTGCCTGTGCGCAAGCGGCGGCGGAGGATGCGGGCTATCGCCACTATCTGATCGGTGACCGCACCGCGCCCACGCCCGCCAAGCCGGAGCAGGGCCTGTTGCTGTCGGGCGGTGGTGACTGGAACAAGGACGCCTATCGCTGGTTCACCGCCAAGGCGGGGCATGGCCATATCGTGGTGCTGCGTGCCTCGCAGGGCGGCGAGGCGGGCGACGCGCTCTACAAGGATATCGGCGGCATTGCCTCGGCGGAAAGCTTCGTCTTCACCGACCGCAAGGCGGCCTATGATCCACAAGTGCTGGCGGCCATAGACAAGGCCGATGGCGTCTATATCGCGGGCGGCGACCAGTCGCGCTACATCCGCTACTGGAAGGACACGCCGCTGGCCCGCGCGCTTGAAAAGTTGGCGCAAACCCGTCCGATTGGCGGCACCAGCGCAGGCCTCGCCATTCTGGGCCAGCATGCCTATGGCGCGGTGGACGGCACCAGCGCCACCGCGCGCGGCGCCTTGCGTGATCCTCTGGCGCCGATCGTGTCGATGGAAAACGGCTTTCTCACCCTGCCGCATGGCGCGCATCTGGTTACCGACACGCATTTCATCCGCCGCGACCGCATGGGCCGCCTGATCGCCTTTGTCGCCAAGCAGCGCCAGAACGGCGATCCGCAGGCCTATGGGCTGGGCGTGGATGAAGGCAGCGCGCTTTGCGTGGATGCCAAGGGCGATGGTGTGCCGATGCTGGCGCCGGGCGGGCATATCTGGCTGGTGCAGCCTGAAGGGATGCCCAAGCGCGCCCGCGCCGGCCAGCCGCTCGACTATCCGGTGGTCAGGATCACCGCGCTGGATAAGGACAGCCGCATCAATCTCGACAAGCAAACCGTGAGCGAAGCCGCGTTTTCCGGCCAGGCCAGCGTGCGGCAGGGGAGGCTGCGCGGCGTGCCCTTTGCGCCCGACAGCGGCTGGGAACTGGCGGTGCAGGCAGGCACCGGCGAGGCCATCGCGCCCGAACGCGAGGAGGCCTATCGCGCTGGCATTGCCAAGGCGCTGGCGGCTGGCGAGGCAGTGCTGCGCGACGGCGGGTCGAGCAGCGACGCGGTGGAAGCCGCCGTCAAGGCGCTGGAGGATGATCCGCTGTTCGGCGTGGCGCGCGGGGTTCTGCGCGAGGCGGCGGTGATGGATGGTTCCACGGCGGAAGCCGGCGCGATCACCGCGTTTGACCGTACCGCCAGTCCTGTGGGCACCGCGCGCGAGGTGATGGAGCGCGCGCATCGCGCCCTGCTCTCCGGCTCGGCGGCGGAGCGTTACATCACCGACCGTGCCCTGACCGGCAAGGCGCAGGCGGGCTTTATC
>DDES01000161.1 GCA_002336765.1 Novosphingobium sp. UBA1948 | reverse complement strand
GCAACAACACGATGATGCTGCTGGCGGACGCCAAGAAGATGGTCGAGAACATCGTGAAGGCGTTGGCGCACTGAGCCTTGCGCTCACAACTGCGCGAGACTGATACGCGGGGCGGGCCGAAGGGTCCACCCCGCTTGATTCTGCGGCCAGGCTGGCCACTTTGGCCGCATGCTGCGATTTGTGAAACGCCTCGGTCTGTCCGTGCTTGCGCTAGGCCTGCTGCTCTATTCCGGGGCGGCCGGCTACATGGCGTGGAATCAGAAGACCTTCATCTTCCGGGTCGATCCCTCGGTTCCTGATCTTGCGGCCGCCGGCTTGCCCCGCGCCTCGGAGACGCGGCTGGCCGCGCGCGACGGGGTGATGCTGCGGGGATGGCGGATTGAACCGGAGCGAGCCGACTCACCGGTCATCGTGTATTTTCACGGCAACGCCCGCACGCATGAGCGGCGGATACCGCGCTTCCGCCTGCTGACGGAGGGCGGGGCGGGGCTCGTCGCCTATCACTATCGCGGCTATGGCGGCTCGGCGGGTGTGCCGGAGGAGGTGCTGCTGCATGCGGATGCGGCGGAAATCCTGGCCGAGACGCGGCGGCTCTACCCCGGTCGCAAGCTGGTCCTGTTTGGCGAATCGCTGGGCAGCGGCGTGGCGGTGCGCCTCGCTTCGGAACAGGCGGCGGATGCGCTGATCCTCGATTCGCCGTTTCTTTCGATGCTGCACCGGGCGTGGACGCTGTATCCTTGGCTGCCGGTGCCGCTGCTGCTCCAGCACCCGTTCCGGTCAGATCTCGCGGCGAAACAGATCCGCGCGCCGGCGCTGATTCTGCATGGCGACCGGGATACGGTGGTGCCTATCAACGACGGGGAACAGTTGTTCGCGCTGATGCCGGAGCCGAAGACATTCCGGCGCTATGCTAATGCGGGGCATGTCGCCGCATTCAGCCATGGCGCCATGGAGGATATCCGCGCGTTTCTCCGGGAAAAAGCCGCCGTCGACCTCTAGGATTCGGGGTCCGGCAGCAGCTTATCCGAAAAACCCGCTGCGGCGCTGGCTCTGGCCGGGGATCACGACATTCGGGTTGAGCGAACGGGCGCGGCCATAGGCTTCGGCAGCTTCTGACTTCTTGCCCTGCTGGTCGAGCACGTAGCCACGGCCGGCCCAGGCGTCGGCATTGCGGTTGTCGGCATTCAACGCGGCGGTGAAATCGTCCTGCGCCTGCTCGGCCTTGCCCTGTGCGATGAGGCTCTGGCCACGGGCGACATAGGGGGCGGCGACATAGGGATTGCGATCCAGCGCGGCGTCGAAGTCCGAAACGGCGAGGGCATGCTGCCCCTGCTTTTGATGGATGAGGCCGCGCGAATGATAGGCCTCGGCCATATCCGGCTTGATGCGGATGGCTGAGGAAAGATCCTGCGTGGCGGCCTGGTCGTCGCCCTGGGCGCGATAGAGATTGCCGCGCGCAAGATAGGCGGCGGCATAGTTCGGGTCCGCCTCGATGGCCTTGTTGAAATCGCCAAAGGCGAGATCGTTCTTGGACATCTGACGGTTTGCGAGGCCACGGTTCAGATAGGCCGGGGCAAAGCCCGGATTGATCTGGATAGCCTTGGAAAACTCCGCCACCGCATCCTGGAAGCGCCCGGATTTGGCCAGCGCCTACCCGCGCGTGTTGAAAGCCTGTGCATCCTGAGGGTTGCGCGACACGACCTCGGAAAGCGAGGCAATGTTTTCCTTCGAGGCGTTGGCAGCTTCCGGATTGTCAACTTCGGCGATCGAAGCCATCGGCTTGGGCATGCCTGTGGTTTCGCAGCCAGCAAGGCCGAGAACGCCCAGCAGGGCCAGGGAGCGGAAAAGCGGGCGGGAGGAGAGCAGCATCGCGGTCACCGGATAGCCTTCGCGCGGGAGGACGGACATGACACCGCCTCTATCAGACAATGTTAAAAAAGCGTCCGTAAATACGGACGCTTTCGCAAAATACTGGTCGAATGCAGCGGAAACGGGGCTGGTCGGTCGCCGAACCGCAACGGCGCCGAAAAATCAGAACTTCTTGATCTTCGGCTTGGGGGCCGGGATCAAACCTTCGCGCTGGAGGCGCTTGCGGGCAAGCTTGCGCGCGCGGCGGACAGCTTCGGCCTTTTCGCGCGCGCGTTTTTCGGATGGCTTCTCATAATGTCCGCGAAGCTTCATCTCGCGGAAGATGCCTTCGCGCTGCATCTTTTTCTTGAGAGCGCGGAGAGCCTGGTCGACATTGTTTTCGCGAACGAGAATCTGCATAAAAAGAACCACCTCACATGATCGTCGGGCAAGAACCCCACATGCCGCTCGGGCCGCGCGGGGGACACCGCAAAGAGAAATACCAAACACCGCCGAATCCGCCACGGATCGGCTGGGGATGCGGGCCGCTAGCAGAGTCGCGCCATGAAAGCAAGCACAGAGGCGCCCCGTTCTGCTGCCACACCGCCCCGCGCCCCCTTGGCCAAAACAGCCGGACCCGCTAAGACCGCCCTGTCCCACCCGCCCATCACACGGAAAACCGCCCCCAGCATGTCGATATTAGCCCGCGCCACCCTTGGCGACTACACCTGGATGATGTGGCGCAAACGCCTGCGCGACTGGCGCAACCCGCGCCTCGCGCTGGCCCGCGTGATCGGCGCGACCTCGCTGGAAAATTTCGACGCGCAGGGTGATGGACAGGTCGTCGTGTTGCGCCACTATGGCCTTGCCGATGGCATGGCGGTCTATGATCTGGGCTGCGGCTGTGGCCGCACGGCGCAGGCGCTGCAACGCGCGGGCTGGCAGGGCTCCTATACCGGCGCCGATATTCTGGCCCCGCTGGTGCGCGAATTGCGCCGCGCCTGCCCCGATTACACCGCGCATGTCCATCGCAAGCTCTCGCTGCTGGCCGATGATGCCTCGCTCGACATGGTATTCCACTGGTCGGTGTTCACCCATCTGAAGCCCGAGGAATGCCTGATCTATATGCAGGACACATTCCGCGCGCTCAAACCGGGGGGGCGGCTGGTGTTCTCCTTCCTCGAGCTGGAAGACCCGCAGCACGCGCCGATCTTCGCCCGCCGCGCCAAACGCATTGCCGGTGGCGGCAAGGAAGGCGTGCTCGACAGCTTCCTCCACCGCGACTGGATCCGCCACTTCGCCCGCGACTGCGGCTTTACCGAGCCGGATTTCACCGACGGGCAGGATGGCAGCGACCACCCGCCCTTCTGGCAGAGCCTCGCGGTGATGGAAAAGCCTGTCGGGGAGGACAATCAGGCATGAACCCGCCCTCCTTCGCGCTGGCCTCGCTGCTGGTCGCGTTGGGCGGCGGCCTGGGCGCATGGCTGCGCATGGTGACGGGGCGTCTGTGGACGCTGGCCCTCGGGCCGGTGGCGGCCAGCGCTTTTCCCTGGGCCACGCTCACCGCCAATGTGCTGGGCAGCGCTGCGATGGGCGTGCTGGTCGGCTGGCTGGCGCGGCATAGTGCGGGCGGTGAACATTGGCGCCTGTTGCTGGGCGTCGGCGTGCTGGGCGGCTACACCACCTTTTCCTCCTTCGCGCTGGAATTCGCGCTGTTTGTGGAGCGCGGCCAATTGGGGCTGGCGGCGGCCTATGTCGGCCTCTCGCTGGCGGCGGGATTTGCCGCGCTTTTCGGCGGCCTGTACGCGATGCGCATTATCGGCTAGGGGGCCGCGCATGAGTATTCCCGAAAATCAGGTTCGCCAGTTCACCGTCGGCGGTGATGACGATGGCATCCGCCTCGACCGCTGGTTCAAGCGCCACCTGCCGCAGGTGGGTTTTGCCACCATTTCCCGCTGGGCGCGCACCGGCCAGATTCGCGTGGACGGCAAGCGCGCCGCCCCCGAAGACCGCCTCGCCAAGGGGCAGGTGCTGCGCGTCCCCCCCGGCGACAGCCATGTCAAAGGCGGCCTCGGCAAGGCCGAGCGCGCCCGCAAGCCGCTGACCGAGGCGCAGATCGAACTGGCCGACCAGATCGTGCTGCACCGCGATCCTGCCGCCATCGTTATCAACAAGCCCCCCGGCCTTGCCACGCAGGGCGGCAGCGGCACGTTCGAGCATGTTGACGGGCTGCTCGACGCCTACACCCGCGAGGGCGGACCACGCCCCCGCCTCGTCCACCGGCTCGACAAGGACACGTCGGGCGTGCTGCTGGTGGCGGCAACCCCGGGCAGCGCGGCCTTTTTCTCCAAGCGCTTTTCGGGCCGCACCGCCAAGAAGATCTATTGGGCGCTGGTGGCGGGCGTCCCCAGCCTCGATGAAGGCATGATCGACCTGCCGCTCGCCAAACAGCCGGGCAGCGGTGGCGAGAAGATGATGGTGGACCAGTCCGAACAGGGCCAGCCCTCGCGCAGCCGCTATCGCGTGATCGACCGCGCGGGCAACCGCGCCTGCTGGGTGGAACTGCAACCCTTGACCGGCCGCACCCACCAGTTGCGCGTGCATATGGCCGCCATCGGCCATCCGATCATCGGCGATGGCAAATATGGCGGGCCGGACGCTTTCCTCTCGGGCAGCATCAGCCGCAAACTGCACCTGCACGCGCGGCGTCTTATGATCGACCATCCCGATGGCACGATGCTGGATGTCGAGGCGCCGCTGCCCGAACATATGGCCGCCAGCCTTGCGCAGCTGGGCTTTAACGAGGGTGACGGCGAGTATATTCCCGATCCCTCGGGCGATCTGACGCGCGACGACAAGAAGTCGATCGCCAAGCAGCATGCCAAGCAATACCGCAAGGAACGCAAGGGTGAACGCCGTGGTCGCGCCGAAACCGGCCGCACCCGCAACGACAGCCGCGTGGCCGCGCCGCCGAAAAAGAGCGGCGTGAAGAAGGGTCTGGGTTCGCCCAAACCCGCCGGCAAGCCGGTGGCCGGTAAGCCCTCGGCCAAACCCACGGCCAAACCCGCTGGCAAGCCCGCTGGCAAACCTGCCGCGCGCGCCGCGTCCCGCCCTGCCCGTCCATCCGGTCCCCGCAAACCGCGCTGATGCATCCCGCCGCCGCCTTCCGCAGCGATGATCGCGCGCTGATGGCCTCGCTGGTCGAGGAAATCGGGTTTGGCATGGTGTTCGCCACCACGCCCGATGGCCCGCGCGTGGCGCATACGCCCCTGCTGCTGACTGGCGATGGCGCGCTGCAATTCCATCTGGCGCGTGGCAATGCCCTCACCCGCCATCTGGACGGGATGGAGGCACTGGCGCTGGTCAACGGACCGGACGCCTATGTCTCCCCCCGCTTTTACGGGGCGGAGCACGAGGCCGCGCAGGTGCCGACATGGAACTATCTGGCGGTGGAGATGGAAGGCCGCGTGCGGCGCATGGATCGCGACGGCTTGACCGGCCTGCTCGAAAGCCTGTCCGCGCGGCAGGAGGCCCGCGTGGAAACGGCGGGCAAGCCATGGACGATGGACAAGATGGAACCCGCCCGTCGCGAGGCGATGCTGGGCGCGATTGTCGGTTTTGAACTCGAAATCGCGGCATGGCGCCCCACCTTCAAACTCTCGCAAAACAAGGACGAGGCCGCCCGCGCCCGCCTTGCCGATGCGCTGGAGGGTGAAGGCGCGCGCGCGGTGGCGGCGATGATGCGGGGGTTGACCTGATGAACCGGCCAGATGGCGTGAAACTTGCGGTGTTCGATTGCGATGGCACGCTGGTCGATGGCCAGCATGACATTGTGGCCGCGATGGACGAGGCCTTTGCCGCGTTGGGCATGGTGGCGCCCCCGCGCGCGGACACCACGCGGATTGTCGGCCTCAGCCTGCCGCAGGCGATGCGCCGCCTCGCCCCCGATCAGGACGAGACGATGCAGGCGGCTTTGGTCGAGGCCTACAAGCAGGCCTATCGAAACGCCCGCGTGGAAGGCCGCATCGGCGAGCCTTTGTTCGATGGCATCCGCGATCTGCTGGATGCCTTGCGCGGGGCGGGCTGGGATCTGGCGGTGGCCACCGGCAAGAGCGACCGCGGCCTTGTCCATTGCCTTGCCACCCACGGGCTGTCCGACCATTTCATCAGCCTGCAAACCGCCGACCGCCACCCCTCCAAGCCGCATCCCGCCATGCTGGAGGCCGCGCTGGACGATGCGATGGCGCTGGCGCAGGACAGCGTGATGATCGGCGACACCAGTTTTGACATGATGATGGCGCGCCACGCCGGTGTGCGGGCCATCGGCGTGGCATGGGGCTATCACAGCGCGCGCGAGCTGGTCGCGGCGGGCGCCGATGTGGTGGCGCAAACACCGCGCCATTTGCAAGCCATTCTGTTGGAAGGAAACGGGGCATGATCGATGCCGAAGCACTCGCCAAATCGCGCCACAAGCGCCTGACCGTGATCCGCTTCTGGGGCGTGGCGCTGGCCTTTGTCGGGGCGGCCTGCATGGCCGACAAGGTGGCGCTGCCCATGCCGCATCTGCTGGGGCTGATCATCTTCCTTGCCGGCATTTTCTACACGATGCTTTTCCCGCGCATCCTGATCCGCCGCTGGAAAAAGCAGGATCAGGGCTGAAGCATGAAGCGGTTTTACAAGGACGTCTCCATCGTCGAGAGCGCCGAAGGCTGGCGCGTGTTGCTCGATGGCCGCGCGATCAAGACCGTAGGCGGACGGGCGCAGGTGGTGCCCTCGCAAGCGCTGGCGCAGGCGCTGGCACAGGAATGGGCCGCGCAGGGCGAGGAGCTTGATCCGGCGGGCTTCCTCTATCGCGACATGGTGGATTATGCGCTCGATGTGGTGGCGCATGATCCGCAGGAAGCCATCACCAGCCTCGTCCCCTATGCCGAGACCGACACGCTGTGCTACCGCGCCGATCCCGAGGAAGCGCTGTTCGCCCGCCAGCAGGAGGTGTGGGAGCCGGTGTTGACCGCCTTCGAGGCGCGCCACGGCTTGCGCTTCCAGCGGGTGAGCGGGATCATCCATCGCCCCCAGCCCG
>DDES01000176.1:357-2960 GCA_002336765.1 Novosphingobium sp. UBA1948 | reverse complement strand
GATCTGGACGACGATATTCCGTTCTGATCGACCGGTCTGGTCTCGCGCAAGCAAGGGGGGAGGGGCGTCGCGTCTCTCCCCCCCTTTCGTTTTAATCCTTCTTCAGCGCGGCCAGAGCGGCAAAGGGACTAAGGTTTTCCTCGCCCAGCAGGCCGGAGGCGCGAACCTTTTCGGCCTCTGGCCCGATGGCGAAGGGATCGATGGCAAGCGCCAGCGATTGCGCCACGGCCTCGCCAAGGTCGATGCGCTCGCCTTCGTAGAGAATCTCGTCGCAATCCTCGTCGGACAATTCGATCTCGTCCTCCTCGCCGCCCTGTTCGGCCAGCACATGTACAAAGCGCAGCGACAGTGGCTCGTCGACACTGGCGGGCAGATCCTCGGCGGAAACGGCGCAGCTTTGCACCACCGCCGCCTTGAGCCGCCCGCGAGCCACCACCGCATCCGCCTCGCGCACGAGGGTGAGCGTGGCGGCAAGGTGGCCTATCGACACCAGCCCGAAACGCTTGGCCAGCGCGGCGCATTCGGCCTCGTTGGCCACCAGTTCGACCGGCTTGCTCTCGATATGGCGCACGTCGATAATGCGGGTGAATTCGGGATCAGCCATCACACCAGTTCCCCGTGCAGCACGTCGTCATCATGGAGCGCTGCCATCCGCCCGGCCAGTCGCCGCACCAGATCGGCGGTGGTGGCCGGATCGGTGCCTTCCACCAGTTCGGCATTGCGCGCGACCGCTTCGGCCAGCGCGCCATTATCCTCTTGCGCCAGCGCCGCGCGATAGGCGCCGAGGCGCCCGCCCAGCACGCTCATCAACCGCCCGATATGTTTGCCGATCACCACATCGCCCAGCCCCGATTCGCGCAATTGCCCGTCCATATCGGTCACGAACAATTCGGTCAGCAGCGCCGAGCGTGTTTTCAGCGCTTCGGCCTGTTCCATGCGCAGCAGCACCAGGCTGAGCACCAGCGTGATCGCGTCGAAGCGGCCCTCGACCGTGTCGGCGATGCCGCCTTGTGTGTACCACGCCTTTTCGCGGGCCAGTGCCACCACGCGGTGCCACAGCGGGCGCACTTCGGCATGGGCATCGCCCCGTCCAAACAGGCGTGCAAGGAAGGAGGGTTTCTTGATCGTCGGGGTGCTGGTCATGCGCAAACGGCTGTGGCCTCGTTCAGGTGGGATTAAATCACGGGTCCGCATGCCGCCGCCTTGCGACGAGTGTTGCGCAAGGGGCCAGCGGGCCTTAAGGCGTGTCGGTAAGCAATGTGACGGCGCTTGGCAATGCGCAGGCGTTATGATGGTTTTTGGAGCACTACGCGCGATGCAAGGTATCAAACTCTCCGGTCTGGCCCTGATGGGCGCTGTGCTGCTGACCGGTGGCTGCACCGCGATCCGCGAACACCGCGGTTTCATCGTCGATCAGGCGCTGGTCGATTCGGTTCTGCCGGGGGTGGACAACAAGATGTCGGTCGAGCGTACGCTGGGCCGCCCGACGCTGGCCAGCCAGTTTGGCGATCCGGTGTGGTATTACATCGGTACCGATACCAAGACGCTGGCTTTCCGCCGTCCGCAGGCTTCGGCACAGATCGTGCTGCGCGTGACCTTTGATGCCAAGGGCAATGTGCGGTCGGTGGACAAGGCGGGCACGGAAAAGATCGTGCGCCTCAACCCCGACAAGGATCTGACTCCCACGCTGGGCCGCAAGCGCACGCTGCTGGAAGATCTGTTCGGCAATATCGGCACCGTGGGCACCGGCATGGGCGGTGGCGCGGGTGGCGCTGGCGGCGGCCCCAACGGCAGCTGATCCGCGCGGCCTGATGCGGGGCTCTGGACAATTGCCGGAGCGCCCCCATATGGCTGTCTATGGATATTAGCAAAGCTGGCCACGGGCTGATCCAGTGGCATGGCACTACCATTGTCGGCGTGAAAAAGGACGGCAAGACCGTTATCGCGGGCGATGGTCAGGTGTCGATGGGCAACACCGTGATGAAGCCCAATGCGCGCAAGGTGCGGCGGATCGGGGATGGCGGAAAGGTCATCGCCGGTTTCGCGGGCGCCACCGCCGATGCTTTCACCCTGTTCGAGCGTTTGGAGCGCAAGCTGGAAGCCCATCGCGGGCAATTGCTGCGCGCGGCGGTAGAGCTGGCCAAGGATTGGCGCACCGACAAATATCTGCGCAATCTGGAAGCCCTGATGATCGTGGCCGATGTCGAAACGCTGCTGGTGCTGACCGGCAATGGCGATGTGCTGGAGCCCGAGACAATCGGCGATGCTACCATCACCGCGATTGGTTCGGGCGGCAATTACGCCTTGGCCGCCGCGCGCGCCGTGGCCGATTATGAGGCCGATGCCGAAGTGATCGCCCGCAAGGCCATGCAAGTGGCCGCGGACATCTGTGTGTTTACCAACGACCGCGTGACGGTTGAAACTATCGGCGCGAGTATCTGATCCCATGACTGACAATCTGACCCCCAAGGCGATCGTGCGCGCGCTCGACGAGCATATTATCGGGCAGCAGGATGCCAAGAAGGCCGTGGCCGTGGCTTTGCGGAACCGCTGGCGACGCCAGCGCTTGCCCGCCGATCTGCGCGACGAGGTGACGCCGAAGA
>DDES01000176.1:0-346 GCA_002336765.1 Novosphingobium sp. UBA1948 | reverse complement strand
GAGGAAGCGATCCGGCTGGAAAAGGCCCGCCGCCGCGATGCGGTGCGCGAGCCGGCCAGCGTAGCGGCGATGGACCGGCTCTTGAAGGCGTTGGTGGGGGATGGTGCCAGCGAGGCGACGCGCGAGAGTTTCCGCCAGCGTTTGAACGATGGCTCGATGAACGAGGTCGAGGTGGAGATCGAGGTGGAAGAAGCGCCTTCTGCCCCGATGGAGATCCCCGGCATGGGCGGCGGGATCGGCATGATCAACCTGTCCGATATGCTGGGCAAGGCGATGGGCGGCAAGCCGCTCAAGCGCCGCAAGATGCGCGTGGCCGATGCTTGGGACAAGCTGGTGGACGAGGAGT
>DDES01000142.1 GCA_002336765.1 Novosphingobium sp. UBA1948 | reverse complement strand
CACCACCGCGCGCGCCGCGATGCGCTCGCCGCCCGCCAAAGTGACATGATCCGGCCCGAAATCCGCCACAAGCGCCCCGCAACGGACCGCCCCTTCCGGCAGCCTCTCGCGCAGCACCGCGTCAAAGCGTTCGCTGGTGATCGAGCGGTAGGAGGTGGGCAATTGCCGCCGCCTGCGGCGGAAGCGCACACCATAGCCGCGCCACTTGTAGCTCACCAGCGGATCGACCAGCCAGCCAAGCGATGCGGGCACATCCGGCCCGAACCACGACCACACATGGTTGCCCCCCAGCCGCGCGCCGCTTTCCAGCAGCAGCACGCGGCATTCGGGCCGTTTTTCCGCCAGCGCAAGCGCCAGCAGGCCGCCCGACAGGCCGCCTCCGATGATAGCAATATCGACGCCCGCTTCGCTCATGCAGCAAAGACTACGTCGCCTTGCCGTCAAGAGCAACCGGAACGAAAGGTCACCGACGCCGGTGATCCATCAGCCGATAGCCTGCCGATGGCACCGCAACGATGGAAACACCATCCTTGAGCTTGTCGCGCAATTTGCAGATCGCCACTTTCAGGTTTTGCAGAGCGATGATCTCGTGCCCGTTGCTGGCGATGCGGCGCAACTGGGTATAGGTCGAATATTTGTCACTATCCATCTGGAGTTGCGACATAATTCTCTTTTCACGCTCCGACAGGCGCGCGATATCACAGAGCTCGGACAGGCGTGCGTCATGCACGGCGATCGCGCGCTCGTGCTCGTTGCGCATCTGGTAGCGCCGCCACATGGCGCGCACCCGCAGGATGCCTTCCTGATACGACACTTTCTCGATATCGATCGCATCGTCATAGCCGGCTGACAGTACCTGTGCGCGGCGCTGCGCATTCGAGCCATTCATCAAGGCAATCAACAGCTTGCGATGCAGAAGCGGCTGGAACTGGCGCACAATCCGCGCCACTCTCTTGGCGTCCATCCCGCCCACCACCAGCACATCGAAATCCGAATGGACGGTGGAGATGAAGGATGTGCGCGTTTCGGAATATTCATAGACATCCGAATAATAGAAGGCGCGATTCATCCACAATGACCTCGGAACCCTGCCGCTGTCATTGAATACTAGGTGCCTAACCCTAAGTTCCGATGGCATGATTTTTTCAATAAAATCGCCATACAGATCGGTATCGATCTGCATTACTGCGCTGCTCAGGAATGGCGTGCTCTGATAGGTGTTCATACTGCTATCCAATCACCCCATAGTTATGCAAATGATTGCATTTATTACTCTTTATTAGACTTAGGTTGTACATGCCGCGCGATTGACAATCACTCTCAACAAATAGTTAACGCCCGCTGCAGTGCACAATGTGTATTCCATTGTTTTGAAACGGATTTTAGGGTGTGTGTTAAGCGTCGTGGCGACCCAAAGACTCCGATGCATCCATAATTGCGATCTTCGCCCCGCCAAACGGGCCGGGCGCCAAAGCCTTCCGCGCACGCGCCGCACACCCAATCTTAAGCTCTGGCCGCTAGGGTAGTGTTTGATTTCTAGCGGATTCCTTGCATGGCAATCATTCTGTTGGGCGCAGATGGCATCTTTCCGGCGGGGGCCTTGCGCGCCTGCCTGCAGAGCCATTTGCCGGAATGGCGCTGGACCTGTGGCGAGGAGGATGACGGTGTGGCGGGGCGCATCCTGCCGTGGCGTGCCAGCCAGTTCATCCGTGGCCGCGCGCTCGACCACAGCGCCCCCGTCTATGTCGAACTGCGCTGGCAGGACAGGCCGTTGGCCGGGCGGCAGGCGCCGATGCACAGCGCCCATGTCACCGTGGGCCAGCCCACCACCGAGGATGCCCGCCTTGCCGACCAGATCATCGCGCTGATCGCCTCGGCCCTGCTGGATGCCCAGCACGGCCACGGCTGGGCACAACTGGCAGAGGGCGGCTCGTGGCTCCGCGCCGAAGAGGCCACGCGCCTGACCAGACTGGTGATCGGCGGCGAGCCTTTGAGCATCGCGGCGGGGCTGGGCAAGCCCGCCAGCGATACGGGCAATGACACGGCCAGCACGACCGATCCCGCTGGCCCCCAGCTTGCCAATCTGCCCTTTGACGATCTGCCCCCTGCACAACGCTCGGCAGCGCTGGGCGTGGATACGCTGGCGCTGGCCGGTGTCGAGCGCGCCTTTGCCGAAGTGCTGGCCAGCGATGCCACGCTGGCCCCCTTGCGCGATGCGGTGCCCTTTGCCACGCCGCCCGCCTATGCCCATGAAAGCCCCAGCGCGGGGCGGCTGCCCACGCTGGTCCTGCTGTTCACCCGCCCGCCGGAGATCGACTGGGCGGCGCTGGGTGAAGGTTTGCGCCTTGCCGATCCTGCGGGCGACTGGTCCGTGCAGGGCGCGGATGGCGCGGGCGAGGCGCGCGGGGTGGATGCGGCGCTGCGCCTGTGCACGCAAGCCACGCCGATGCCCGCATGGTTGGTCGAGCCCGCGCTGGACCGTTCGTTCTGGGTGCGCGGAGGCGATGCCTTGTCCGATCTGCGCCGCCATCGCGTCACGCTGACCATCACGCCGGTGATCAATTGCGCCGCCGCCGGTCCCGATGCCACGCGCGCGGTGGCCAAGGCGATGGTGATGGCGCTGGCGCTGCTGGCACGCAACGGGCCTTGCGCGGGGGTCTACAACGCCGCCACCGCCGCGATCTTCACGGCAGAGGATCTCGACCGTCTTGTCGCGCCGCTGGGCATGGGCGAGGTGTCGATTCCCCTGTTCATCTGGACCGCCTTTCACGCCACCGCCAAGGATGCGGTGTCGCTCTCGACCGCGGGGATGATGCCCTTCATCGGCATGGAAGTGGAGGCGTGGAACGCGCCGGGCGATCTCGACTATGTGGGCGAGAAGCTCAACGGCGTGCTGCGCTATCTGTTGCTCAACGGGCCGGTGATCGCGCATGGCGATTCCATCGGCGAAAGCGAGGGCGACTACAGCCTGCGCTGCTTCCTTGGCGACAGCCGCGCCGAGCGGCCCTATACGCCCGGCGCGCCGGTGCCCGCGCTTCTGCTGGAATTTGCCGGCCCCGCCGCGCGGCCCCCGCAACCCGACCG
>DDES01000178.1 GCA_002336765.1 Novosphingobium sp. UBA1948 | reverse complement strand
CTGGCCGCAGGCCGGCCCGCGCCGCAGCCTTGCAGCGCCAGCGCCCCGCCTGCCAGAGTGGCGCCACGCAACATCGCGCGTCGATTGAATGCTGAATGCATGGAAAATGGCTCCCCGATCAGGCCGGATGTGATGGTTAGTGTGGCGCACACCGGGGCACAAGCCCTATGGCGCTAACTGCGTATTGCCGGTCAGGCCATTCATATCACGGTCAGTTTCTATCTGCCAAAGCCTGTTTCAGCGGCTCGCCGGGGCTCTTAAGAGAGGCTACCAACCCCGCCGGGCCGTGACCCATCCCCCTCCACCGCTGCGCCCGTCGCTGGCACAGAAAACGGCCGGAACCATCGAGGGTCCGGCCGTTTTCCTGATACCGAAGCTTGCGGTGTGGGGCTTACTTGGCCACCACATCCTTGGCGTCGAGATGCTGCACTTCATGCATGTCGAAATCGACCGGAGCGCGGTTGAACGTGCCGATCACGCCGTCCTTGGTCACTTTCAGTTCGAAGGGCACCTTGCCGTTATAGGCCGAACCCTTGAGGATCTTGGTGTTGCCCTGCATTTCGGTGGTGTAGGTGTAGGTCACGCCCTGATAGACGAAGCTCTTGGGGGCTTCCTCGGCCATGGCAACGGCGGGAAGGGCGAGAGCGGCAGCGGCGATAGCGATCTTCAACATGGCAATAATCCCTTGGAGAGGAGAGGAATGATTGCCTTCATGACACCCTGTTTTCTTGTTGACCCAACCTTAACCGCAAAGACAGGGGCAGGCGCAATTGCAATGAGGGCTGCGGTGGTTGCATGAATTGCAATTATACTGCATCGCAGCAAGACTGCCTTCTGCAATGCTTTGATTTTCGGAATGAATTGGCTGATTATCGGGAAACGCTCTTTATGCTGCAATGCAGCACATTTCGGCGCACATACGTTTTTCAGCGCAAGGATTCACCGGGCTGCCACCCCTCCGGCGCCAGTTCGAAACCCTCGAAGGCGAATCCGGGCGCCACGACACAGCTCACCAGCGCCCATCCCTCGCGCGCCTCGGCGGCCTGCCAGTGGTGCGTCGGGATCACGCCCTGCGGCACTTCGCCCGCCAGCACATCCGGCCCCAGCCTGAGCCATTCGATCGGCCCCGCATCATCCGCCGCCAAGCCCAGCGCCAGCGGCGATCCGGCGTGCCACAGCCACACTTCCGCCGCGTCGATCCGGTGCCAGTGTGAACGCTGCCCCTGCTCCAGCAGGAAATAGATCGTGCTGGCCGTGCCACGGCCTTCTCCTTCGCGCCACATCTCGACATACCAGCCGCCCTCGGGGTGGGGGATCATGCCCAGTTGCGCGATGATCGCCTTGGGATCGCTCACACATTTTCCCCCAGTGCCGCCCACATATGCTTGACCGCCTCGGGATGGCACAGATCGGTGCCGGGCGAGAGCACCGCCGCCGTGCCTGCCGCCATGCCCCAGCGGAATGCGCCCGCTGCCCCCTCGCCGCGCAAAAAGCCATGCACCATGCCCGCCACGAAACTGTCGCCAGCCCCCGTCGCGCTCATCACCGGCACTTGCAGCGCGGGGCGGATAATCACACCGCCCTCATGCGCCAGCACCGCGCCTTCGTGGCCCAGCGTCACCGCGACATGGGCCACCTTGCCGCTACGCACCAGTTCCAGCGCCGCCGCGCCAACCGCCTCGCCGCCCTCCAGCTTGCGACCGACCAGCGCCTCGAACTCGCCCTGACTGGGCTTGACCAGATAGAGCCCGCCATGCTCGATCGCCGCGCGCAAAGCAGGGCCGGAAGAATCCACCACCAGCTTCATGTCGCGCCCCGCGCAGGCCGCCGCCAGCCGCGCGTAGAAATCCACCGGCACACCGCGCGGCAGCGACCCGCTCGCCACCAGCCAGCCATGGTCCAGCCCCGCGCAATGGTCAAAGGCCGCGCGCCATTCCGCCTCGCCCAGCAAGGGGCCTTCGGGCACAAAGCGGTATTCCTTGCCGGTCGCACGTTCGAACACGGCCAGCGACTGGCGGGTGTGGTCGCGGATGGCGATGCGATGGCGCTCCAGCCCGTGAATGTCGAGCAATTCGTCGAGCAGCGCGCCGGTCGCCCCGCCCGCGCAATAGACCACCTCGACCACCTCGCCCAGCCGCGCCAGCACGCGCGCCACATTGATGCCGCCGCCGCCCGGATCATAGCGCTCGTTATGCGTGCGGATCTTGTGGGTGGGAAACACCTCCTCCGCCTCGCAAGCGCCATCAATGGCGGGGTTCAGCGTCAGTGTGGCAACGCGGTGCATCGTGGCTTACCGCTTGCGCACGAACTCGGCGCGCAGCACCAAGCCCTTGATGCCATCAAAGCGGCAGTCGATTTCCTGACTGTCGCCGGTCAGGCGGATCGACTTGATCAGTGTGCCACGCTTGAGCGTCTGCCCCGCACCCTTGACCTCGAGATCCTTGATGAGCGTCACCTGATCGCCATCGGCCAGCAGATTGCCCACCGCATCGCGCACTTCCACCGTATCGGCGGCGGCGCGCTTGGCGGCCAACTCGCTGGCGGCCATCCACTCGCCGCTTTCCTCGTCATACACGTAATCTTCGTCAGAGCTGCTCATCATCATTCCTTTCGCTGGCCACCGCCATGCCATGCCGCGCGCGCGAACGCCACCGCTGAAAAACGGTCAGCCTCCGTTCACAGGGCGCAGACTAAAAGCTCATCCAGCAAGCGATTCCCGAGGACGACATTATGTCCACTTTCAAATCTCCCCTGTTCCTCACCCTCGGCACCTTGGCCAGCGTGCTCTCGCCGGTGCTGGCCACGGCCGCCGCCGCGCAGGATGCACCGGTCCGCCCCGCCTATCCGGCCACCGCCCAAAGCGCACCCTATGGGCAGGGGCAGGTCTATGATTACCGCAATCCGCCACCCGAACCCGAGGCGCCGCAGGGGTACGACGGCACCCAGCCGCCGCCCCCACCCAACGGCTACACCCCGCCAGAGGACGCCAACCAGCAGGTGATGATCGACCAGCGCTATGCCAGCGACGCGGAAAGCTGGGCGCGCGAGAATTGTGTGAAAGCCAAGGGCAATACCGCCGGTGGCGCGCTGGTGGGCGGCATTCTGGGCGC
>DDES01000005.1:2943-5812 GCA_002336765.1 Novosphingobium sp. UBA1948 | reverse complement strand
TGGCAATCACCGGCGCCACAGCCTCCACCGCCAGCCCCGCCGCACCCAAGGCTGCCACCGCCGCGCGCAAAACCACCTCGGGCGCGCCGTGGCGATGGTGGCGCTTGTTGCTGCCGAGCGCGATCACATAGAGGTCAGATGTCTTCGGCAAGGCGGCCATAGAGTTGCGGGCGCCGGTCGCGGAAAAAGCCCATGCCCGCGCGGTGGGTGGCTGCGCGCGACAAGTTCAGTTCGGCCATCAGCATGCCGGTTTCCGTCGCGCCGTAATCGGCCACAAAATCCCCCCACTCGTCGCAGATAAAGGAATGGCCGTAGAACTTCTGCCCTTCCTCGGTGCCGATACGATTGGCGGCCACCACAGGCATACAGTTCGACACGGCATGGCCGATCATTGCGCGGCGCCACATACGGCTGGTGTCGAGATCGGCGTCATAAGGCTCGCTGCCGATGGCGGTGGGATAGAACAGAACCTCGGCCCCCATCAGCGCCATCGCCCGCGCGCATTCGGGATACCACTGGTCCCAGCAAATGCCCACGCCGATGCGCGCACCGAAAACATCCCACACCGCAAAGCCGGTGTTGCCCGGGCGGAAATAGTATTTCTCCTCATAGCCCGGCCCGTCGGGAATATGGCTCTTGCGATAGATGCCCATGATGTCGCCATCGCCATCGATCATGGCCAGCGTGTTGTAGTAATGGTGCCCGTCGCGCTCGAAAAAGCTGGTGGGGATCGCCACTTTCAGTTTTTCCGCCAGCTTCTGCATGGCGATCACGCTGGGATGCTCCATCGTGGGGCGGGCCAGCGCGAACAAAGCCTCATCCTCGTTGCGGCAGAAATAGGGGCCGGAAAACAGTTCGGGCGGCAGGATCACCTGCGCCCCTTTCGCAGCGGCCTGCTCCACCAGCGCCGACACGGCGGCGATGTTGGTGGCTTCGTCATCGCTGCCCAGCGGGAGCTGCAGCGCGGCGGTCTTGAGAGTGCGGTTGCTCATGGCGGCTGGATAAAGCCCGCCTGCCCATAAGTCCACCATTGCGAAACAGGGCCCGCTCCCTATCTTGAGCACCGGTCCAAGGGAGAAAGTTCATGGCACAGGCCATTATCGCAGGCGGCTGCTTCTGGTGCGTGGAGGCAGTGTTCCGCCAATTGGCGGGCGTGTCGGAGGTGGAAAGCGGCTATATCGGCGGCACCCTGCCCAACCCTACCTACAAACAGGTGTGTGGCGGCGACACTGGCCATGCCGAGGCGATCCGCGTCACCTTCGATCCCGCTGCCCTATCCTATGGCGATCTGCTGGATGTGTTCTTCGCGACGCATGATCCGACACAACTCAACCGTCAGGGTGGCGACATCGGCACGCAATACCGCAGCGCGATCTTCCCCCTCGACGAGGCCCAGCGCGCCGAGGCAGAGGCCGCCATAACGCGCAACGCCGCGCATTGGCCCGCCCCCATCGTTACCACCATCGAGCCGCTCGCCCCGTGGTATCCGGCCGAGGATTACCATCAGGATTACTGGGTGGGCGAAGGCCAGCGCAATCCCTATTGCCTCGCCGTCATCCCGCCCAAACTGGCCAAGCTGAAGAAGGGCTTTGCGGAGAAGATGAAGGGTTAAGCTTGCGACCTAGGCCTTCCAGCGCGCCACAAAGAACCCGTCCAGCCCGCCCTGATCTGCCAGCATAGACGGATCGGTGCGCAGCCAGCCTTCCGCCATGGGGGCAAGGCCAGCGGGCAGTTCATCGGCGCGGACGGGATCGGGCGTCAGGGCAACGCGCGCGGCCTGCTCCTCGCCTTCCTCGCGCTCCAGCGAGCAGGTGGCATAGACCAGCGCCCCGCCCTTCTTCACCCAACCCGCAGCGCGGGCCAGCAGCGCGGCCTGCAGCTCGGCCATTTCGGCAATCTGGCGCGGGCCGATGCGGTGCAGAACATCGGGATGGCGGCGGCAGGTGCCGGTCGCCGTGCAGGGCGCATCCAGCAGCACCGCGTCAAACTTCTCCTCCGGCTCCCATGTCAGCGCGTCGGCCGCCACCAACTCCGCCTCCAGCCCCGTGCGGGCGAGGTTGGCGCGCATCTTCTCGATCCGCTTGGCGTTGGAATCGAGCGCCGTCACCCGCCAACCGGCCGCGGCCAATTGCATCGTCTTGCCACCGGGCGCGGCGCAAACATCCAGCACGCGGCGACCTTCACCCGCCCCCAGCAGACGCGCAGGGATCGAGGCGGCCAGATCCTGCACCCACCAGTCACCACCAGCGAAACCCTTGATGCCTTCCACCGCATCGCCGCGCGCAAGGCGCACATGGCCTGCCATCAGGCTGGTGCCTTCGGGCGCGATGCCGCCTGCCTTCACGCTGAGGTCAAGCGGCGGCGGCACGGCGATCCCCGCCGCGATGGCANNACGCGCGCGGGCAAGGTCGGCGCCTCGGGCAAGGTCACCCCCGCCTTCACCAGCGAGGAAAACACACCATGCGCCAAACGGCGCGGCCCGCCCTGCAACAGTTCCAGTCCCGTGGCGATCACCGCATGCGGCGGCGTTTCCAGCCGCAACCAGCCCGCCAGCATCAGCCGCAAAACGCTGCGCACCTTGGCATCCTCAGCCAGCGGCAGGCGGGTGGCGCTGTCGATCATCGCGTCGAGATCGACCATCCAGCGCATCGCCTCACCCGCCAGCGCCCGGGCCAGCGCCTTGTCCGACCCGCTCATGCCCTGTGTCGCGGTATGCATCGCATTGTCCAGCGTCTCGCCCCGCCGCAGCACAGCATCGAGCATACGCAGCGCGGCGCGGCGGGCGTGGAGACCGGGGACGGAGTCGTAGCGTGCGGTGTTCATGGGGGGGCCCTACAGCATCGGGCCAAAAAGTGGGAACCGGTTTTTG
>DDES01000005.1:0-2887 GCA_002336765.1 Novosphingobium sp. UBA1948 | reverse complement strand
GAACCGGCCCCCCCCCCCGCCCCGCCCAAGGCAGACGAGGAGGATCCCGAAGGCCTTTCGCCCACCCGCTATGGCGATTTCACCCGCAAGGGGATTGCGTGGGATTTCTGAGGTGCGCTTTTCAAGCCCAGCCTGACAATTCGCGGCGCACCAGCGTTTCGAGCATAGCCATGCCATCCTCGCCCGCGTTCAGGCATTCCAGCACCGCGTAATCGGCCCCGCCCGCGCCCTCGAACACCTCGCGCCCGCGGATCGCCAGTTCCTCCAGCGTTTCCACGCAATCGGCCGAGAAACCGGGCGCGGCAAGAGCGATGCGCTCCGCCCCCTCGCCCGCCAGCTTGGTCAACGTCGCCTCGGTCGAAGGCTCCAGCCATTTGGCGCGGCCAAAGCGGCTCTGGAAGGCCGTCTCCACCCGCAAGGCCGGAAATTCCGCCGCCAGCGCCTCGCCCAGCAAACGTGCCGTCTTGCGGCACTGGCAGTGGTAGGGATCGCCCAAATGCAGCGTCCGCTCGGGCATGCCGTGGAAGCTGAGCAACAGCACCTGCGGCACAAAAGCCAGCGCGCGCAATTGCCGCGCCACATCCACGCGCAGCGCCTCGATATGCGCGGCATCGTCGTAATAAGGCGGCAAAGTGCGGATCGCGGGTTGCCAGCGCATCGCGGCCAGCCCCTCGCCCAGCCGGTCGATCACACTGGCCGTGGTGGCGCCGCAATATTGCGGATAGAGCGGGGCAACCAGAATACGCTCGCAGCCCTGCGCCTTCATCCGCGCCAGCACATCGGGGATCGACGGATTGCCATAGCGCATCGCCCAATCCACCAGCACGCCCTCACCCAGCCGCGCCTGAAGCGCCTTGGCCTGCGCCTTCGTGATGGCCGCCAAAGGCGAACCATCGGGGGTCCACACCTGGGCATAGGCATGGGCCGACCGCTTGGGCCGCACCCGCAAGATAATGCCGTGCAGGATCAGCCACCAAATCGGCTTGGGAATCTCCACCACGCGCCGGTCCATCAGGAATTCGGCCAGATAGCGCCGCACGGCAGCGGGCGTGGGCGCGTCCGGCGTGCCGAGGTTGACTAGCATCACCCCCACCTTGGGCGCGGCAACGGCGGGGTGATCGGCAGGCTTCATCATGGAAATACTCACTCGTCAGACCCCAGCGGCAGGCGGCGGAACCGCAGACCCGTGGCCGAAAACAGCGCATTGGCAATCGCGGGAGCGGCGACCGCCACCCCCAGCTCGCCCGCATCAAAGGGATCGGCGTCCGAGCTCATCAATTCAACCTCGACTTCGGGGCAATCCTCCAGCAAGGGCAGCGCCAGATCGCCCAGTTTGCGCGCGGTCGGCAGGCCACCGCGCCACATCAGCCCCGCCCCCGCAGCCAGCCCGACGCCGAAGATCAGCCCGCCCTCGATCTGTTGGCGGGCGATGTCGGCGTTGATGATGCGGCCGATGTCGGCCACGGCATAGATGCGGTCAACCCTCACACCTTCCTCGCTGCGCCGCGCGGTGGCGATGGCGGCGATGCAGCCACCCGTGGCCGGATCGCCCATCCGGTGGCAGGCGAGCCCATTGCCCGAATTGTCCTGCCCGCCATTCCATCCGGCAAGGCCCGACACCCGCTGCAAACAGGCCGCCAGCCGCGGGTCACTTTCCAGCATCGCCATGCGGAACCCCAAAGGTTCGCGCTTCAGGGCGCTGGCGATCTCGTCCACAAAACTCTCGGTGACAAAGGCATGCATGGCATGGCCGCGCCCGCGCATCCGCCCTGTGGGCAAATCGATCCGCGCGGGGGCATGCCCGATCGCCACATGGGGAATGGCATAGGGCGGCATGGCGCCTTCCAGCGCCATCGGATCCACGCTGTCCTGAACCTGCGCCGCCTGCGCCGGTCCCAACCCCTCGAACAGGCGTCGCCCGAATTCGCGCACGGTGGCAGGCATGGCCGCCACCATCCGCCACGCGGCAATCCCCCCCGATGTGTCCGCCCGCGCCGACACCTGCGCGGCCGTTGGCGCACGGGGCAGACCGGCGAGGCTTTCCTGCCAGCGACTCCACACCAGTTGCACGGGCCGCTGCATCTTGCGCGCGATCTGCGCCGCCTCCACCGCCCCGCGATAGTCGTAGCGCGCATCGAAGCTGCCGCCCGCCGCCATCGGATAGACAATCACCTTGCGCGGCACCATTTCCAGCGCCCGCGCCACCGATTGCCGCAACCGTTCGGGCGCCTGACTGGCGACCCATAGCTCCAGCAGATCGTCGCGGAAACGGGCGGTGGCGCTGGTGGTTTCGAGCGTGGCATGGGGCGCGACAGCGATATCATAGCGCGCCGTGAACTGTGGATGATCGCCAAGGATGCCGGTCGGATCGCCGCTCTCTTGGACTGTCTCGGGCTTGCGGCCCAGCGCGGTATCCAGTGCTTTGGCGATCGCCCCGCTGTCGGTGGGATGCTCGACCACGAAATGCGGGGCGATAGCCGACAGCGCGCGCTCGGCGGCCCACCAGTTGCTGCCGACCGCGGCGAACCAGTTCGGTCCGGCCACGCTGGCGATAAAGCCGTCAAACCCCTTGGCGCGGGCCTCGTTATGAGGACCAAGGCTGTAGGCGCGCCCGCGCGGCGCATGGCGGATCGCGGCATAGACCATATCGGGCAGGCGCACATCGCCCGCGAACTGCCACGAACCATCCACCTTGGCAGGCAGATCGAGGCGCGGAAAGGCCAGCGCCGAACCGGCAGGCAGCGCGGCGGGCGTTTCAAAAGCGGCTTGCGGGCGCAGCACCGGCGGATCGGGCGGGGTGAGCTTCGCTGCCTCGTCCACCAGCGCGCCAAAGCCGAGGCGCTTGCCACCCCACAGCACCTCGCCGCCCGAAACCTCGCATTGTTCC
>DDES01000184.1 GCA_002336765.1 Novosphingobium sp. UBA1948 | reverse complement strand
GTGGCGCTGGGGCGCCTGCCCCAGGCGGAAACGGCGCTCGCCGACGCGCGCGCCAGCCTGCCCGACGATCCGCAAAGCTGGCTACTGTCGGCCACGCTGGCACGGCGGATGGACAAGCTGGGGGATGCCCAGCGCTTCATCGAGAATGCGGTGAACATCGCCCCGCGCGATGCCGACATCGGTGTCGAGGCGGGTGTGATCGCCATGCGGGCGGGCCATGAGGATGCCGCGCGCAAGAGTTGGCAATCGGCGCTCGACACCGCGCCCGACAGCGAGGCGGGCAAACGCGCGGCTTTCTACCTTGCCCAGTTGGGGTCTGCGCCCAAACCGTGAGGCTGGCTGGAAAAAGTGAAGATCACCGCTTGCCAGCCTGCGCTCAACCACTATTATATTGTAACACAATTAAGTAACATCCTTAGGCTAAGCCCAAGGTTCAAAAGACCCATAAGGGCCGGGCCGCAGGGGCCTGACAGCGCTTCTGCCGCACGGCCAAGCCCCGCACCATGCCGGGGGGAGAGCGCGAAACCATGAGCAAGACCAAGCCTGCCGCCAAAGCCGGACATTCCGCCCATCCGCTTGCTGCGGCTCTCGCCCGCCAACTGGCCGAGGCGCAATTGCCCGGCGATGGCGATCTGGGGGAACAGGCTCTGGAGGAAGCGGCACGCTTCATTCTCGACGCAGCCGCCATCCGCGCGCCCAAACAGACTGCGCTGGCCATCGAGACCGCCACCCGCGAGGGGGCAGACGGCGTTGGTGGCCGCTTCATGCGCATCGCGGTGGTCAACGAGGATATGCCCTTCCTCGTCGATTCCATCGCCACCACGGTTTCCGCCCATGGTCTGGTGATTGACCGGCTGATCCATCCGGTTGTCGGCGCGCTGCGCGATGGCAAGGGGGCGCTGACCGATCTGCCCGACGAGGCAGCGCCCGGCATGCCGCGCGAATCCATGGTCTATCTGGAAACCAGCCGTGCCGATGCACGGACCCGCTCCGCCCTGTCGGCGGCCTTGCTGGTGACAATGGAGGATGTGCGCGCCGCGGTGGCTGACTGGCCGCGCATGCAGGCGGTGATGGAAGAGGATGCCGTCAAGCTCAACACGATGGAGCGGACCGAGGGCGCGGCGCTGTTGCGCTGGTTCAAGGATGGCATGTTGACCCAGCTCGGCCATGTGCTGCGCCACCGTGATGGCAGCCAGAGTGGCGCCTTGGGCATTTGCCGCCAGAGCACGCCCGAATTGCTCTCGCCCGCCAGCTATGACCGCACCTTCGCATGGTTCGATGCTTTCCTTGCCAAGGGCGGGGCGGGGCGTTTGCCCTTGATGGTGAAGTCGAACCATATCGCCCATGTCCATCGCCGCGTGCCGCTCGACCTGTTCATCGTGCCGGTGATCGAGGAGGCCAGGGTGGTGGCGCTCTCGGTGCATACCGGCGTGTGGACCAGCGCGGCGCTGGCCTCGCCGCCTGCGCAGGTGCCGCTGATGCGCGCGCAACTGGCCAGCCTGATGGCCAAGTTCGAGTTTTCCGCCACCGGCCACGCCGGCAAGGTGTTGACCCATGCGCTGACCAGCCTGCCGCATGACCAGTTGATCGCCTTCCCAGACGCCGATCTGGAGCGTGTGGCGCTGGCCATGATGAGCCTGATCGACCGCCCGCGCCCGCGCCTTGCGCTGGTGACGGCGCCGCTCGACCGCCATCTGTTCGCTTTCGTCTGGCTGCCGCGCGATGCGGTGGCCACCGGCGTGCGGGTGGAAGTGGCTCGTATGCTGGGTGAGGCGGCGGGTGCCGAAGTGATCGACTGGAGCCTCGAGGTGGAAGGCTCCGACCTTGCCCAGTTGCGCTTCATTCTGGCGATGGACGAGGATGGCGAGGCGAAAAAGCCCGACGAGGCGGCGCTGGATGCCGCCCTGCACGCGATGCTGCGCGGTTGGGGCGATGCGGTGGAGGCGGAGATTGCGCGTCACGAGGAAGCGGGCCGTGCCGCCGCGATTGCCGCGCGCTATGCCGAGGCTTTCCCCGCCACCTATCGCAGCCTGTATGGCGCGGCTGAGGCCGCTGCCGATATTGCCCGCCTGCGCCATCTGGCCTCCGCGCCGGAGGACGGGTTGCATGAGCGTTCGGTGCGGCTCTATCGCCTGCCGACGGATCAAGAGGGCCAGTTGCGGCTCAAGATCTATCCGCGCCACGGATCGCTGGTGCTGTCCGATGTGGTGCCCGCGCTGGAGAATTTCGGCTTCCGCGTGATCGACACCATCCCCACCACGCTGGAAACCGCACGCGAGCAACTGGGCTCGGTGCATGATTTCGTGTTGGCGCTGGGGGCGGGCCAGCCCTTGGCGGAAGTGCTCAACCATGCCCCGATCATCGAGGATGCGCTGACCGCGATGCTCAATGGCGCGGGCGAGGATGATGCGTTCAACCGGCTGATCGTGGGCACGGGTCTTTCCGCGCGCGAGGCCAACTGGCTGCGCGCCTTCTACCGCTATCTTCGCCAGACGGGGCTGAACTACACGATCGGCACGGCGGTGGATGCGCTGATGCATGCGCCCTTTGTCACGCTTGGGCTGGTCGATCTGTTCCGCGCGCGCCATGCCCCCACGGTGCAGGACCGCGAGGGCGCCGAGGCTCTGGCCGAGGCGGCGATCCGCGACGGGCTGGCCAAAGTGTCGGGCATCAATGATGACCGCCTGTTGCGGGCTTTCCGTGCGGTGGTGCTGGCGGTGCTGCGCACCAATGCCTTCGTCGACAGCGGGCGGGAGGCGCTTGCTTTCAAGTTCGATTCGGCGCTGGTGCCCAATCTGCCCAAGCCTTTGCCGTGGCGCGAGATTTTCGTCTATGCGCGGCGCGTGGAAGGCATTCACCTGCGCTCCGGCCCTGTGGCGCGCGGTGGCTTGCGCTGGTCCGACCGGCGCGAGGATTTCCGCACCGAGGTGCTCGG
>DDES01000231.1 GCA_002336765.1 Novosphingobium sp. UBA1948 | reverse complement strand
CGCGCGCAACGTCGACGGCAAGGTGATCCTCTATGCCGACCAGATGACCGGCTCGATGGAGCGCGCCATCGCCGAAACCGACCGCCGCCGCGCCAAACAGGAAGCCTATAACGCCCAGCACGGCATCACCCCCCAATCCATCAAGCGCAACATCCACGACATCGTCGCCGACACCGCCTCGCGCGACGGCGTCCTCGTCGATCTCGAAGACGACAGCACCAACAACCTCGTCGGCCACAACCTGCGCGCCTATATCGAAGACCTCGAAAAACGCATGCGCACCGCCGCCGCCGACCTCGAATTCGAAGAAGCCGGCCGCCTGCGCGACGAAATCCGCCGCCTCGAAGCGACAGAACTGGGCCTACCCGAAGGCGACCGCAAGGCGCCGGTGGTGGGCCGCAGCAACGAAGGCAAACCGGGGACGCGCAAAGGGCGGTTTGGCAAGGAGAGCAAGCGGAAGTGGGGGAAGTAGGTTAAACGTGCCTCCGGCGGGCAAAGGGCCATCGCCCTTTGCAATCCCCTTAATTTGGGTTGTGCAGATCACTTCGAATAGCGTGGACAAGAAGATAATTGCCATTAATAGCTTGAATTGTAAGCGCCTGAAAGCAGACAAGGGATTGGGACAATATGAAACGCGCTATTCTTATTCCCCTAGCAGCACTCTCCGCCTGTGCATCGCCGAACTCCAATTATGTCCCCCGTATGGTTGCTATCAGCGAACCGCCGATCGGAGTGATCGTTCAGAAAAACATTGGTGACACTTTGGTACGCCAAGGGACTTTCTCGACAATTCAAGCAATTAAAATTGAATCATCTGTGAAGGTCGGGGCAATTGGCACTTACACCTTGGGTCAAGGTTATTATGTCAAACAAGGTGAAGATAGTAATTCTGAATATTATCAACCTGAAATTTCGCCGGAAGGCGGTCGTATTGCCGTAGGCGCCCTGACAGATCCTTTTCGCGCCGTTCAGTACATGAAAGATGGATCAAAGATTTGTGGGGTTTCTGCTTTCGGCATGCATGTTTGCAAAGAAAACCCGCCCGTTACTCGAACAGAGCGCAATGCTCTTTCTGCTAATTCATTTCAGCAGGCATTGATTTATAGCGGGCGCTTTGGCGATAAACTTAGAATTGGGTATCGAGAATCTTCCAATAACATGGCGCGCCCAGCATTCAACAATGAAGTTGAATACGATCTGTCTCAATCAAAATTCATAGGATACAAGGGTGCAAAATTGGAAGTCATCGAGGCCACAAACGAGTATATAAAATTTAGAGTGGTTTCCAATTTCAATGACGCTGCGCAATAACCTGTACCGCCGGAGGCAATAAAATCTGCGACTTTGCAACTTGGCACAAGGCCGCAGAACACACGCAAGGCAGCCATTACGGGGATTGTTAAGGGCAATAGCCCTTAACCCGCCGGAGGCACCAAACCCCGAAAACCAAAAAACCCCTTTCCTACACCAAACCAGATGGGTTAAACGCCGCACCATCACCCCAAGCCGGAAAGCGCTGGGCGAAGGGGCGATGATCGGGCTGGTGCTGGCGTGAACCAAACAGGTCGTGGCCCCTGACAGGAGGTCAGCAGCACTGAAAACCCAAGGCGATGGCACAGGATGACCCGCGTGATTTGCGAGCCTTGGCGCGGGCCAGACCATCGTTTGAAAGGCCGAGTCGGGCTGTTTAAAGGCTGATCCTCTACCCGACCGTTCGCGCGTGAAGGCATCCACCCACCTGCGCCCTGCCGCTGCGGCATACCCGCAACCGGCGCGGTGGCGCCAGCCCGATCCCTGATCGAGGCCGCCCCGCGCCTGCTGAAACAATCCTACAGCTTGCCGAACTTGGCCTCATAGCCCGCGACATCGCCGCTGGCGAGGAACTGCGCCTGCGCCACCCACTGGTCGCGCGTGGAGCGGCCCGCAAAGGTGCCAAGCTGCGCATCGAACGCGGCAATGTCGGCCTCGGTCCACGCGGCGATCTGCTCGAACCGCGTCACGCCCAGTTCGCCCAGCCGCGCGCGCAATTTCGGTCCCAGCCCCTTGATCCGCGTCAGGTCATCGGCCTCGACCGCTTCGGCCACTTCCTGCGCACTGGCCGCCGCGATCACCTCGCCCACACCGGCCATGATCGAGGGTCCGGTATCGGCCAGTTCCGCCGCCTTCACCGCGCTTTCGCCCAGCGACACACGGGCCGCCGCACTCGGCACTTTCAGCAAGGCCTCGTTGCGCGCGGCAGGCGCCATGCCCTCGTCCAGCACATCCTTCGCACGATGGCGCTCGCGCACCTGTTTGCGGCCAAACAGCAGCACCGCCAGCAACAGCACCGCGCAGACCACCACACCCACCAGCGAGAGATTTGCCTGAACCCAATCCATCATGCTTCCTTTCGCGCCGCCATCGCGCGCCGAACACCCCATGCGGCGCCTGCCGCCAGCCCATAGATCAAGCCTGCCAGCACGCCAAGCTCCAGCCACAGCGGCATCATCGCCCCCGCCGGTCCACTCGCGCCGCTGGCCAGGGGCGCGTCCACCACGGTCGGCGCCACGCTCACCGGCGCGATCAGCGAGAATTCGATGCGCCGGTTGGCCGGATCATCGGCATCCAGCCCGCGCAGCGGCCGCGAGGAACCCACGCCCTTGGCGCGCACCCCCGCCAGATCGATCCCCCGCGCGCCCAGCGCGTTGCGCACGGCAATGCTGCGCGCCTGCGACAGCGCCAGATTGGCGGCCTCGTCGCCCTTGGCGTCGGTATGGCCCACCACCGCGATAATGCTGCCCGCACAGGGCCGCAACGCCGCCGCCACCTCGTCCAGCAGGCCACGGCTGGCAGGATCGATGGAAGCGCTGCCCTCGGCAAAGCGGATCGAGCGGGTCTTGAGCATGGCTTCCACCGTGCTCTGGCAGGCCAGCATCGGGTCCTGCTCGTCGCCTGTGTCGGCTTTGGCCGGACTGCCCGGGCGCGGCGCCCAATGCCCCCCGCCCGTGCCGATCGCTTGCTCCACCGCGCTGCCCACCCGCACCCGCGCCGCATCCGAGAGGCGCTCGCCGCCGGTCAGCAACGGATGGCGGGTGTACCAGCCATGCTCGTCCGTAAAATGCGCCAGCACGCCCCGCGCGCCCTGCTGCGCCAGCGCCTGTGTCGCGCGGGTCTGCAAGGGCGCCACCAGAGCGGCACCGGCACCCTGCCCCGCCGCCGCGCCGAGCGCGCA
>DDES01000043.1 GCA_002336765.1 Novosphingobium sp. UBA1948 | reverse complement strand
GCAGCTCGCCGGCAGGGAAGCTGCGCCCGCCCTGCGAGATCGCCTCCATCACACTCGACAGCGGCACGCGGGCTGCCGCCAGCCGTGCGGAATCGGGGATGACGCGGATGGCCTCGCGCTGGCCGCCGGTGATGAAGGTGATGCCCACATCATCGACCTTGGCCACCTCGCTGCGCAGCTTGCTGGCCAGATCATAAAGGTTACGCTCGTTCCAGCGATCCGCTCCGCTGCCCGCCCCACCCGCCTCGGGGGTCAGCGTCAGCACCACAATGGGCACATCCGAAATACCGCGCACGGTGATCTGCGGCATGGGAATGCCGGCGGGGATCTTGCCGATATTGGCCTTGATCTTCTCGTCCACGCGGGTTGCTGCCGCCTCGGGATCGGAGCCGACGTTGAAACGCGCCGTCACCATCACGCCGTGGTCTTCGGCCTGCGTATAGACATGCTCGACGCCGTCGATGNNTTTCCAGCGGCTTGGCCACCAGTTCCACCGCATCCGCGCCGCCGACGCCCGGCGCCGCGACGCGGATATCCACCATGGGCACCTTGATCTGCGGCTCTTCCTCGCGCGGGATGGTGATCGTGGCGATCAGCCCGACCAGAATGGCGGCCAGCAGGAACAGCGGGGTCAGCGGGCTGGCGATGGTGGCGCGGGTGATGCGCCCCGAAATGCCCAAATTCATTGCGCGGCCCCAGTCGCCAAAACATCGCCGGCCTGCACGCCGGAGAGGATTTCCACGCGATCATCAGCGGCAGGCGCGGTCTGCACCGGCACCTGCACCGCCTCGCCCTTCTTGCCGATCACGGTGACATAATCGAGGCCATAGCGCGTGGTGACAAAAGCCTTGGGCACCAGCAGCGCCTTGTGCATCCCCGCCGCCACCTTGGCAGGCATCCGCCGCCCGATCAGCCGCGCATCCAGCCCCGCAAAAGCGACATCGGCGGAAACCTGCCCCGCCATCACCGCCGGATAGACCCGTGTGACCGTGCCTTCACCCGCCAGGCCATCGACCCGCACCCTGGCGCCGGTCATCACCTTGGCGGCCACCGCCTCGGGCAGATCGAGCCGCAGCACGACGGGGCCGGATGTCACCACCGCCACCACCATGCCGGGCGCCACCGGCGATCCGGCCGGAACATCGGCGCGCAACACACGCCCCGAGGCAGGCGCGATCACCACCTGCGCCGCGCTGGCGCCACTGGCCTGCGCATGGGCAATTCGGGCCATCGCCTCGGCCTGATCCAGCCGCGCCTTGGCATAGACGCCGTTCTGGTAAAGGAAGCGCACACGTTCCAGATCGGCGCGGGCCAGACCCGCCTGTGCCGCTGCCGCCGCCGAGGCCGAAGTGGCGCCGCCACCCATCGTATCGCTGATGCGGCCGATTACCTGCCCCTTGCGCACGCTGTCGCCCGCGCGCACGCCAAGCGAGGAGAGCACGCCGGGCATACGCGCCAGCACCTGCGCCTGATCCTGCGCGGTCACTTCGGCCGAGACGCTTTGCCAGTCCGGCGCGTCGGTCAGCGTGGCGGTGAGGCGCGGGCCGGCAGGAGCCTTGGCCATCTGCTGCTCTGCGGGTTTTTCGCCGCAAGCCGCCAGTGGCAGCATCAGCATTGCCGCCAGAACCACACGCTTGACCATCACACCCCTCCTCGTTCTTGTTTTCTTAGCGCTCGACCGGAAGACCGGCCTGCGCCCATGCGCCAAAGCCGCCCGCCAGATGGGTATCGACCGCCGCCTGCGCCGTGGCGCATTTGTCGAGCGCCATGCCCGAACGCTTGCCGCCAAGGCAGTTGAGGATCAACGCCTTGCCTGCGGGATCGGGCAGCTTGCTGGCCTGAAAACTGGACAGCGGCATATTGACCGCGCCCGGAATATGGCCCGCGGCAAATTCATCCACCTCGCGCACATCGACCACCAGCGCCTCACCTTTGGTCAGCATGTCGGCCAGTTCCCGCGCCGAAATTTCCTTGTGACGGGGCTTCCCGAAACCAAACACCATGATTTGCATCCTTCTTGCGGATGGGCCGCGAATCCTGATCGGCAACCCTGCAACATTCCCGCTTGCTAATATCGTGAATCAATAATATTAGTCAAGTCATATTCAATCCGGCCACACAGCCTTTCCGGTGTCGCAGATCGAAGCAAAACAAGGGAGAGTCCGCCATGTCAGCCCAAAAACCTTTACCGCGAATCATCGTGCTAGGCGCAGGCCTTGGTGGCACGATCGCCGCCTATGAAATCCGCGACGCCACCAAGGGGCGCGCCGAAGTGACCGTGGTGTCCGACACCGAGGATTACTGGTTTGTGCCCAGCAACCCGTGGGTGGCGGTGCGCTGGCGCGATCCCGAGGCGATCCGCGTGCATCTGCCGCCGGTGATGGAAAAGCGCGGCATCGACTTCACCGCCATCGGCGCGGCGCGCGTCCACCCCACCGAGAACCGTGTCGAGCTGAACGACGGCACCAGCCTGTCCTACGACTGGCTGGTGATCGCCACCGGACCGGAACTGGCCTTTGACGAAGTGCCGGGCCTTGGCCCCGATGGCCACACGGTTTCGGTGTGCAAGACCGACCACGCCGCCCATGCCGCCGATCTGTTCGACGACTTCGTGAAGAACCCGCGCCCTGTCATCATCGGTGCGGCGCAGGGTGCGTCCTGTTTTGGCCCTGCCTATGAATTCCTGATGATCGTCGAAACCGAGTTGCGCCGCCGCAAGATCCGCGACCGCGTGCCGATGACTTTCGTCACCAGCGAGCCCTATATCGGCCATCTCGGCCTCGATGGCGTGGGCGATACCAAGGGCCTGCTCGAGAGCCAGATGCGCGAGCGCCATATCAAGTGGATCACCAACGCCCGCATCACCTCGGTCGAGGAAGGCATGATGCATGTCGAGGAAGTGAACGAGGACGGCTCGGTCAAGAAGAACCATGACCTGCCCTTCGGCTTCTCGATGATCCTGCCCGCGTTCCGCGGGGTGAAGGCGGTGTTCGGCATCGAGGGTCTGACCAACCCGCGCGGCTTCATTCTGGCCGACAAGAACCAGCGCAACCCCAATTTCAAGAATATCTATGCGCTGGGCGTGGGCGTGGCGATCCCGCCGATGGGGCCGACGCCGGTGCCGGTGGGGGTGCCCAAGACCGGCTTTATGATCGAAAGCATGGTCACCGCCATTGCCCATAATCTGGCCGCCGAACTCGACGGGCGCGAGCCGGACGAGGTGGCGAGCTGGAATGCGGTGTGCCTTGCCGACTTTGGCGACGGCGGCGTGGCCTTTGTCGCCCAGCCGCAGATCCCGCCGCGCAACCTCAACTGGTCGAGCCACGGCAAATGGGTGCATCTGGCCAAGATCGGCTTCGAGAAATACTTTCTGCGCAAGGTGCGCGTCGGCACATCCGAGCCGTTTTACGAGAAGTTCGCGCTCAACCTGCTGGGAATCAGCAAGCTCAAGGAAACCACCAAGGAGGGTAACTGATGAAACTCGATTCCGCCGTGATGCGCTTTGCCGGTGTGGTGGTGTTGGGCAGCGCGCTGGCCGCCCATTTCATCCATCCCGCCTGGATCTATCTCACCATGTTCGCCGGCGCCAACATGCTGCAGGCCAGCTTCACCGGCTTTTGCCNNCCGCGATGGTGTTCAAGGCGCTGGGGGCCAAGCCCGGCGCCACCTTTGAGTGAGGTTGTGATGCGCACCGTCACTGCTTTCGCCTTTGGTCCGCTGCTGGCGCTCGCGGGGCCTGCCTATGCACAGGATCTGGGCGCCACCATCGCCGACGCGCTGGCCCATGCGCCGCAAATGGAGCAGGTCCGATCAGGCGAGGCGGTGGCGCAGGCCCGTGCCCAAGCCTCCCGCGCCGAGCGTATGCCGACCGTGTCGGTGCAGGGCATGGTCGGCGCGGGGCGGATCGACAATGGCGGCTTCTTTGGCATGGTGGCCAAAGGTGTGACCCCGCTGGCGGTGCAGGCGGGGGCGGAATTGCCGCTTTATNNCAGGGCGGGGTGGAACTGGCGCGGCTGGCCGTGCTCGATGCCCGCGCCCGCGTCACGGTGGGGGCGGTTGCCGCCTATGCCGAAGTCTTGACGGCAAGGCGGCTGGAAGAGCGCTTCCGCCATCTGTCGGCGGAACTGGCCGAGGTGGAGCGGCAGGCGGGGCTGCGCTTCAAGGCGGGCGAGATTGCGACCTCCGATCTGGCCGCCGCCAAGGCGCGTCGGGCCGAGGGCGACGCGGGGCTGGCCAATGCCGAGGGGCGCCGCATCACGGCCGAGGCGCAGTATCGACGGCTGACCGGCCATGATGCGGGGGCG
>DDES01000131.1 GCA_002336765.1 Novosphingobium sp. UBA1948 | reverse complement strand
GGGCGCTGTGCGGCGTGGCGGCTCTGGCCACCTTCCCGCTCACCGGTTATGCCACCTTCCTGCTGTTCACGCTGCTGCGCGGCGTGTCGCATGGCGGCGTGATCGTGCAGGCGCCGGTGCTGGCCCGCCATATCTATGGCGTGCGGGCGCTGCCGCAGGTGATCTCGCTGTTGACGGCGTCCTTCCACCTTGGCGCGGCGGCCGGCATCGTGGCCATTGGCGCGGGCGTCGACTCGACCGGCGGTTTCACCATTCCCTTCGTGATGGTGGCGGTGGTCGCCTTTGTCGCGGCGGGCATCGGCTGGCAATTCCATCCGCGCCACTGGGCCAACCAGCGCGCGGCGACGCGGCCGCAAGCCTGAACCTTCGGGATCGCGATGGATGACGCTCGATCTGCAACTGGGATTGTTGGCGGTGGCCAGTTTCACCGCCGCCTTCCTCAGCGCCTGTTTCTCGGTGGGCGGCGGCTACATCCTGTTTGCCGCCACCAGCTGGATCATGCCGCTGCCCAGCGCCATCGCCTTGCAGTCGGTGCTGTCTTTCGGGTCGCTGTTCTCGCGTACCCATGCCTTCTGGACCGAGATCGACTGGCCGATCGTGCGGGCCTTCACGCTGGGATCGCTGGCGGGCGTGGCGGCCGGACTTTGGCTGTTCACAAGGCTGCCGACCGGCGTGCTGGCGGTGCTGCTGGGCGTGTTGCTGCTGGCGCTGACATGGTGGCCGGCGGTGACAACGCGCATCTCGACCGGCGCGTCCTTCTTCGGCGTGGGCGTGGCCCATGCGGTGGTGGGCACCCTGTTCGGGCTGGGCGCGATCCTGCAACCCGCGCTCTTGCGCACCAGCCTCACCCGCACCGCCATCGTCGGCACTTTCGCCACCTGCATCATCTGCCTCGAAGTGCTGCGCACGCTGGGCTATTCGGCCTCGGGCTTTCACTATGCCCTGTGGTGGCCCCATATTGCAGTGGCCAGCGTGACCGGTCTGGCGGGCACCTATCTGGGCAAGCATGTGCCCCCGCCGGTGTCCGACCGCGCCTTTCGCGGGGCCATGCGGATTTTCGTCACCTGGCTGGGGCTGCGCTTTATCGCCACGGGTCTCTTTCCCGCGACGGGGCACGCTTGACGGCTTCGGATTTTTCAGAATACAAGTCTATCTAACAGAACGATCAAAAAGCGATTGGCCCGCATGACGGCCAACAGGAGTGGATATGCCCGTTTTGCCCCCCAACGGTATGACCAGCGCCGGATTCGACAAGGCCTTGGCGGATTTCCGCCGCGTGCTTGGCGACCAATGGGTCCTGTCCGGTGACGAGGACCGTCAGACCTATATCGATCCCTATGCGCTGGGCGACGGGCTGGACCATGATTGCAGCGCGATCCTTGCCCCCTCCACGGTGGAGGAGGTGCAGGCCATCCTGCGCATCGCCAACCAGCACAAGACCCCGCTGTGGCCGGTCAGCCGCGGCAAGAACCTTGGCTATGGCGCCGCCTCGCCCAAGGAAAAGGGCGATATCATCCTCGACCTCTCGCGCATGAACCGCATTCTCGATGTGGACGAGAAACAGGCTGCCTGCCTGCTCGAACCCGGCGTGGGCTATTTCGACCTGTTCCGCCACCTGCGCGAGCGCAACCTGCCGCTGTGGATGAGCGTGCCGGGCAACAGCTGGGGCAGCGTGGTGGGCAATGCGCTGGATCGCGGCATCGGCTACACCCCCTATGGCGACCATTGCGAGACGCTGTGCGGGCTGGAGGTCGTGCTGCCCGACGGTTCGCTGGTGCGCACCGGCATGGGCGCGATGCAGGGCGCCAAGGGCTGGCAGAGCTACAAATACGGCTATGGCCCTGGCTGGGACCAGATGTTCATGCAGTCGAACTTCGGCGTGGTGGTCAAGGCCGGTATGTGGCTGCAACCCGAGCCGGAAATGACCGCGAAGATCACGCTGGCCATCCCCGAATTCGACGATGCGGCATGGGCGCTCGACATTCTGTGCGATCTGCGCCGCCGCGACATCATCCAGCATAATGTGGTGTTCGGATCGCCGGTGCGCGCCGCCTCCACCATGTCGCAGCGCGCCGACTGGTACACCGGCGAAGGCGCCCTGCCCGATGCGGTGGCCGAGCAGATGATGAAGAAGCTGGGGCTGGGCTGGTGGAACGCCAAGATCAGCCTCTATGGCGACGAGGGCAGCGTGATGGCGCAGATCGCGCTGATCCGCCGCCTGTTCGAGCCCCGTCTGGGCAGCGCGCTGCAATTCGAGGTGTGGAAGCGCGGCGATCCGATCGAGAAATCGGCCGCGGGCATTCCCACCACGATGGGCCTGCAATGCGTCAACTGGTATGGCGGACGCGGCGGGCATCTCAGCTTTGCCCCCGTGCTGCCGCAGGATGGCGCCATGGCGCTGGCCTATGCCAAGAAGATCAAGGCCTATTACGAGGAAGTCGGGCAGGACTATTACGCCAGCTTCACCATCGGGCGGCGCCATATCAACAATGTCAGCCTGATCCTGTATAACCGCGACGAACCCGCCGCCGTGGCGCGGGTGGACAAGCTCTATCGCCATTTGCTGAAGGAAGCGGCGGCCAGCGGCTTTGCCGAATATCGCGGCCACATCTCCTATATGGACAATGTGGCGGCCAGCTATGACTTTGCGGATGGCGCGCTGCGCAAGCTCAACAACCGCGTGAAGGCAGCGCTCGATCCCAACAACATCCTCGCACCGGGCCGCAACGGCATCGGCACGCGCGCTTGAAGGGGAACCATAGCATGATCCGCTCTATCGCTCTCGGGCTTGCCCTGATCGCCCTGCCCGCCTCCGCGCAGACGCCTGCCACGCCCGCCAAAACCGCCCCCATAAAAACCGCCAATGCCACGCCCATCGCCACCACGGCGCTCAGCGCGATCTTCTATGGCGCCAAATCCGCCAATGCGGGCGAGCGGCTGTTCGGCCAGAAATGCGCGTTTTGCCATATCGGCCCTTCCACCGGCAAATTCATGCTGGCCCGCCGCATGCCCAAGGATCAGGCCGAACTGCCCAGTCGCACCGATCTCCAGCCCGATTATGTGAAGGCGGTGGTGCGCAACGGTCTGGTCAATATGCCGACTTTCACCCGCGTCGAACTGACCGACGCCGAGTTGAACCAGATTGCAGACTGGCTGGGTGGCCGCAAGACGGACAGCCGCAAGCCGAACGAACACAAGAAGGCCCGCAAGTGAGCGCGCTGCTGGCCTCGCGCCGCGAGATGCTGGGTGCGACCGCCGCGCTGCTGGGGCTGGCCGTGGCG
>DDES01000236.1 GCA_002336765.1 Novosphingobium sp. UBA1948 | reverse complement strand
CGTCGGTCGAGACCGGCACCCCTGCCGCCAGCGCCGAGCAGTCCACGTCGGCCGACCAGTCGGGTCAGGCCAATGACCGCCAGTCGCTGACCACCTCGGACATTATCGTCAAGGGCTCGCGCGCCGCCGAGGCCGCGCCGCTCACCGCCTCGCTCACCACCACCCAGCCGCAGGCCGCCATCAGCCGCGAATTCATCGACAATGCCAATGCCGCGTCGGACTTCAACGAGTTGATCGCGCTGACGCCGGGCGTATCGATCTCGGGCACCGGCAACGGGCAGGGCTTTTCCGAAACCAAGGCCACGATCCGCGGTTTTCAGGACGGCGAATACAACGTCACCTATGACTCGATCCCCTTTGCCGACACCAACAACCCCACCCACCACTCGACCGCGTTCTTCCCCTCGACCACGATTGAAACCGTGGTGGTGGACCGCGGCCCGGGCAATGCCAGCCAGTTGGGTCAGGCCACCTATGGCGGCAATATCAACATGTATTCGCGCGCGGTGAGGGACAAGGCCGGTGTGACCGGACAGATTCTGGCGGGCAACTGGAACAGCGTGATCGCGCACGCCGAGGTGCAGACCGGCAAGATCGACAGCCTGAATGGCGCCAAATTCGCGCTGTCGGGCCAGTATCTCAAGTCGGACGGCGCGCTGACCAACTCGCCCGTCATGTCGAAGAACCTGTTCTTCAAGGGCGTGATCCCGATCGGCGATTCCAACAAGCTGACCGTCATGTCGACGTGGAACCGCAACTATTACTACCAGTCCGACGTGCTGAAGGGTGCCACCTGTGGCACCGGCCGCACCGGCACTGCCATTCCCTCGGCCGCCAGCCAGCTCAATCTCGACGCGTGCACCCCGACGTCCAACATCGGCCAGTTCGGCCTCAACTATGGCCTGAGCGATGATCCGACGCGTCAGGATTACTGGAAGTACAACCGCACCGACAAGACCACCGATTTCTCCTATCTGCGACTGCAGAGCGACCTGTCGGAGCATCTCAGTCTCGACAACCGCGTCTATATGTATGGCTATTCCAACAACACGATGAGCGGCAACACCACTACCGTGGTCACCGGCTTCACCGGCGCGGGCACGGCTGCCTCGCCCTATAAGGCCGTCACCGACGCGACGCAGATGCCCGGCTACAACAAGCTGAACAAGTATCGCGTGATCGGCTATATCGGTCAGGCCGACTACACGTTCAAATATGGCAAGGTGAAGGTCGGCGGCTGGTACGAGCATGCCAACACATGGCGCCACACCTGGGATTTCAGCTGGACCACGGGCCTGCCCAGCTATGACCAGAAGTTCTTCAGCGGCGCCACCAGCACCGCAGGCTATCCCTCGATCGCGCTGGCCAATATCAAGTACGAGCAGAATTCGAGCTGGGACCAGTACCAGTTGTTCGGCGAATTGGAACTGCGTCCGGTCAGCAATCTGGCGATCACGCCGGGCATCAAATATGTCCATTTCACGCGCGGCGTGAACGCGCTGGTCAACGCCGACGCTTTCCGTTCGCCCGCCAACAATTCGGCAACCTGGACCAAGGCCCTGCCCTTTGCCACCTTCAACTGGCAGCCCACGAGCAACTGGTCCTTCTATGGCCAGTATGCGCAGGGCATGTATGTGCCCGATCTGTCGAGCTTCTATACCCCTTCGTATGACGCAACGACCGCCGCCTCGCAGAACACCGCGTTGGCCGCCGTCAAGCCGCAGACCAGCACCAATTATCAGGTGGGCACCGTGTGGCATGGCCGCAAGGTGTCGGTGGACGTCGATGGCTATATCATCAACGTCAACAACAAGATCGCTTCCGACACCTCGACGGGCGCGATTTCTGGCGCTCTCGTCAATATCGGCACCGTGCATTACAAGGGCGTGGAAGGCCAGATCGCCTATATGCCGGTCGAAGGGCTGACCTTGTTTGTCAACGGCTCGTCCAACTATGCCCATTCGGGCACCACCGGCGCGCAGGTGGCCAAGGCGCCTTTCGCCACGGCAGCATTGGGCGCGATCTACAAGCGCAAGGGTCTGCGCGTGTCGTTCAACCAGAAGTTCACCGGCGCGCAATACGCCAAGGAATTCTCGGTTCTGCCCGCTGCGCCGGACTTCCGCCAATATCGCATCAGCCCCTATTCGACGGGCGAATTTGCGATCAGCCAGGAAGTGGGCGAGCATTTCCGCATTGGCGCTACCGTATCGAACGTGTTCAACAGCCGCGCCATCACCGCCATCTCGAACGGCAAGACCTATGGCGTGGATGACCAGTTCAGCGTGCTGCCCCCGCGCTCGTTCATGGTGGATGTCCGCGTCAAATATTGATCGACACAGCCAACCGTCGTCCGGCCAACGCAAGGCGGGAGGAGCAATCCTCCCGCTTTGTTGCGTGCGGGCGCCGCCAGAGGGCAACAGGCCAATAGGCCGCACGATTTAATGTCATAGTTTCATAACAGTACTGCCACAAAACCACCATCAAACCGACGCGAAAAGGTCATTACCACGGCCTAACTGGCCCCCATTGCCATTATCCAATGAGGGGTCTTTTCCATGCGTATCTCCATGCTTGCCCTGCTGGTCGCCACCAGCCTGACACCGGTTACAGCCCATGCCGCCGACAGCACAGCCGCAGCGCCCGCCGAGAATGCTACCGCCAGCGAGGCGGAAACCATCGTCGTGGTCGGCAAGGGCGAAGTGCGTCAGGCGCAGGTGCTCTCGATCAAGGATCTGGGCCAGCTCGCCCCCGGCACCAGCCCCTTGAAGGCCATCGAGAACCTGCCTTCGGTCAACTTCCAGTCGGCCGACCCCTTCGGTGCCTATGAATGGGCCACCCGCGTCACCATCCGCGGCTTCAACCAGAACCAGATCGGCTTCACGATGGATGGCGTGCCGCTGGGCGACGCCTCCTATGGTAACCTCAACGGCCTCCACATCAGCCGCGCCTCGGCCACCGAAAACCTCGCTTCCACCCGCGTGACGCAGGGCGCGGGCGCGCTGGGCACACAGGCCACCAACAATCTGGGCGGCACCATCGAATTCGCTACGCTCGATCCGGTTGACCATTTCGCGCTGGATGCGGCAGGCACCTATGGCAGCAACAACACGATCCATGGCTTTGTCCGCGCCAATGCGGGCATGGCGGGCGGCGCGCGCGGCTATGTCTCCTATGCCTACCAGAATTCCGACAAGTGGAAGGGCTATGGCCAGCAGCGCCAGCATGTCGTGTCGGCCAAGGGCCTCGTGCCGGTGGGCGCGGCGGAACTGGCCGGTTACATCTCCTATTCGGACCGCCGCGAGGTGGACTATCAGGATCTCAGCCTCGAGATGCTGAACCGTCTGGGCTACAATTGGGACAACGTCTCGAACAATTATGCGCTGGCGGTGAAGCTGGCCGATATCGGTGCCAACAATGGCTATACCGGCGCGGTGGCCACCAATCCTTCGGCGGGCACGGCATGGCCCGCGCCGATCACCAACGGCGATGATGCCTATTACTCGGGCGGCGGTCTGCGCAAGGATACGTTGGGCTGGGTTGGCCTCAAGACCCCGTTGGGCGGCATGTTCAAGCTCGACGTGAAGACCTATTACCACGACAACAAGGGCCGTGGCCTCTGGTGGACGCCCTATGTGAACAGCCCCAACGGCATTCCGCTCAGCCTGCGCACCACCGAATATGCCATCAAGCGCGGCGGGCTGTTCGGCACGCTCTCGGGCGAGATCGGCGCGCACAAGCTGGTGCTGGGCGCATGGTGGGAACATAACGCCTTTAATCAGGCCCGCCGCTATTACGCCGTGGCCAGCCGCACCGATCCGGGTCAGGGCCTGCTCGACTGGCCGACCAATCCCTTCGCCACCCAGTGGGAATTCAACTTCGCCACCGAAACCATGCAGTACCACGTGGCCGACACGGTCAAGCTGGGTGATGTGACGGTGAACTTCGGCTGGAAGGGATTTGCCGTCGTCAACAAGGCCAATCCGCTGATCGCGGGCGGACGCGCCGGTGGTCGCATCTCGGCGATTGACTGGTTCCAGCCCACCGTGGGCGTGGCCTACAAGCTGGGCCAGCATGGCGAACTCTATGCCGGTTTCGCGCAATCGACCCGCGCCTACCAGTCCGCCACCACCACCGGTCCGTTCTCGACCTCGCAGGCCGGTTTCGATGCCATCAAGGGCACGCTCAAGCCCGAAAGCTCGGACACGTTCGAGGCGGGCTATCGCTATGCCGACAGCCGCATCAACGCCACGCTGGGCGCCTATCTCACCAACTTCCACAACCGCCTGCTGGTGGTGCCGACGGCGGCGGGCATCGTCGGCGCGGCCAATCTGCTCTCCAACGTGGGCGGTGTGCGCTCGGCGGGCATCGAGGCGCTGGTGAGCGCGAAGCTGGGCCATGGCTTCTCGGCCACCGCCACCTATGCCTACAATGACAGCACCTATCGCGACGATATCGGCACGCTGAAGATCGCGGGCAAGACCACGGTCGACGCGCCCAAGCATCTGCTGCGTGGCGAGTTGGGCTATGACAACAAGGTGTTCTTCGGTCGCATCGCCGCCAACTATATGTCGAAGCGCTACTTCACCTATATGAACGACCAGTCGGTGGGCGGACGCACGCTGGTGGATGCCACGCTGGGCTATCGCTTCGAGGCGGGTCTGGCCAAGCCGGTCGAGTTGCAACTCAACGCCACCAACCTGTTCGATGTGAAATATGTCTCGACCTTGGGCACCAACGGCTTCGGCTTCTCAGGCGATGCCCAGACACTGATGATGGGCGCGCCGCGCGCGGTGTTCGTGACGCTGAAGGCAGGCTTGTGAGCGCGCGCCACCTTGCGGCGACGGTGATGGTTCTGGCGGCGGGCCTCGCGCCCGTCGCCGCCATCGCGAAA
>DDES01000143.1 GCA_002336765.1 Novosphingobium sp. UBA1948 | reverse complement strand
GCGCATGGCCTGCCGGTGGGGGGCGAACTGGACTATCTCGATGAGGGAACACTGGCGCAGGCGCTGCGCGCCAGAAAGCCCGTATCCTGAGGCGGGGGCGGGCGCTCAAGCCCGTTTCTTGACAAAAGGATTGGCGGCATTATCTGCCCCTCATGGCTATTCTTCCGATCATCGAGGCGCCCGACGCGCGCCTGAAGCAGATTTCCAAGCCGGTCGACAATTTCGACGACCAGCTCAAGATCCTCGTCGCCGATATGTTCGAGACGANNGCATCGGCCTTGCCGCCATTCAGGTGGGCATTCCCCTGCGCGTGGTGGTGATCGATCTTCAACCCGAAGACCCCGACGCCGAGCCCGAAGTCTGCACCTCGCATGGCGGCCATGCGCATACGCACCAGCCCCACAAGAAAGAGCCGCGGGTGTTTATCAACCCCGAAGTGCTTGATCCGTCCGAGGAATTGTCGGTCTATCAGGAAGGCTGCCTTTCGGTGCCCGACATCTATGCCGACGTGGAGCGCCCCGCGCGCATCCGCCTGCGCTGGCAGGATGTGGACGGCAAGGTGCATGAGGAAGAGATGGAAGACCTGCTCGCCACCTGCATCCAGCACNNGATGGCGCTCAAGAAGCTGGAAAAGGCTCGCAAGCTGGCTTGATCCGGCGCGGCGATTGGAGTAACGTTCACAATCTGTTCTCGTTAGGAATTGATTGTGGATTCGTCTTTGATCGTAGTTGTGCTGGTGGCACTGGTGTTTGGCGCGCTGGGCTGGTGGCTTGGCGGTNNACCGAACTGGCCGGCGCCGAGGAGCGGGCGAGCCGTAGCGATTCGCTGGCCGAGGAACTGGGTGAGGCGCGCGGTGAGCGCGAGGCGCTGCGGGCGGAGCTGGCGCGCATGACGGCGCAGGCGGAGAATTTTGCCGAGCAGCAGCGGCTGCTATTGGCTGCTCAAGAAGGGCTGAAGCGCGAGTTCGAGAATGCGGGCGCGCGCGTTCTGGCGCAGGCGCAGGAGGCGTTTCTCAACCGCGCCGAGGCCCGTTTTTCCGAGAGCGAGAAGGCCAGTGTCGAGCGGATCAAGACCGTGCTGGCGCCGGTGGGCGAGCGGCTCAAGGCTTATGAGATGCAAGTGGGGGCGCTGGAGCAGAACCGCGTCGATGCTTTCGGGCAATTGACGGGGCTGATCCAGTCGATCCGCGACGGGCAGGAAGCAGTGCGGGCCGAGGCGGCGCGACTGGGCAACAGCTTGCGCAATGCGCCCAAGGCGCGCGGGCGCTGGGGCGAGCAGCAGTTGCGCAATGTGTTGGAACAATGCGGGCTGGCCGAGCATAGCGACTTTATCACCGAACATTCGATCGACACCGAGGACGGGCGGCTGCGCCCCGATGCCATCGTCAACATTCCGGGCCAGAAGAAGCTGGTGATCGACGCCAAAGTGTCGCTCAACGCCTATCAAGAGGCGTTCGAAGCGCAGGATGATGCCGCGCGCGAACTGGCTTTGGCGGCGCATGTAGCCTCGATGCGTAACCATGTGCAGACGCTGGGCACCAAATCCTATCAGAGCCAGTTCGAGGATGCGCCTGATTATGTGGTGATGTTTGTGCCGGGCGAGCATTTTGTGGCAGCGGCACTTGAGAAGGATCCTGAACTTTGGGATTTTGCATTCCGTAACAAGGTTTTGTTGGCAACTCCTACCAATCTGGTTGCGATTGCGCGTACTGTGGCGATGGTGTGGAAACAGGACAAGCTGGCGCAGGAAGCCCGCGAGATCGGGCGGATGGGGGGCGAGCTTTACGACCGCCTTGCCGTGGCCTCGGAACATCTCAAGCGCATGGGCGGCGGGCTGACCAGTGCGGTGGACAATTACAACAAGTTCGTGTCGAGCTTTGAACGCAATGTGAACGCGTCCGGCAAGCGGCTGCGCGACAAGGGTATCGAGATCGGCAAGCGCGAGATCGAGGACATTCCGCTGGTGGAAAGCCAGCCGCGCTACGGCGATGTGACCGAGGTTCCCGCGCTGGCGTGGCCGGACGGGGATTAGGGCGCCGGTTAGGCTTCCAGCGCGGCCAGCACCTCATAGGCCAGCACCGCACCAGCCACAGCGGCGTTGAGCGAATCCGCGCGGCCCTTCATCGGCATGGTAACCCGTAGATCGCAGGCCATTTCATAGTCTTCGGGAAGACCGCGCGATTCATTGCCGACCATGATGAAGCAGGGCGCGGCATAGGGCGCCCCGCGATAGGGTACCGCTTCGCGCAAGGATGCGGCCACCAACTGGCCTTCTCCGCCGCGCAGCCACGGCAGGAACTCATCCCAACGCGCCACCGCCAGTTTCTGGGTAAAGATCGCGCCCATACTGGCACGCACCGCCTCCACGCTGAACGGATCGACGCTATCATCCAGCAGGATCAGCCCGCCCGCGCCCACCGCGTCCGCCGTGCGCAGCATCGTGCCCAGATTGCCCGGATCGCGCATCGCCTGCGCCACCAGCCACAACGGGGCGGCATGGCGGTCGACACCGGCCAGCGATGTATCGAATTCGGCGAACACCCCGCAAACGGCCTGCGGATTGTCCTTGCCGGTGATTTTCGAGAGAATGTCCTCGCTGGTTTCCACCACATCGCCGCCCGCCGCCAGCACATCGGCCTCCAGCGCGGAGAGCAAGGGATGCGCCTCGCGTCCCTGCGCCATCACCAGCATTTCGGGCAGGCGCCCGCATTCGCGCGCGTCGGTCAAAAGGCGCAGCCCCTCGGCAAGGAACTTGCCCTCGCGCCGCCGGTGCTTCTTGTCACGCAGGCTCTTGAGAAACTTGACCGTTGGGTTGGAAAAGCCGGTGATCTGGCGGCGCATCGGGAGAGTCCTTGGCAAATTCGCACCGCCCATAGCGGGCCGCGCGTCCCCTGTCGAACCCGCGCGCCGAAAATCAATCCTCGCCGAAACCGTCCTTGATCAGACCCGTCAGCTTGGCCAGCGCCACATCGGCATCGTCGCCCGACACCACCACATCCACGCTGTCGCCGCGCGCCGCGCCCAGCATCATCAGGCCGAGGATCGAGCCGCCCACTGCCTCGTTGCCGTCTTTCACGACCTTCACATCCAGCCCGCCCGGCAGCATCGCCACCATATTGACGAATTTGGCGCTGGCCCGCGCGTGCAGACCTTTTGCGTTCACAATCTCGACGGTTTCCCGCGCCTCAGCCATGATCCCTGTTATCCTCTCGCCGCCTCAGGCTTCTTGCCCTAGGAATTCGGACGCTATGGTTATGTAATTGCGTCCTGCCTCGCGCGCGGCAGCCGCCGCGCTCTGAACTGTTGCCCCCTTGCGCGCACCGGCCAGCCGGATCAGCATGGGCAGATTGATCCCCGCGATCANNGTAGGCAGATTGATCCCCGCGATCACCTCCACCCGCCCCGCCTGCATCAGCGAGATTGCCAGATTGGAGGGCGTGCCACCGAACAGATCGGTCAGGATGATCGCGCCATCGCCGGTATCAACGGTCTTGATCGCCTCGGCGATTTCCTTGCGGCGGCGTTCCACATCGTCATTGGGGCCGATGCACACGGTGGCGACAGCCTCCTGTCGCCCCACCACATGTTCCATCGCGCGCACGAATTCTTCGGCCAGATGGCCATGCGTTACCAGAATGAGGCCGATCATGCGGTCATATCCGGGGTGGAAACACAAAGGACGGTGAGGGGCATAGAACGCGCAAAACCTTTCGCGGGCGACCTGTTGGCATGGCTCATCGTGCGGGTTGGCCTTCGACAAGGTCGGCCGCGCGCGAGCCCAGATTGCGATGCAGCATTGTGGGCGAAAATCCCGCGTCGCGCAAGGCCGCGCCGATCTGTTCGGCCATGAACACCGAGCGATGCCGTCCGCCGGTGCAGCCAAAGGCGATATTGACGTAAGCCTTGCCCTGCGCCTTGAAGCGCGGGATCAGCAACAACAGCAGATCGCGCACCCGCGCGAAGGCCTCGCCAAAGGCGGGATCGCGCCGGATAAAGTCGCCGATCGGCGCGTCCAGTCCGGTCATCGGGCGCAGCACCTTGTCCCAATGCGGATTGTCGAGAAAGCGCATGTCGAACACGAAATCGGCCACCGGCGGCATGCCGCGCGAAAAGCCGAAAGACGAGACGGTGAGCGTGAGCGCCGGCCCCGCATCGGGCGCGAACTGGGTGCGCATCGCCTGTTGCAGGTCGTTGGACGAGAAATCATTGGTGTTGATGACAATATCGGCCCAGCGCCGCAGCGGTTCCATCAACTCGCGCTCGGCGGCGATACCGGCGGAAACCGGCGCATCGGCGGAAAGGTGGTGGCGGCGGCGCGTCTCGTTGTAACGGCGCACCAATTCGTTGCCGCCGCAATCGAGATAGAGCGTGGTCAGTTCCAGATCCTCGCGCAAGGTCAGGCGTTTGACCAGATCGATCACCGCCTGCGGGTTGAAACCGCGGGTTCGTGAATCAAAGCCGATGGCCAGCGGCGCGTCGCTGCTGGGGCTTTCCTCGGCATTGTCGATAAAGCGTTCGAGCATGCGGATCGGGAAATTGTCGAGCACTTCCCAGCCCAAGTCCTCCAGCGCGCGCAGCGCCGTGGTCTTGCCCGCGCCCAGCACGCCGGTCACCAGCAGGATGCGTTGGCGGGGCGTGGTCGCGGTGATACTCATGCCGGTTCTCTTGCGCTGGAAGCGCGCAAAAGGGAAGCCCCGAAAAGGTGTCTAGAGTTTCAAGCCATACCGCGCCAGCGCCTGCTCGGCCCGCAGCGCGAGCACCGGACTGTCGGGATAGAGCGTGACCAGCGGCAGGCTGACGCCCGCGATCTGAGCCAGCGGAGCCTGCTCTATAAAGCGCGGCGCATCGGGCGACAGGCGGATCACCAACGCCACGGGCACGGCTTCGGCCACCGGCATGTCCACCAGCCCGACATTGCGCACCTCGATCAGCCCCCGCGTGGCGGGATGGGGCGTGGCGATCAGGCGCGCGCCCTCAAGCCCTTCGACCACCTCCAGCATCACCGAATCATCGCCCACCAGCATCGCGCCACGGTCGATCAGCGCCAGCGCCAGCGAGCTTTTTCCCGTGCCGCTGGCTCCCTCGATCAACAGGCCGCGCCCGTCCAGTGCAACACATCCCGCCTGATGCGCGATCATGCCGCCTCCTCCTGTGGGTGGAAGGCGGGCAATTCCATCACCAACCGGGCGCCCGGATGACCCTCGATCGGGTCGCGCGCCACCAGCGTTCCCTCATGCGCCTCGACAATCGCGCGGGCGATGGCCAGACCCAGACCGCTATGCGCGCCGAAATCCTCCGTTGCAGGGCGCAGCGAGTGGAAGCGCTGGAAGATCCGCTCGCGCGCCTTGGCAGGGATGCCCGGTCCGTCATCCTGCACCATCAGTGTGACCGTATCGGGCGTAGCGCTCATCCGCAGCATGACCTCGCCCGCGGGCGGCGAGAAAGACACCGCATTGTCGAGCAGATTGTCGAGTACCCTTTCCAGCCGCGAGGGGACGCCGGCTACCAGCGCATCCTCGCCATCATGGGTGAAATTGACGCGGCAATCGCGGTTGGCCCCGCGCAAGGCCCGCCCGCCGATCAGCGCCTCGGTCAGCGCGCGCAAGTCCACTGGCTCGAAGGTCGCGCGCGAGAGTTCCGCGTCGATCCGGCTCGCCTCGGCGATTTCGGTGATCAGCCGGTCGATGCGCTGAACGTCATGTGCGGCAATATCCGACAGCTGGCGCCGCAGCGCAGGGTCCTCCACCCGCTCCAATGTGTCGAGCGCGCTGCGCAGACTGGCCAGCGGGTTCT
>DDES01000227.1 GCA_002336765.1 Novosphingobium sp. UBA1948 | reverse complement strand
TCGGCAATCTGCGCCTCGATGGCATCCAGCCAGCGCGCGTCCGGCTCTTGGCGGTCGGCAAGCAGGCGGTTGCGCTCGCGGATCGCGGCCTCGCTACGCGCGGCATGGCCCGCATGGGCGGGATCGAGCGCCAGCGCCAGCCGGTCCATAAAACGGCGACGGCCCGACGGGGCCTCCATAAACAGGCGATCCATCGCAGGGGTCAGCCAGAACAGGCCCAGCCATTCCGACAGCGCCAATGCGGTGCTTTCCGCGCCATTCACCCGCACCACGCGGCGGGTTGTGCGATCGGGCGTGGTGCCGGTGCCGAGGCGGATGCTGGCCCCGTCGCGCCCCAGATCGGCGCTGATGGCAAAGCTGCCGTCGCCCTGCTGCCCTGCCATATCGGGCAGCGCGGCGCGGCGCAGCCCGCGGCCCGGCGCGAACAGCGAGATGGCCTCGAGAATATTGGTCTTGCCCGCGCCATTCTCGCCCACCAGCAGGTTGAACGCCCCCGTGCCCTCCAGCGCGGTGACGCGGTGGTTGCGGAACCAGCCAAGGCGGATGCGGTCGAGAGCCATCGCCCGCGTTCCTAGCGGGGATGCGCGCGCGCGGCCAGCCCTGACGGGCTTGGTGAAAAATACCAAACCTTGGGAATTTCTATGGGCGGCGCTAGCGCGAACCCTCGCAAATCCGCCACTGCGGGCAATTGGCACGCCCCATGCTACTATCTTCGCATCGATCCATCCGATCCGACACGGAGAAACACCATGAACCAGTATGACCCCATCCGCCCCGCCTCCAGCAGCTTCGCGCTCGACCGCCAGAACAAGAAAGTCTTCGGCGTATGTGCCGGTATCGCCCGCTATCTGGGCGTCAGCACGCTGTGGGTGCGCCTGTTCTTCGCGCTGGGCACGATCCTCGGCTTTGGCACGCTGGCGCTGGTCTATATCGCCATTGCGCTGATCGCGGATTAAACCGGGTTCAAACCTCGGCAGCCTTGGCGAAGGGCGAGAAGCTGGTGTCGGTGTCGAACACATCGACACCCTCGCGCCGCTTCAGGAAACCGACCACGGCATAGGTGGCAGGCGTCAGGATTACCTCCCAACTCACCTTGATCACCCATTGCGTCAGCGCCACCTGCATCACCTGTGCGCCCGTCCAGCCCTCCGCGCCGTAAAAGGCGAGGGGGTAGAACAGCGCGCTGTCGGCGGCCTGGCCGAAGATGGTCGAGCCGATGGTGCGGGTCCACAGTTTTTCGCCATTGGTGAGGATCTTCATCTTGGCCAGCACCAGCGAATTGACAAACTCGCCGCACCAGAAGGCCACCACCGAGGCAAATACGATGCGCGGGGTCTGGCCAAACACGCTTTCATAGGCGGCCTGCCCTGTCCAGCCGGCATCGGGCGGCAGGGCCACCACCACCACGCTCATGAACACCATGAACAGCATGGCCCAGAAACCGACCCAGATGCAGCGCCGCGCATGGGCATAGCCATAGACCTCGGTCAACACATCGCCGATGATGTAGCTCACCGGAAAGAACAGCACCCCCGCGCCGAAAGGCCACGGCCCGATCAATGGCAGATCGAGCACCGCGCGTTTACCCGCGCCGATCAGGTTGGACAGCAGCAGGATGGTGACGAAAGCCGCCATCACATAGTCGAAATAGCGGAAATGGCGGCGCGCGCCCGCGTTGCCTTCGATGCGGAACAGGGCGCTGGACGGGGGCTGGCTATTTTCGGTCTGGCTCATGCGGCCGACACTAACCGGCTTTACCTTGCTTGCAAAGCACGGCTATGGAGGCACCGCGCGCCCGTAGCTCAGTTGGATAGAGCACGAGCCTTCTAAGCTTGGGGCCACTGGTTCGAATCCAGTCGGGCGCACCATATTTTCAGGAACATTGGTCAGCCGCGCCCTTGGCGACGGCTGACCTTTCTTTTCAGCGCGCCAGATCCAGCGCAGCTTGCGGCTTGCTGCCCAGCAGGCGTCCCTCCAGCGTGGGGGCAATCACGCGCATGTCGATCTGGCCCAGATCGCGTGCACGGGCCACGCCCTTGCCCATCACCATGAAGGTGGAGCGCATGCGCGGATCATCGGGGAAATAACCGTGCATGCCTTTGTAAGCCGCGGGAACGCGCAGGGGCACCTGTGGCCCCAGCCAGCCCGCGACCATCATCCCCGCGCCCAGATTGACGTAGAAATCCGCGTCGGGATTGCCGCCCAGCCGCGCAATGTCGGCGCGTTCGAGGATGCGGTCGATGTGGTTGGCGGGATCGGCGGCCATCTGCGCCAGAATGCCGCGCACTTTCTCGCGCAGCGCGGCGTCATCGCGCGCCAGACGCACGGCAAAGGATCCGCCCGAGGCCCAGACGGCGGCATCCCATCCGGCAATGCCAACACGCCCCAACGGATCGGGCGCGGAAAGCCGGATCAGCCCAGCATCAAGCAGCGCGCGCGACGGGTTGAGCATTTCGGTCACGGGAGCAAAGCCATGGTCGGACACCAGCGCCACCAGCGCATCGGGGCGCGCCTTCATCTCGGCGGCAACCAGCTTGCCCACCACCGCGTCGAGCCGTTCCAGTACCTCATGCGCGGGCGCGCTGTCGGGCCCTTCGAGGTGCTGGGTATGATCAAGGCCGGTGAGATAGACGGTGAGTAGATCGGGATGGTGGCGCGCGATCAGGCGGGCGGCAAAGCGGCCACGGTTCTCGTCGGAGGCGATGTCCTCGTCCTTGCCGGGGGCATAGGCGCCTTCATCGTGCCCGAGTTCGGACAGCAGGCCGTCGGTGGCCAGCGCGCCCAGCAGCTTGGCATCGTCGGCATGGCCGGTGCGCCAGATCTGCGGCAGGTTCCATGTGATCTTCGCGCCCACGCTGACTGGCCAGTGCACATTGCCGGTGGTCTTGCCCGCGCCGCGCGCCTTGTCCCACAGGGTGGGCACGCGAATGTCGCTGGCATACCAGTACCAGCCATCCTGATTGATGGCCGTGGGGTCGAAGGTGGTGTTGCTGAACACCCCATGCTGCGCGGGTGTGGCGCCGGTGATCAGCGTGGTGTGGCTGGGATAGGTGAGCGTGGGCAGCACGCCGGTCACGCCGCTGGCATAGGTGCCTTCGGCCACAAAGCGGCGCAGGTTGGGGATCTTGAGCCCGCGTGCCTCGGCGTCCAGCACATCGGCGGGGCGCAACCCGTCGATCGAGATCAGCAACACCGGCTGGCCTTGGGCCGTTGTGTTGGCGGGCGTTTTCGCGATGAT
>DDES01000124.1 GCA_002336765.1 Novosphingobium sp. UBA1948 | reverse complement strand
AAGAACGACCGCGACGAGGACGCGCGCGAGCTGATCCGCCTGATCAAGCAATACAAGCTGCCCGCCAAGATCAACCTCATTCCCTTCAACCCGTGGGAAGGCTCGGCCTATGAATGCTCGACGCCCGAACGCATCAAGCGCTTTTCCGATATGATCTTCGAGGCGGGGATCAGCGCGCCGGTGCGCACCCCGCGCGGACGCGACATCGATGCCGCCTGTGGCCAGTTGAAAACCGCCGCCCAGAAACTCTCGCGCGCCGAACTCGACCGGCTGGCCGAGGAAAAGCAGGCCGCGCTGGGCTGACCGCCGGGAACACGAAAACCCCGCCGAAGCCTGTCGCTCCGGCGGGGTTTTTCATGCGCGGCGGGATCAACCGTGCCGCGCCAGCCAGCCATCATAGGCCGCGCGGGTGGCCATCTCGTCCCAATCGTCGCCCGCCGCATTGAGCACCTGAAATACGGTGCCATCACTCGCCACGATATGGGCGATGTTCGGATCATAGGTCATCGCCGCGCTCCTCAATTCGAGACAAAGCTGGAGGCGATGCGGAAGGTGGCCTGCGCCGCAGCCCCGTTCACATAGCGCAGGCGCAGGTTGACGTTGCCCGCAAAGGCGGGGATCGCCACCTTGAGCTGCTGCGACGTGCCCGCCGAAACAGCCACGCTCGCCAGCACCTGCCAGCTCGTGCCATTGTCACAGGTCCAGTCGATGAACAGCGTGCCCGCCACATCGGCATAGGCAAAACCCACGAAGGAGCAATAGGGGCCATAGCTGCTGGTGGCGCGCGAAGTGCCGGTATAGCTGGCCGACGCGCCCAGCGCGGTGGTGCTGTCCAGAAAGCCGGTCGAATTGTTGACATTGCCGATATACTGGTTGCTGGCCCCCAGCGCGCCGTACACGGATTGCCCCTGCACCGCCGCCTTCTGCGCCAGCACCACGCTCACCGTGCCGCTGCCATAGGTGGAGACGCGGGCGCGGACATAGGCGGCGGGGCTGCTGAAAAAGTAGAGGCCCGTCGCCGTGGCCGTGCCGGTCGGCAGACCGCCGGGGTTGGTGCTGTTGCTGGCCAGCAGGCTGATCCAGTTGGTGTTGTCGTTCGACTGTTCAAACGTGACCGTATTGCCCGACCCGATACCGGTGATCTGGAACGAGCCGCCCTGACACCCGTTGGTGGGCGCGCTCAGCACCACGCTGGCGGCGGTAACGCTGCCGGTGACGGTATTGGGCTCGTCGCCGGCCACAGGCAGCGGGCTGGCAAGGCTAACCGGCTGGGCCGAATTGTCGGGATTGGCAAAGGCCATGCCCATAACAGGGGTGAAACCGGCGGGAAATGTGATCTGCGGATTGGGCATGCGAATCTCCATCAAGGCTGATGCCTGACGGAAATAACCAATTAGGTTTGTGTAGGAAAATTAATTATCCAAACCTAGAGGGTCAGCGCCCCACCCTGCGACACCATCCGCACATCGCCACCGATCCACACGCCAGCCTCGTCGCGGCTAACGTAAACGCGGCCATCGGCGCCCACTTTGCGGCCCTGATACGCCACATAATCCCCGCTTTCGAGGCCGGTTGCATAGAGATATTGCGCCACGCCCGCGTTGAAACTGCCGGTCACGGGGTCTTCGGTGAACACGCCGCCATGCTTGGTGAAAAAGGCGCGCAATTCCCAGCCGCCATCCGGCCTTGGCCCGATCACGCCAAGGTCCGTCTCGTCGGGCACCTTGATCGCGGGCACCACCGCCAGCACCGCCTCGGCGCTGGCCAAGCGCACCAGCCGCCAGTCCGGCCCGTTGTTGAGATAGGCCGCGTCAAGCACGTCGCCCTCCTCCAGCCCCAGCAGATCCAGCGCCAGCGCGCGATCCTGCGCCTCCAGCGGGCCGGAGCGCTGCAGCGGCGGCGCGCGGAAGGCCAGACGCGTACCCTCCACCCGCACCTCGACCAGACCGATCGCGCATTGCTGCACCACCACGCCCGCCTGCGCCGGAATCCCGCCAGCGGCAAGCCACGCAAAGGCGCTGCCCAAGGTGGGATGGCCAGCGAAGGGCAACTCGCGCGTGGGGGTAAAAATCCGCACGCGATAGTCCGCGCCAGCCTCGGGCGGCAGCAGGAAACTCGTTTCCGACAGGCCGATCCATGCCGCGAAAGCCTGCATCTGTGCGTCGGACAAGGCCTCGCCGCCGCGCACCACGGCCAGCGGATTGCCGGACAGCGCCCCGCTCACAAACACATCGACCAGATCAAGCTGCATGATTTTTCCTTTCGCGGGTGCAGCGTAAACCATTCCGGCTGCCCTTCAAGTCCCCTTCCCCCTGCTGCCTGTTTGTGCTTGGGTGCGGGTCATGGAGAAACCCGCGATCCTCATCACCGGCGGCGCCAAACGCATCGGGGCGCAAATCGCGCGGGCCTTTGGCGCGGCGGGCTGGCATGTGGTGATCCATTATGGCCAGAGCCGCGCGGATGCCGAAGCGCTCGCCGCGCGCTTGCCCAGCGCGCAATGCGTGGGCTGCGATCTGGGCGATGCCGATGCCGCGGTGGCGATGGTCGAGGCGCTGGCAGAGCAGCTGCCGGACTGGCGGGTGCTGGTCAATTCCGCCGCCGTGTTCCGCTATGACGATGCGCAGGCGCTGGCGCCCGATGTCTTTGCCGAGGCGATGCGGGTGAATGCCGAAACCCCCACCCGCATGGCGCAGGCCTTTCTGCGCGCGGCCAAGGCCCAAGGCGGGCGCCGCGTGATCGCCATCACCGATATGAAACTGGCCAACCCCAACCCCGATTTCTTCAGCTACACCATGGCCAAGCAGGCGCTGTCGGCCACGGTGACGATGCTGGCCATGTCGGCGCCGCGGCCCGAAGACCGCATCTATGCCATCGCGCCGGGCGCCATGCTGCCCAGTTTCGACCAGCATCCGCTGGAGCATGAAGTCTCGGGCCGGATGAACCTGCTCCAACGCCTGACCGACCCTGCGGAAATCGCGCAGGCCGCGCTGTTCATGGCCGATGGCTGGCTGGCCAGCGGGCAGACGGTCTTCGTCGATTCCGGCCAGCATCTGCTTGCCCAGCCGCGGGACGTGCTCTACCTCGCCCGCGCATGATCGCCACCTTTCTCACCGCCACCGCCGTCGTCACCCTTGCCGAGATCGGCGACAAGACGATGCTGCTGGCCATCGTGCTGGCGGCAAGGCTGAAGCGGCCATGGGCGGTGGTGGCGGGTATCCTCGCGGCGACTGTACTCAACCACGGGCTGTCGGCGCTGGTCGGCGCGGAAGTGGCGGGCTTTCTGGAAGCGCGCTGGTTCCGCTGGGCGGTGGCGCTGGGCTTTGTGGCGATGGCGGGCTGGATTCTCGTGCCTGACGCGCTGGATGATGAGGAAGAACCCGAGGTTTCCGATGCAACCCACTGGTTAGCAGCCTTTTTGTCCACAGCCATAGCCTTCTTCCTCGTCGAAATGGGCGACAAGACGCAGATTGCCACCATCGCCCTTGCCGCGCGCTATCACGATGTGCTGACCGTGGCGGCGGGCACCACGCTGGGCATGATGATCGCCGATGCGCCCGCCGTGTTCCTTGGCGACCGGCTGACGCGGATCATCCCGCTGCGGCTGGCGCGCATTGTGGCGGCGCTGATGTTTGCCGCCATCGGGTTTTGGCAAGTGGTGGAATTGCTGCGCGCCTAACCCCTGCCCGACACCCTTGCCCCTTGGCCCCCTGCCTGCTAGTCGCGCGCCCAACCTTTCCTTCCACGCGGGAGTCCCACCCCATGTCCGACATCAAGAAAGTCGTCCTTGCCTACTCCGGCGGCCTCGACACCTCCGTCATCCTCAAGTGGCTGCAAGTCACCTACAATTGCGAGGTCGTGACCTTCACTGCCGATCTGGGCCAGGGCGAGGAACTCGAACCCGCCCGCGCCAAGGCCGAACTGATGGGCATCAAGCCCGAGCACATCTATATCGACGACCTGCGCGAGGAATTCGTGCGCGATTTCGTCTTCCCGATGATGCGCGCCAACGCCCGCTATGAAGGCGACTATCTGCTGGGCACCTCGATCGCCCGCCCGCTGATCTCCAAGCGCCTGATCGAAATCGCCCGCGAAACCGGCGCCGACGCGGTCGCCCATGGCGCCACCGGCAAGGGCAACGATCAGGTCCGCTTCGAACTCTCCGCCTATGCGCTGGAGCCCACCATCAAGGTCATCGCCCCTTGGCGCGAATGGGATCTCACCAGCCGCACCGCGCTGATCGAATGGGCCGAAAAGCACCAGATCCCCGTCCCCAAGGACAAGCGCGGCGAAAGCCCCTTCTCCACCGACGCCAACCTCCTCCACACCTCGTCGGAAGGCAAGGTTCTGGAAGACCCGTGGTCGGAAGTGCCCGACTATGTCTACTCGCGCACCGTCAACCCCGAGGACGCGCCCGACGCCCCCGAATATATCGAGATCGAGTTTGAAAAGGGCGACGGCGTGGCCCTGAACGGCGAAGCCCTCTCGCCCGCAACCCTGCTCGCCCGCCTCAACGACCTTGGCCGCAAGCATGNNAACCGCTTCGTCGGCATGAAGTCGCGCGGCATGTACGAGACCCCCGGCGGCGAAATCTACGCCCGCGCCCACCGCGGCATCGAAAGCATCACCCTCGACCGTGGCGCCGCCCACCTCAAGGACGAGCTGATGCCGCGCTATGCCGAGTTGATCTACAACGGCTTCTGGTTCGCCCCCGAGCGCGAAATGCTGCAAGCCGCCATCGACCATAGCCAAGCCAAGGTGTCCGGCACCGTGCGCCTCAAGCTCTACAAGGGCGGCGCCTATGTCGTGGGCCGCAAGTCGCCCTACTCGCTCTACTCCGAACGCCACGTGACCTTCGAAGACGACGCCGGCGCCTACGACCAGAAGGACGCCGCCGGCTTCATCAAGCTCAACGCCCTGCGTTTGAAGCTGTTGGCGAACCAGAAGTAAGGCAGTTTCGCGCTGTTTAAGGAAAGGGCGCTGGCTTCGGCTGGCGCCCTTTTTGTTTTCGGGTTTAAGAAAAGGGTGCCTCCGGCGGGCAAAGGGCCATCGCCCTTTGCGATCCCAGTGCTTGAAGCAAAATTATTCATGCTTTGCGTTCAAACGCGCCTATGTCATGATAAGAAACATGATTGATCAACGGATTATTCCATATATCGCTATGTGCCAACGGGAAGGCACCAGTCTTCAGCGTGGTATGAATTTCCGCCTTCACGGACGCCATTCGGTGATCCTCATGTCTCGACGATCTGACGCACCCTATGCCGATCGCATCGAAGAGGATGGCTCTGTTTTGATCTATGAGGGTCATGACACGGCGAAAACCAAGGACAGCCCTTATCCAAAACTGCTGGATCAACCAGAATTTCTCAATTCTGGTCGTCTGACCGAAAATGGAAAATTCAAAAAGGCAGCAATTGACTTTAAGCGAGGCCTAAAGAGTCCTGACGTTGTTAAAGTCTATGAGAAGATATTGCCGGGGCTTTGGGCAGACAATGGCTATTTCCATCTGGTTGACGCATGGTGCGAGCAGGTCGAAGAAAGAGATGTTTTCAAATTCAAACTGATAGCCATACCTTCTTCCGACGACGATCTTGAGGCAGAAACTCAATTCAACCCACAATCGGGAGAAAGGCGCAGAATCATTCCTTCTGCTATTAAGCAAGAGGTATGGAAGCGGGACCAGGGAAAATGTGTCTTGTGTGGTTCGGGTGACGAACTTCATTTCGATCACATTGTCCCCTATTCTAAAGGCGGCACGTCGCTCAGCGCTGCCAATGTTCAGTTGCTCTGCATGCGTCACAATCTTCAGAAGAGTGCAAAAATCGAATAATTCCCCTTTCCTACACCCAACCAAATCGGTTAAACGCCTAACCCATCACCCAAGCCGGAAAGCGCTGGGCTGGGGTGGTGAATGGGCTGGTGCCGGCGTGGTCAAGACAGGTCGTGGCCCCTGACAGGAGGTCAGCAGCACTTAAACACCCGAGGCGATGGTACAAGACGGACTGCGGGATTTGCGAGCCTTACCGTGGCCCAGACCATTCGCTTTCAAGGCCGAGCCGGGCTGCTTAAAGGCTGATCCTCTACCCGGCCAGTCGCACGTGAAGGCATCCAACCACCTGCGTCCTGCTGCTGCGGCCAGCCCTCATCCGGCGCCCCGCACCAGCGCGGCAGCACCAGCCCTCCCCGACGGAGGCAGCGCCGCGCCCGCAAAAAATCCCCAACAGCCCGCGCAGCGAAAAGAAAATCCGGCGCCGCACACACGCGCAACGCCGGATTCCCGAAACAACCTAGACATTAAAGGGATTGCAAAGGGTGATGACCCTTTGCCCGCCGGAGGCCCCTAAACCTTCAAAAAATCACCCATAACGCCCCGTCACATAATCGCGCATCGCGGCCGTTTCGGGCTTCACGAAAGCCTCGCTCGACGGGCGGAACTCGACCATTTTGCCCAGCAGCATAAAGCCGGTGTAGTCGGAGATACGCGCGGCCTGTTGCAGGTTGTGGGTGACGATGACGATGGTGAAGCTGTCCTTCAGCTCCATCAGCGCGGTTTCCAGCTTGGCGGTGGACAGCGGATCGAGCGCCGAGGCGGGTTCGTCGAGCAGCAGCACTTCGGGTTCGACGGCAATGCCGCGCGCCACGCAGAGGCGCTGTTGCTGGCCGCCCGACAGGCTGGTGCCGGACTTGTCGAGCTTGTCCTTCACCTCGTCCCACAGCGCGGCGCGGGTGAGCGAGCGTTCGACGATCACGTCCATGTCGGCCTTGGACACATTGCGGTGCAGCCGCACGCCAAAGGCGATGTTTTCATAGATCGACATGGGAAACGGCGTGGGGCGCTGGAACACCATGCCAACGTCCGCGCGCAGCTTGGCCGTGTCGCGGGCCGCCAGCACGTTTTCGCCGTTCAGCAGGATCTCTCCCTCGGCGCGCTGGCCGGGATAGAGGTCGTAGATCTTGTTGAGCGTGCGCAGCAGCGTCGATTTGCCGCAGCCCGAAGGCCCGATCAGCGCGGTGATCTTGTGGCGCGCCACGGGCAGCTCGACGCCGAACAGCGCCTGATTCTTGCCATAGAAGAAGTCCAGCCCGCGCACGTCGATCACACGGTCCTCGACCGGCGGGGGGACAATCACGCTCTTGGTGTCAGCTTGCGAAGCGTCGAAGTTCACGAGTTATGGCTCCTGCGCGAGAGGGCGCGCCCGATGATATTGGCGGAAAGGACGGTAAAGGCGATCAGCAGCGCGCCCACCCAGGCAAGGCGCCGCCAGTCGTCATAGGCCGAGAGGGCGAACTGGAAGATCACCGCCGGCAGCGAGCCGATCGGTTCTTTCAGGCTGAAGGAAAGATTGGGATTGCCCAGCGCGGTGAACAGCAGCGGCGCCGTCTCGCCCGAGATACGGGCAAAGCCGAGCAGCGCGCCGGTGACCAGCCCGGGCCGCGAGGCGCGCCAGATGATCGCGCGGATCACATAGCCCTTGCCCGCGCCCAGCGCCATGCCCGCCTCGCGAAGCTGGTTGGATTGCAGGCGCAGGATGTCTTCCGTGGTGCGGGTCACAACGGGCGTTGCAAGGAAGGCCAGCGCCAGCGCGCCCGCCAGCGCGGAAAAGCCGCCAAAAGGCCGCACCGCGATTTCATAGACGAACAGGCCGACAAGGATCGAGGGCGCGGACAGCAGCACGTCGTTGAGAAAACGCACCACCGAGGCCAGTTTCGAACCCTCGCCATATTCGGCCAGCCATGTGCCCGCCAGAATGCCGACGATGATCGAAATCACCATCGCCAGCGCGCAGAGTTCAAGCGAACCCCAGATGGCGTTGCGCAAGCCACCTTCCATCTCCGGCGGCGGCTGGTCCATCGTGAACACAGCGGCGTTCAGCCCGCCGAACCCTTGAGACACCAGCGAATAGAGGATCATCACCAGCGCCGCGACAGCCACCGCCGTCGCCAGCGTGGTCAGGCCCACGAAAATGCCGTTCTGGATGCGACGGCGCGTATAACGGTCGATCATGGCCATCAGTGCTGCTCCCGCCCGATCAGCAGCCGCGCGGCGGCCAGCGTGGTGAAGGTGATGGCAAACAGCACCAGACCCAGCGCGATCAGCGCGGAAATGTGCAATTCGCCGGTCGCCTCGGTGAATTCATTGGCGATGGTGGAGGCAATGGTCGAGCCACTGGCAAACAGGCTGTCGGGGAAGGCATGGCTGTTGCCGATGATGAAGGTAACGGCCATCGTCTCGCCCAGCGCGCGGCCAAGGCCCAGCATCACCGCGCCAATCGCGCTGCGGCCCACGGTGGGCAGCATGATCGCGCGCACCACCTCGAAGGGCGTGCAGCCCATACCATAGGCCGCCTCGCGCACATGGGGCGGCACGGTGAGCAGCAGCTCGCGCAGCACGGTGGCGATATAGGGCAGCACCATGACCGCAAGGATCAGCGACGCGGTGAAGATATTGGCGCCATTGGGCACGCCATACAGCACCTTGCCCCAGAAGCTCTCGGGATCAAGGTTCATGATGATCGGCATTTGCACATGCTCGGCAAACCACGGCGCCAGCACGAACAGGCCCCACATGCCGTAAACAATCGAGGGAATGCCCGCCAGCAGTTCCACCGCGGTGGACACCCAGTTGGCGATCCGTTTCGGGCAGAATTCCACCAGAAACACCGCAATGCCAAAGGCCAGCGGCAGCGCCATGACCATCGCCATAAAGGCCGTCACCAGCGTGCCGACCACCGGCCCCGCCGCGCCATACTCGTCCGTCACCGGATCCCACGCGCTGGAGGTGAGGAACTTGAAGCCGAAATGGCTGATCGCGGGCCAACCGCCGATCACCAGCGAGACGATCAGCCCCACCAGTGTCAGCATCAGCAGCATCGCGGCTGAAAAGCACAGGCCCTTGAACAGGGTGTCGCCAGCGCCAGCGCTCCGCAGGTTGCCCTGCGGAGCCGAAGGTGTGGCAGCGGTCATGGCATTGGCCATAGGGGTTCTTTCCCGCCTCTTACTTGCCGTTGTAAACCGGCTTGCCGCCAGCCTTGATCTGCGCCCACTGGCCACGGATCAGGCCTTTCACATTGGCGGGCAGCGGCACATAGTCCAGACGCGCGGCGGTGGCATCGCCATTCTTGTAGGCCCAGTCCACGAAACGCAGCACGGCGGCGCCCTTGGCGGGGTTGGCCTGATTGGCCTGCATCAGGATAAAGGTCGCGCCCGAAATCGGCCAGCTCTTGGGGCCGGGCTGGTTGACCAGCATCACATAGTTGCCAGGCGAACGGCCCCACGGCGCGCCAGCGGCAGCAGCGGCAAAGGCGGCGGCTTCCGGCTTGGGGAACTGGCCCTGACGGTTCTGCACCAGCGCATAGGCCACGCCACCCTTGCGGGCATAGGCATATTCGACATAGCCGATCGAACCCATCGTCTGCTTCACAAAGGCGCTGACGCCGTCATTGCCCTTGCCGCCAAGGCCCACCGGCCAGTTGACCGCATCCGATGCGCCCACGCGGTTGGCCCAAGCGGCCGAGGTCTGGGCAAGAAACGAGGTGAAGATGAAGCTGGTGCCCGAACCGTCCGAACGGTGGACCACCGTGATCGGCAGCGGCGGCAGACGCAGGCCGGGGTTGAGCGCCTTGATGCGCGGATCATCCCAGCGCTTCACGCCGCCCATGAAAATGTCGCCCATCAGCGCGCCGGTCAGCTTGACCTGACCCGACTGCACGCCCGGAATGTTGACGATGGGCACCACGCCACCGATCAGCGTCGGAAACTGCACCAGACCGTTCTTGCCCAGTTCGGCGGGCAGCAACGGCTTGTCGCTGGCGCCGAAATCGACGGTCTTGGCGGTGATCTGGCGGATGCCACCGCCCGAGCCGATGGCCTGATAGTTCAGAGCGTCGCCACCCTTGGCCTTATATTCGGCGGCCCATGCCTGATAGGCGGGCGCGGGGAAGGTGGCGCCGGCACCGGTAAACGATTCGGCCGAGGCAGGGGCCGCAACGGTGGCGGCCAAACCTGCGAAAACCAGCGAGAAATTACGAAGCATGGCGATTCTCCAAAACAGCCATTTGTATCTGTTGAGGCCGCGCTAGCCGCGCTGCATGACAGCTTTGTGACAATGGCGGCAAAGTGACATGTTTCCTCTACGAAAGCACGGAAAAGCCCAAGAAAGCGGGATTTCATGCTGTCACCATTCTGAAAAGAAAATGACACATTGCCACGTGACTGTAACAAACCTGACGCATACGCACGCTAGCGGCGCGATCAAGGCAAGCTGACTTGCCCCTCAAAAGGCCGGAAAACGGCGACTCAGGGATCCATCGCCATGAAACTGCAACATTGTGTCGCGCTGACCGCACTGGCTGTCACATTGGCGAGCCCCGCGCCCGCACAGGCCGGTCGTCAGGCCCCCGCCAAGGGCGCCACGCCCGCCCCTTCCCTCGCCCGCCAGTTGCAAGCCGCACAGCGACAACTGGCCAGCATGCAGGCCCAGATCGACGCGCTGAACAGCAAACTGGCCGCGCTGGACGAGCGCAAGGCCCAGACCCAGACCACGCTGGCCGAAGCCAACAGTGCCGCCACCGCCAAGGCGCAGGACACCGCCACCAAGGCGCTCGCCACCGCGCAGGCGGCACAGAGCAGCGCGCAGGCGGCACAGGCCGATGTCGCCAAAACGGCCAAATCGCTTGAAAAGGCCGAAAAGACCGCCGCCGCCGTGCAATGGGCGGCTGGCACCACGATCTCGGGCCGCCTCTATCTCAACGCCAGCACCATCACCCAGCACACGGCGGGCGGGCCGAATGCCAATTCGGGCACGGGCGTCAATCTCAAGCGCGCCTATCTCGGCGTGGACCATCGCTTCTCGCCGGTGTTTGCCGCCAATGTCACGCTGGATGCCAGCAATGTGATGGGCCAGACCAACAACCAGAACCCCGTGGCCGGCACGACCAATATCGTCGGCAAGGGCGTCTATCTCAAGAAGGCCTATGGCGAGGCAAAGCTCGATCCGCGCCTGACCATCCGCCTCGGCGCGGCGGATACGCCGTGGGTGCCCTATGCCGAAGGCACCACCAACCACCGCCATATCGAGCTCGAGATGATCGACCGCCTCGGCTATGGCACCAGCGCCGACTGGGGCGTCCACGCGATGGGCGATCTCTACAAGGGCAAGGATGCCAGCCTGTCCTATGCGCTCTCGGCCATCAACGGTGCAGGCTATCGCCAGCTTCGCGTGACCAAGACCGTCGATTTCGAGGGCCGCCTGTCGGGCCAGTACAAGGGCCTCTATGGCGCCATCGGCGGCTATATCGGCAAGCGCGGCGCCAACACCCAGATCCTGACCACCGCCACCACGTTCCGCACCGCCAAGCGGTTCGACGCGCTGCTGGGCTACAAGAACGAACGCGTCAATCTCGGGGTCGAATATTTCTACGCCAAGGACTGGAACGATGTGGCCGTCAACCCCGCCACCAACGCCCTGTCACAGGATTCGGCCCATGGCTGGTCCTTCTATGGCACCGCCAACCTCGCGCCCAAATGGACCGCATTCGCGCGCTATGATGTCGCCAAGACCAATGCGATCACCGATCCCGATCTGAAGGACCATTTCCTGATGGCCGCGCTCCAGTTCTCGCCGGTCAAGATCGTGGACATCGCGCTGGCCTACAAGCGCGAGACGGTGAACGGCGGGGCGATCGCCACCGCCAATGGCGTGATCGGCTGCGCCACGGCGGCCACGGCCAACAGTTTCGACACGGTCGCCCATGCCAGCGCCACCTGCAAGGGCAATGGCACCTATGACGAGTTTGGCATTTTCGCCCAGCTCCGTTTCTGACCGGCTGCCGCTCGACGCATCGGGGCGCGGATCGCAAGGTCCGCGCCCTTTTTCTATTGCGCGCCTTTTATATTGCTCTGGCCCGCGCGGCGCGGCAGTATAAAGTTGAAGAGTGATTCATATAGTCGAGGAGAGCGGCACCATGAAACTGGAAGGTAAAGTCTGCATCGTGACGGGAGCAGCCAGCGGCCTCGGCCTTGGCATCGCGCGACGCTATGTGGCCGAGGGCGGCAAGGTGGCACTGGCCGACCTCAACGGCGCGGCGGCGGAGAAAGCCGCGGCGGAACTCAACGCCATTGGTCCGGGCGAAGCTATCGCGCTGGCGATGGATGTCACCAGCGAGGATGCGGTGAACGAGGGTGTTGCGGCGGTGGTGGCCAAGTGGGGCACGGTGGATGTGCTGGTGTCGAACGCCGGTGTGCAGATCGTCAATCCGGTCGAGCATTTCGCCTATGCCGACTGGAAAAAGATGCTGGCGATCCATCTCGACGGCGCGTTTCTGACCAGCAAGGCGGTGCTGCCGCATATGCAGGCGCAAGGGTCGGGCTCGATCATCCTGATGGGGTCGGTCCATTCCAAAATGGCGAGCCCGCTCAAATCGGCCTATGTCACCGCCAAACACGGGCTGCTCGGCCTGTCGCGTGCCATCGCGCGGGAAAACGGCACCAAGGGTATCCGCGCCAATGTCGTGTGCCCCGGCTTTGTGCTGACCCCGCTGGTGGAAAAGCAGATCCCCGAACAGGCGAAGGAACTGGGCATTTCCGAGGAGGATGTGGTCAAGAAGGTGATGCTGGGCCAGACGGTGGATGGCGAGTTCACCACCATCGAGGATATTGCCGAGGTGGCGCTGTTCTTCGCCAGTTTCCCGACCAATGCGCTGACCGGCCAGTCGCTGATCGCCAGCCACGGCTGGTTTATGGAATAGGACGCACGCGGGTTAAAGTAGCAAGGGGCGCCTAAAGTCACAAAGCGCCCCGCCCGCCAAGTCTCTTAACGAATATTTCCCCAACAAGCTGCTCCAAAGCCGAAATGGTTTGATTTCGGGCTTGGGGCGGCTTGTGTCATTTCTACGACAACAACCGATTTCACGAATCTGTGTCGATAGGGTCGAAAAACTAGAAACGGCTTTCTCAAGGCCAATAAACCCTTCAATCCGCATCATTTCCATCAAGCATCCCTTTCCCGACCACCATCCCGCGCAAGGCCACGCTGTTGTGCGCCTGCCGGATCAAAGGTTCGCCGCCGATGCACAAGGAACGAAACCGGCCCCATGATCCCAACGGGATCCCGACACGCAACCGCCCCAAGGCGCGGCGCCGCAGCCACAAGGCCGAGCAGCCCCCCGGCACCGCGCTGATCCCGCTCAAACCCGCCAGGAAACGTGCAGGCCGTGGCAAAGCGGATCGCGGCAAGGCAGTCAGCGCGCCTGCCCCCGTCATCCTGATGCCGCCGCCCGCCATGCCGCTGCTGCTGCCCTCGCCGGTCGGCATAGCCAAGGCACCGGCCTTTCCCGCCGGTCTGGTGGCGCCGCCCTCGCTGGGCGTGGCGATCCGCAGCGTGGCGATGCCCGATATTCCCCTGCGCGCCGCATCGGCAACGCCCGTCCGCCGCAAACCACGCGCCGAACCCAAGCTGCCCCAACCCGTTGATCCGCCCGCCATCACACTGCCCACGCAAGCCGAGCCTCTGGTTACGGCGGCGGCCCCCGCCAGCTTCACCCGCACCCATTTCGCCACGCCGGAAACCGCCCTGCCTCGCGCCCGCGCGCTGGCCAAGCCCTCGAACGGTCTGGTCGGTGCCATCGGTGCGTGGTTGTCGAGCTTTGGCAAGCTGATTGCCGCCGGTTTCATGGTCAAGAAAGTGCGCAAGCGGGCCACCTCCACCGCCGCGCCGGTCCAGCGCCGCCCGATCACGCCGATGGAGCCACGCGCCGAGGATCAGGTCGCGATGCGCGAACAGGCCACGATGCGCGAACGCACCGAAATGCTGCAACTCCGCGCGGAAAACCGCCGGTTGCGCGCGCAACTCGAAGCGCTGGAGGCGATGCGCGGCAAGCCCTCCATCCCGCGCTGGAGCGAGCGGCAGAAGGAGAATGTCGACTAGGCGGTCAGATGCGCAACCAGCGCCTTGACCTTCTTCTGCCGCCATTGCGGTAGCGGCGCGACCAGCCAATAGCCCTTGGCGCATGGCTGGGCCTCGCCAATCGAGGCGATGCGGCCCAGATCCTTCCACCCCTGCGCCAACAGCAGCGGCACCCGCGCGCGGCCAAGGCCCACGGCGGCGGCGTTCATCGCCTGCCCCGCGTCGCCCACATGCACCAGCGGATCGACACCCTCGCCCGCCGGATGCGGG
>DDES01000222.1:423-2617 GCA_002336765.1 Novosphingobium sp. UBA1948 | reverse complement strand
GGTGGCCAATTTCAAGGAAACGCAGGTGGGCCTGATGCGCGCGGGGCAAAAGGCGGAGATTACCGCCGATGCGCTGTCGGGCGTGACCTTCCACGGCACAGTGGAGAGCATCACGCCGGGAACAGGCGCGAATTTCTCGCTGATCCCGCCGCAGAACGCCACGGGCAATTTCACCAAGATCGTGCAGCGCGTGCCGGTGCGCATCCGCATTGATGCCGGGCCGCAGGCGCGCCGTGTGCTGGTGCCCGGCCTGTCGCTGGTGGTGAAGGTCGATACGTCCTCCGCCAAGGCCGATCTCGCCGCGATCCGCGACGAGGCTGAAAAATCCGGTCGATGAGCGAGGACCTTCCTCAAGAGCACCAGCCCACGGCGACACAGCCCAACGCCGATCTGGCCGCTTGGCTGGCGGTGGCGGCGGGCACGCTGGGCGCCTTTATGGCGATGCTCGACATTTCCGTGGTCAATTCCGCGCTGCCCACCATTCAGGGCGAGATCGGCGCGACCCAGAGCGAGGGGACATGGGTTTCCACCGCCTATCTGGTGGCCGAGATCGTGGTGATCCCGCTCACCGCATGGCTGGAGCGGCTGCTGGGCTTGCGGCTGTTCCTGATGGCGGCGTCGCTGATGTTCATCGGATTCTCGATGCTCTGTGGCATTGCGGCGGATCTGCAAACCATGATCATCGGGCGCGTCGGGCAGGGGCTGGCGGGCGGCGCGCTGGTGCCCACGGCGCTGTCGATCATCGCGCGGCGCCTGCCGCCGCATCAACAGGCGATGGGCATGGCGCTGTTTGCCAGCGCGATCATCGTCGGGCCGGTGGTGGGGCCTTTGCTGGGTGGCTGGCTGACGGAAAATGTCAGTTGGCACTATGCCTTCTTCATGAACCTGCCGATCTGCGTGGCGCTGATGGTGCTGCTGGTGGTGGGCCTGCCCGCTGACAAGGGCAACTGGGGCGAATTGCGCGAGGCGGACTGGGCGGGCATTGTGGGCATGGCGCTGGCGCTGGGCGGGCTGACCGTGCTGCTGGAGGAAGGGCACCGCGAGCAGTGGTTTTCCTCGAGCCTGATCCGTGGACTTGCCGGCGTCACGCTGGTTGGCGCGGTGCTGGTGACATGGGGACAGATGCGGGCAAAACGGCCGGTGATGCGCTTGTCCCTGCTGGCCGATCCGTCGCTGGCGGCGGTGAACGGGTTGATGATGACCGCGGGCGCGCTGATGTTTTCCTCGATGTTTGCCGTGCCCCAGTTTCTGGCCAGCATTGCCCATTACAACGCCATCCAGTCGGGTCAGGTGATCTCGGTGGCGGGGGTGACGGCGATTGTCGGCGCGGCGATTTATCCGGTGCTGGTGGCGCGGCTGGATATCCGGTTGCTGGTGGGCATGGCCTTTCTGGTGCAATCCTCGGCGGCCTATCTGGCGACACATCTGTCGGCGGCCTCCGATGGCGGCGTGTTCATGGTGACGATGATGTTGCTGGGCGCGGGGATGACGATGGCGGCACTGCCTTTGCAGCAGGTCGCTTTGTCCTCGGTGGACGAAGAGAATTCGGGCGATGCCTCGAGCCTTTATGTCGTGGCGCGTAATCTGGGCGCTTCGATCGGGCTGGCGGCGGTGGCCTCGTTTCAGGATCAGCGGCTCGATGTCCACCACTGGCAATTGAACGCGGCGCTGGCCGCCAATGATCCGGCGGTGCAGCAGAGCCTGGCGCAACGCGCGGCGAGCTATGGCGGCGGGCCGGAAGGGCTGGAAGCGGCCTATCGCGCGCTCGACGGGCAGGTGATGCTCGATGCGGTGGTGATGAGTTTCAACGATGTGTTTCTGGCGCTTGCGGTGCTGACCTTGCTGGTGGCTCCGCTGGCCTTGCTGCTGAAACCGATTGATCCGGCACGGGCCGGTGGAATGGCGCATTGATATGAAGAAGATGGCATTGGTGGCGCTGGTGATGGCGCTTTCGGGATGTGCGGTGGGGCCGGATTATACGGCGCCATCCGCGGCGAAACCGGCCGCGTTCGTGCGGGCGCAGGAAGTGGGAAGCGAGGCGCCGGTGGCGGCGTGGTGGACCGGACTGGGCGACGCGCAGCTTGATGCGCTGGTGGCGCGCGGGCTGGCCAATGCGCCGCAGATCGCGGTGGCGCAGGCGCGGGTGAAACAGGCGCGCAGCGGACTGGCCAATGCCCGCGCGGCGCTGTTGCCC
>DDES01000222.1:0-396 GCA_002336765.1 Novosphingobium sp. UBA1948 | reverse complement strand
CACGCCGATCGCGGGGCTGGACAATTTCTACAACCTGGGTTTTGACGCCCAGTGGGAGGTCGATCTGTGGGGTGGCAAGCGGCGCGGGCTGGAGCAGTCGCGCGCGCAACTTGCCGCTGTCGAGGCGCAACAGGCCGATGCCGAGGTGGCGTTGGCCGCCGAAATCGCGCGGGCCTATGTGTCGCTGCGCGCCCGCGAGGCGAGCCTTGGCTTGTTGACCGAGCGTTGTGCCATCGAGGGGCAGCAAGCCGGTCTGGTCCAGCAACGCTTTGCCGCCGGAACGCAGGCGCGCCAGTCGGTCGAGCAGGCGCGCGCCAGTGCGGAGAAATGCCGAGCCGAACTGGGCGCGGTGAAAGTCGACGCGGCGGCGCTGCGCGACGCACTGGCGGTGTTGAC
>DDES01000065.1 GCA_002336765.1 Novosphingobium sp. UBA1948 | reverse complement strand
CGCGATCACCGCCGCCGAAGCCGCCACGACCACCACCGCCGAAACGGTCGCCGCCGCCAAAGCGATCACCACCGCCAAAGCCGCCACCGCCCATAAACGGGTCGAAACCTTCTTCGCCGAACCCATCGCGCTTGTCCCGGCCCCTGCCGCCGCGACGCCCTCTATCAAAACCCATAAACCCGAACGTACCTTCGCTTCGCCCTGAACCACATCGCCGGAACGCGTGGACGAATCGCGCCGGAAGGCAGGGCACACGGCCACACCACATGGCATGACCTTTTCCTCTGCACTGTCCCACTTATCCTAAAATCAGGGCTATAGCGAATAGATTCGATAGGGTCAGGCGTTTGCCCCGAAAAATTTTCGCCACGCATCGAACTTCGGGGATGGATTTGCCCCCTTGTGGCGCGCGCCGCCGCTTGTCACAAGCGCTGGCGATGATCGTATCACAGGAGATTTTCATGTTCCGCCAACTGTCCGACCGCGTCTGGGCCGCGCCGCAAATTACGCTCGAGGATGTGGCCGTTGCCGCGGCTGAGGGCATCACCCTGATCATCAACAACCGTCCCGAAGGCGAAAGCGAGGATCAGACTCCCGGCGAGACTATCGAAGCGGCGGCCAGGGCAGCGGGCATGGCCTATGTCGCCATCCCCGTTTCCCACGCCGGTTTCAGCCAGCCGCAGGTGACCGCGATGGCCGAAGCACTGGGGCATGATGGCAAGGTACTGGCCTATTGCCGCTCGGGCACGCGCTCGACCCTGCTGTGGTCGCTTGCGGAGGCCAGTCTTGGCGCGGATCTCGATGCGGTGACGGCGCAAGCCAGCGCGGCGGGCTATGATGTCAGCCCCGTGCGCCCGTTGATGGATATGCTGGCCGCCAAGGCCTGATCCGCCCCCCCCCCTCTCAACCGGACATAAAAAGGGGGCCGGAGCGGCTGGCTCCGGCCCTTTCAGGTGTGTTCGCAGGAGGAACATCGGGTGGCGGGACCGAGGGAGAGGAGAGGGAGGAAACCCCCGACCCCGCCAATTCTGGTAACTTAGTAGTTGTAGGCGCGCTCGCCATGCTCGGTGATGTCGAGGCCTTCGCGCTCGGCTTCCTCGGCGGGACGCAGACCGATGGTCTTGTCCAGAGCGAAGAAGAGAACGGCCGAACCCAGACCCGACCACACCAGCGTCAGCACGACAGCCTTGATCTGGGTGATCACCTGAGCAGCCATGTCATACTTGCCGGCAACCGACGGGAACACGGTGTAATCGATCCAGCCCTGACCGCCCAGCGAGGGATCAGCCACGATGCCGGTGCCGATGGCGCCCACGATACCGCCGATGCAGTGCACGCCGAACACGTCGAGCGTGTCGTCATACTTCAGCTTGTTCTTCACGGTCGACACGAAGAAGAAGCAGATCGGCGAGACGATCAGACCCAGCACGATCGAGGTCATCGGCGAAGCGAAGCCCGAAGCCGGGGTGATGGCGACCAGACCGGCCACAGCACCCGAGGCAGCGCCCAGCATCGAGGGCTTGCCATGCTTGACCTGCTCGACAATCGCCCAGCTGACAGCAGCGGCAGCGGTGGCAACGAAGGTGTTGAGGAAGGCCAGCGAGGCAAGGCCGTTGGCTTCGAGGTTCGAACCGGCGTTGAAGCCGAACCAACCAACCCACAGCAGCGAGGCGCCGATCATGGTCATGGTCAGCGAGTGCGGCGGGGTGGCTTCCTTGCCATAACCCACGCGCTTGCCGATCACGAGGCAGCCGACGAGGCCAGCGATACCGGCGTTGATATGCACCACGGTGCCGCCAGCAAAGTCGAGCGCGCCAAGACCATAGAGATAGCCGGCATCAGCGGTGTTGTCCGACAGGAAGTCGGGACCGGCGAAGTACCACACCATATGGGCCATCGGGAAATAGACGATGGTGAGCCACAGCACGGTGAAGATGATGAGCGGGGTGAACTTCACGCGTTCCGCGAAAGCACCCACGATCAGCGCCGGCGTGATGCAGGCGAAGGTCATCTGGAAGATGACATAGGTGTATTCAGGCAGATAGACGTTGTTCGAGAAGGTCGCGGCATAGGTCGAGGCCGAAACGCCCGCGAGGAAGGCCTTCGAAAAGCCGCCGACGAAGGGCGAACCGCCCGTAAAGGCCATCGAATAGCCCCAGCTCACCCACACAAGGGCGGCCACCGAAACGATCATGAACACCTGCATCAGCACGCTGAGCATGTTCTTGGTGCGCACCAGACCGCCGTAGAACAGCGCGAGGGCGGGAATGCTCATCAGCAGCACGAGGGCCGAGGACACCAGCATCCAGGTGTTGTCGCCCTTGTTGACCATGGTGGCCATCTGTTCGACGGTCGGAGCCTTGATCGGCCCTTCCTGAGCGAAGGCGGCAGCAGAAGCAAAGAGCGACATGCCCAGAGCCCCGGCGCCGCAGATCATCTTGCGGATCATTGTGGTTTCCCTCCTAAGGCTCACAGAGCGGTATCGCCGGTTTCACCGGTACGAATGCGGGTGGCGGACGCGAGGTCCAGCACGAAGATCTTGCCATCGCCGATAGCTTCGGTGCTGGCGGCCTGCTGGATGGTTTCGACCACGCGCGGAGCCAGTTCGTCGGCCACGGCGATCTCGATCTTCACCTTCGGAAGCAGGTTGGTGGAATATTCGGCACCGCGATAAATCTCGGTTTGCCCCTTTTGCCGCCCGAAACCCTTCACCTCGGACACCGTCAACCCGGCGACCCCGAGGCCTGCGAGGGCTTCACGCACCTCGTCAAGCTTGAACGGCTTGATGATGGCGATGATGAACTTCATGCCTATCCCCTATTAGCCACACCGGCCCCTTGCCGGCTCGCATTAGGCTAAGCAACGAGCGTGCCAGTTTACGTTTTGGTGAGATTCCGACGAGTCGCGCGTTACGCCTGTCGGAATTCATGATGATACAGCGCCCGATTCCTGCGCACATGCACAAAATTTAGGCAGTCACTTGCTCTCACCGCTCCTTGGTGGCCGAAAAGGCCAGATCGGGATTGCGCTCCTGCTGATAGGTCACATCCCATGCCGAGCGGGCCAGAAACACCGGATCGCCGTCG
>DDES01000048.1 GCA_002336765.1 Novosphingobium sp. UBA1948 | reverse complement strand
GCGCGGTGCGGGGGTGAAGGCGTGATGGTCCGTTCCGGAACAGTCGGCGTGATCGGCGCGGGCGCGTCTTTGGCGCCGGTCGGGGTGATCGGCGCGGGAGCTTGGGGCACCGCTCTGGCGCAGATGGTGGCCAGCGACGGCACGCCGGTCCGGCTCTGGGCGCGCGAACCCGCGCTGGTGGACGAGATCAACGCCGCCCACACCAACACGACCTATCTGACAGGCGTGCCGCTGTCCTCGGGCATCACCGCCACCTGCGATATGGGTGATCTGGCGGATCTGGCCACGGTGCTGGTGGTGTGCCCCGCGCAATTTGTCGGCCGCGTGCTGGCCGGTCTGCCCGATGGTGCGCGCGATCTGGTGCTCTGCGCCAAGGGGATCGAGGCGGGCACGGGGCGCCTGATGGGCGAGGTGGCCGCCGCCGCCGCACCCTCGGCGCAGATTGCCGTATTGTCCGGCCCGACTTTCGCGCGAGAGGTGGCGCTGGGTCTGCCCACCGCGATCACGCTGGCCTGTTCGGGCGGCGAAAAACAATGGCAACGTCTCTCGCCAGTCATCGCCCGTGCAGCTTTCCGTCCCTATTACAGCGAGGATGTGATCGGGGCCGAGATCGGGGGCGCGGTGAAAAATGTGTTGGCAATCGCTTGTGGCGTGGTCGAAGGGCTGGGGCTGGGCGAGAACGCGCGGGCGGCGCTGATCGCGCGCGGCTATGCCGAAATGCTGCGCTTTGGCGTGGCGAAAGGCGCGCGGGCGGAAACGCTGTCAGGCCTGTGCGGGCTGGGCGATCTGATCCTCACCTGCTCGTCCACCGCCAGCCGCAACTATTCGCTGGGCCGCGCGCTGGGCATGGGGCAGAGCATGGAGCAGGCGCTGGCGGGCAAGGCCAGCGTGGCCGAGGGTGCCTCTACCGCACCGGTGCTGGCTGACGTGGCGCGGCAGGGCGGGATTGCCATGCCGATTGTCGAGGCGGTGTGCCGTTTGCTGCGCGGCGAGGCTCCGGCGCGCGCGGTGGTGTCGGACTTGCTGGCGCGTCCGCTCAAGGCCGAACTGGCGCAGGCTGATGTGTCGGCTGCGGGGGGCGCTGTTTGACGGTGCCTGCCCTGCCTTCCGCGCAAGCGCCTGTGGGCGAGGCCGCCCCGGCTGCCGCACCAGACAAGGATCTGGCTGCGCTGGCCAAGGGCGGGCGCACCAATTTCTTCGGTTTCCTGCTGCGTCTGGCCGCGCGCCTGCCCTTTCTGTTCATCGCGGGGCGGCTCTATGGCGCCGATGCGCTGGGGCGCTTTGCCTCGGCGCTGGTGGCGGTGGAACTGGCGGCGCAGCTTTGCACGCTGGGGCAAAAGCGCGGCATTGCCCAGCGCCTGTCGCAGGATGACCGCGATGCGGCCCATGTGATCGCCGATGGCGTGGTGCTCACCGTGCTGCTCTCGGCGCTGGTCAGCATCGGGCTTTACCTGTTCCCCGCGCCGATGTTCCCCTCGGGCGAATATTTCGCGCTGGACAAGCTGCTGGTGCTGGCGATCTGCCCCGTGGCGGTGACGGATATCGCGCTGGCGGCGCTGGCCTATCGCTTTGATGTGGGCGCCACGGTGCGGGCGCGTTCGGTGATCGAGCCGTGGACATTGTCGATTGCGGCGGGCGTGTTCTGGGCACAGGGCGCCTATTTCGGCATGGACCGCATGGGCGAGAGCGGGCTGGTGCTGTCCTATGTCGTCTCGGTGTTTGCCGCGCTGGTGGCCTCGCTGGTGCCGCTGCTGCGCACCTATGGCACGGCCCGCTATTGGACCCCGCATCCGTTGCGCATCGGGCGGCTGGCGCTGGCGACGGCGCCGCTGGCGGTGGCCGATGCGGTGGAATGGGGCACGCGCAGGCTCGACATCGCCATTCTCGGCCTGTTTGCCACGCCCACCGGCGTTGGCGTCTATTATGTGGCGCAGCAGGTGGCCAGCCTGCCGCAAAAGCTGAAAACCAGCTTCGAGCCGATCCTTGGCCCCGTGATCACCCGCAATCTGAAAGAGGGCAATCTGCCCGCCATCGCGCGGCAGGTTTCTCAGGTCGGTTTCTGGATCACTGCGGCGCAGGCGGGGATCGCGCTGGCGCTGGGCATTCCGGGCGATGGCGTGCTGGGTCTGGTCGGGCCGCAGTTTACCGGTGGCATTCTCGCGCTGGCCTTCCTGCTGGGCGCCGAGGTGTGCGCCGCGCCCGCCGTGGTGAGCGAGGCGGCGCTGATCTATATCGCGCCGATCAAGAACCTGTGGGTCAGCCTTGGCACGATCATCATGCAGGGCGTCTTCACCATCGCGGGGATGCTGGTGGCGGGCGGCTTCTATTTTGACGAGATGGATCAGGCGGCCTCGGCGGCAGGCGCCCTGCTGGTTACGCTGTCGCTGGCCTCGCTGATGAAATCGCGGCTGTTGGCGCATTATCTGGGCGAGAAGGTTGCCACCTTGCGCTGGCCTTTGCTGCTGGCGGCGGTGGTGGCGGGCGCGGTGGGTTGGGCCTTTGTGCGTTTCACGCCGGAATGGGCGCAGATCGCGCTGGGTATCCCCGCGATTCTGGGCGCCTATTGCCTCACCATCTGGCGCTTTGGCTTCGGGCCGGCGGACCGGTTGCTGTTCCGCAAGCAGGACAAGGTGCAGGAAACGGGGGCGTCATGAAGGCGCGTCTGGCCCTGACGCTGGTGCTGGCGGGGGGCT
>DDES01000015.1 GCA_002336765.1 Novosphingobium sp. UBA1948 | reverse complement strand
CGCCGCCATTGCCAGCAGCGCGCGGGCAGACGCGGCCGCCGCGCGGGCGGGCGCCTCATAGGCAGGGATCGACAAGCCATCGCCCGTCACCATAAAGCGCTTGTCTTCGGCCCAGCGGTGCACCGGCCAGCTATCCTTGCCGAGCTTCAGCCCCGCGGTCAGCGGCATCCACAAGGGTTCCCATGCGGCGGCCAATGGCAGATTGGGGAAAGCCGAACTGACCGGCGCCATCTCCACGGCGATGCGACGCCAGTCTGCCCCCAGCTCCACCGCCGCCACCTGCGCCAGCAGGCTGAGCACGCCCTGCCCCATCTCCAGTTGCGGCACGGCAATCGTGACGATGCCATCCCTGCCGATGCGCAGCCACGGACCAAAGGGCAACTCCCCTTCGCCCGGCACATAGGGCAAGGGATAGTCACGCGGTAGCAGGCTGGCGGCCACCAGCAGGCCACTGCCCGCCGCCACTCCGACCAGAACCTGCCGCCGCGTCGGGTTCATCTCAGCGCTGCGCCTCCAGCCAGCTTTTCACCTTGCGTGCGATGGCGAGGAAGGCCTCGGCTTGCAAGCCCTCGCCCGCCGCAGGGGGCTGGCCCGCGTCCGATCCGGTGCGGATCGATATATCCAGCGGCACGCGGCCAAGGAAGGGCAGGTTGAGCCGTGTGGCCGCATCCTCCACCGCGCCAAGGCCGAAGGGATCGGACAATTCACCGCAATGCGGACAGACATAGCCCGCCATATTCTCCACCAGTCCGACCACCGGCACCTCGGCGGCTTCAAACAGGTTCATCGCGCGGCTGGCATCCATCAGCGCCAGATCCTGCGNNGGCTTGTGCTTCTGGATCATGGTGAGTTGCACATCGCCGGTGCCCGGCGGCAGGTCGATCACCAGCAATTCGACATCGCCCCAATGCGCGTCGATCAATTGCCCCAGCGCGCCCGAGGCCATCGGACCGCGCCATGCAATCGCGCGCCCGTCCTCGATCAGATGGCCGGTGGACAGCACACCCACGCCATAGCGGCTGGGCACGGGAAACATCTTGCTGTCCTTGGCCTTGGGCTTGATGCCCTCATTGTCGAACAGGCGGGGCTGGCTGGGGCCATAGATGTCGGCATCAACAAGGCCGACCTTTACCCCCAGCCGCGCCAGACCCACCGCCAGATTGGCCGAGAGCGTCGATTTGCCCACGCCGCCCTTGCCCGATCCGACCGCAAGGATGAGCGGCCCTTTGGGCGGGGCTACGCGGTCGGCCACCACGCCCACGCGCACTTCGCGCACCCCTTGCCCCTTGCCCAGCGCGTCCTTCACCTGCGTCTCGAGCGCAGCGACATCAGCGCCGGCCCCGTCCACCACCGCCGTCACCACGCCATCGGCCAGCCGCAGGGATTGCACGCGCGCGGCCAGATCGGCGGGCAGCAGCGCTTTGAGAGCATCGGTATCGGACATGGGAGAAAGAGCTTCCTTACTTCTGAATGCCCGACCGCCCTAGCAGGGAAAGCATAGCGGTTTCGAGGCGGAAATTGCACCCTATCCACCGTATCGGCATAGGATCGACATAGAGCTGGCGAAATATGCGGTACAGGCGTCGGCCGCCCCCTGTTAATTCGCGCGGGCGCTCCTATAGTTGATCTCTATGAAAAGCATCACACGATGGTTGGGTTGGGAGAAAACGACGGCGCCTGCGCCTGCCTCTCCCGTTGTCTTGACGAGCGAAGACGGTGGCGACCACGCCCCCGACAAGGATGGTGGCAAGGACGGCGGCAAACCCTCCGGCCCGCGCAACCCCTGGCAACCGCCCGTGACCGGCGGCAATGGCGGCAGCGGTGGCCCGCGCCGTCCCGCCAGTCTGGAAGACCTGTTCCGCCAGCGCGGGGCCGGTGGCGGCGGGCCGGTGCCGCCACGCGGGCCTTCCTTCCGCGTGCCGCAGCGGCCCGATGGCAAGAGCTGGACCCCTCTGGTGCTGGGCGGACTTGCGCTGCTGTGGGTGGCAGTATCCTCCAGCCACCAGCTATCCTCCAACGAGGAGGGCATTGTAACCACTTTCGGCAAATATGACCACACAATCGGGCCGGGCATGAACCTGACCGCGCCCTGGCCGTTCCAGCGGGTGCGGGTGGAGGCGGTCACCTCGATCAACCGCATTTCCGTGCCCGAGGGCGAGACGGAAAACCTGATGCTGGCCGGCGACCAGAGTCTGGTCGATCTGTCCTATATCGTGCGGTGGAACATCAAGAACCTGAAGCAATACAGTTTCCAGATGAAAGACCCCGAGGGCACCGTGCGCGAAGTGGCCGAAGCCGCCATGCGCGCCAGTGTGGCCGAAGTGAAGCTGGCCGATGTGATGAACGGCTCGGGGCGCGGCGAGATCGAAGCCCATGTGCGCCAGCGCATGCAGGCCGTGCTCGACGCCTATCGCGCGGGGATCAACATTCAGGGGGTGGACATCAAGAAGGCCGACCCGCCGGCCAAGGTCAATGGCGCGTTCCAGAATGTGCAGGCCGCCCAGCAGGACTATAACCGCGATGTCTCCAACGCGCAGGCCTATGCCCAGCAGGTCAAGGCTTTGGCCGAGGCCGATGCCGCGCAGTTCAACCAGATCTATGCGCAATACAAGCTGGCGCCCGATGTCACCCGCCGCCGTCTGTATTACGAGACGATGGAGCGCGTTTTGATGAACAACGACAAGGTTATCGCCCCGTCGAGCGGCATGACCTCCTATCTGCCCTTGCCCGCGATCCAGAAAAAGACGCTGGTGGCGCCCGACGCCCAGCAGGGAGGCGCGCAATGAGCCTGATGGACTTCCTCTTGCCCCCCTATGGCCCGCGCGAGAAGCTGGTGGCAGCGGGCGTGATCGGCCTGACGCTGGTGGCCATGACCGCCGTGGTCGAGGTGCCCGAGGCCCAGCAGGCGGTGGTGATGCGCATGGGCGATCCGGTGCGCGTCATCAACCGCTACAAGCCCGGCGTCGATTACGGCGTGACCGGCGCGGGCCTGTCGCTGCGCATCCCCTTTTTCGAGACGCTGGTGCGTATCGACCGTCGCGTGCTGGATCTCGACATGCAGCCACAGATCGTCAATTCCTCCGACCAGCAGCGACTGGAAGTGGATGCCTATGCCCGTTTCCGCATCATCGATCCGGTGAAAATGGTGCGCACGGCGGGCACCGCCGACAGGGTTCAGGAGCAGCTCCAGCCGATCCTCAATTCCACGCTGCGGCAGGGGCTGGCCAGCCATCCCTTCCAGTCGCTGCTGACGCCCGAACGCGGCGCGGTGATGGAACAGGTGCGGCAAGCGTTGGATGCCGAGGCACGCGAATATGGCGCGCAGGTGATCGACGTGCGCATCAAACGCGCCGATCTGCCGCAAGGCAGCCCGCTCGAGCGTGCCTTTGCCCGTATGGAAGCCGCCCGCGAGCAGGAGGCTACCACCATCCGCGCGCAGGGCCAGAAGCAGGCGCAGATCATCCGTGGCGAGGCCGAGGCCTCCGCCGCCAAGACCTATGCCGATGCCTATGGCAAGGACCCCGCCTTCTACGACTTCTATCGCGCGATGACCTCCTATCGCACCACCTTTGCCAACAAGGATGCCAAGGGGCAGACCACCATCGTGCTGACGCCGGACAACGATTATCTGCGCCAGTTCCGCGGCGGGGGCAAATAGGCTCCCATTCAATTTCCGTTCAGGGGCGATGCGTGTAATCTTGCCCCACACCCCATTCACCGGCAGGCTGTCCCTCCGGCCCGCCGCAAAGATACAAGGATGATTGACCAGTGCGATATGCTTACGGAGTAACCAGTGCCCTGCTGCTGGGGGGTGCAACGCTCTCCCTGTTGACCGGCCTTCCCGCAGGCGCGCAAGTGGCCCAGAACGACTTGCAGAAGATGCAGGCGATCACCCCGCGCGCGGGTGCCCCCGCCAGCTTTGCCGATCTGACCCACCAGCTTCAGCCCGCCGTGGTCAATATTTCCACCCGCCAGAAGGTAAAGGTGCAGGGTGGCGGCACAAACCCCTTTGCCGGCACCCCGTTTGAAGGCCTGTTCGGCGGCGGCGAGGCCACGCCCACCACGCGCGAGGCGCAGTCGCTCGGCTCCGGTTTCGTTGTTTCGGCCGATGGCTATGTTGTCACCAACAACCATGTGGTGACGCCCGAGGGTCAGGGCGGTGTGGTCGAATCGATCACCGTGACGCTGGCCGATGGCACCGAATATCCCGCCAAGCTGATCGGCAAGGATGCCGCATCGGATCTGGCCGTGCTGAAGATCACGGCGGGCAAGCCCCTGCCCTTCGTCAAGTTCGGCGACAGCAGCAAGGCCCGTGTGGGCGACTGGGTGATCGCCATCGGCAATCCCTTTGGCCTTGGCGGCACGGTGACGCAGGGCATCGTCTCGGCAGTCTATCGCAACATCGGCTCGGGCGGCGCCTATGACCGCTATATCCAGACCGACGCCTCGATCAACCAGGGCAACTCCGGCGGCCCGATGTTCGATATGCAGGGGCAGGTGATCGGCATCAACCGCGCGATCTTCTCGCCTTCGGGCGGCAGCGTGGGCATCGGCTTTGCCATTCCCGCCGAAACCGCCGCCCCGATTGTGGACCGCCTGATCAAGGGCCAGTCGATCGAGCGCGGCTATCTGGGTGTGCGCCTCCAGCCGATCTCGAACGACTATGCTGACTCGCTCGGCCTGCCGCATAACAAGGGCGAGCTGATCCAGTCGGTGGAGCCTGGCAAGGGCGCCGATCAGGGCGGCATCAAGGCTGGCGACGTGGTGACCAAGGTGTCGGGCAAGGATGTGACCCGCGACCAGACCCTCTCGTTCCTTGTGGCCAACACGCCGCCGGGTACGCGTATTCCGGTCGAGGTGCTGCGCGATGGCAAGACGCTTACGCTCAACGTCGTGGTCGGCAAGCGTCCCACCGACGAGGAACTGGCCGCGCAGAGCTTTGACCGCAAGAATGGTGCCGACAGTTTCGACAAGGCCGCCCCCAAGGGCACCGGTCTTGCCGAGAAGTCGCTCGGCCTTTCGCTGCTGCCGCTCACCCCGCAGATCGCGGGCCAGCTTGGCCTGTCGATCGACACCAAGGGCGTGGTGGTCAACGCGGTCGATCCCTCATCGGATGCGGGCGCCAAGGGGGTGGAGCGCGGCGACGTGCTGCTGGCCATCGGCGGCAAGAATGTCACCAATGTCGGCGAGTTCGAAGCGGGTATCCGCGCCGCACAGGCTGCCGGTCGCACGGCGGTCAACGTGGTGGTGATGCGCCCCGGCCAGCCGCCGCTGTTCGCGGGCCTGCGCCTGCGTTAAGGCTAACGTCCAGCAACAGAAAAGCCCCCGCCGGAGTGCTCCGACGGGGGCTTTTCTATACCAAGCCGCCGGAGGCAGCCCTTCAATTCGCCACGCTGTCCGGCAGGCACAAGGCAGACCGTACGGGGATTGTTAAGGGCAATAGCCCTTAACCCGCCAGAGGCATTCTTACCCTAAACCCACCCGTCAAATCCCCACCGAAGGCTGCGCCCTGCGCGGCCGTGCGGGGGCATTATCCCCTGCACGCGCGGGCGGATTATCGCCCGCCTCGCCACCGGTCGGGCCATTATCCGCCGGATCGCCATCGGGATTGACCGGCGCCATATAGCTGTCAGGGCCGGTCATATTGGCAATGTCATCGGGTTCGAGCTGCCAGTCAGGCAGGGTCAGTTCGGTGTCAAAGGCTTCCACCGGACGCTGCGCTACGGCCAGCTTCATATATTGCGCAAAGGCGCGCGCGGGGGCCGTGCCGCCCTGCAGGCCGGGCACCGGCTTGGCATCGTCGCGCCCCATCCAGACACCGGTGGTGATGCCACTGGAAAAGCCGAGGAACCAGCCATCCTTGTTGGACGAGGTGGTGCCGGTCTTGCCGGCCACGGGGCGTCCGATCTGCGCAGCGCGGCCGGTGCCGATGTTGACGGCGGTCTGCATCAGGTCGGTCATGCCCGCCGCCACAAAGGGCGCCACCAATGTCTGGCCCTGCGTCACATTGCGCTGATACAGGACACGCCCATCGCCACCCAGTACCTTGGTAATGCCATAAGGCTCGACCGAGGTGCCCTTGGCCGAAATGGCGGCAAAGGCCCGCACCATGTCGATCACCCGCACATCATTGCTGCCCAGCACCATCGAGGGATTGGTGGAAATCGGCGTAGTGATGCCAAAGCGGCGCGCCATCGCGGCCACCGCGTCAAAGGTCACTTGCTGCCCCAATTGCGCGGCAACGGTGTTTTTCGAATAGGCAAAGGCGGTGCGCACGTCGATCTGCCCGGCATAGGAGCCGCCCGAGTTGCGCGGGGTCCAGCCGTCGATGGTCACCGGTTGGTCGGTCACCGGATCATCGGGCTTGATGCCGCTTTCCAGCGCGGCCAGATAGACGAACAGCTTCCACGCTGACCCTGGCTGGCGCATGGCATTGGTGGCGCGGTTGTAATTGCTGGTGACGTAATCCAGCCCGCCCACCATCGCCAGCACCGCGCCATCGCGGTCCAGGCTGACCAGCGCGCCCTGTGCGCCCTTGGGCGCGTTGGCGGCCACGGCATCGGCAGCGGCGGTCTGGAATTTGGGATCGAGCGTGGTCCACACTTCCACATTCTCGTGGTTGTTGGGATCGCGCACCTCGGGCACCAGCACATCAAGCTGCTGCAATGCCCAGTCGGTGAAATAGCGCACCGAGGATTGCGTGCCCTCGGCGGCCATCTTCACGCCCTTGAGGTCGGCCTTGTCGGCTTCCTCCTGCGAGATGGCGCCAGCATCGACCATCACGTTCAGCACCACCTTGGCGCGGTCAACGGCGGCCTGCTGGTCGGCGGTGGGGGAGTAATGGCTGGGCGCCTTGACGAGGCCCGCAATGATCGCCGCCTCGGGCAGGGTCAGTTGCTTGCCCTCATGGCCGAAGAATTTGCGCGCGGCGGCATCCACGCCATAAGCGCCACCGCCGAAATAGACCTTGTTGAGGTAGAGTTCGAGGATCTCGTCCTTGCTGAACTTGTATTCCAGCGCCAGCGCGATCAGCGCTTCCTTGGCCTTGCGGCTGAAGGTGCGGTCATTGTTGAGGAATACGGTGCGGGCCAACTGTTGCGTCAGGGTCGAGCCGCCCTGCCGCCACTTGCCGGTTTGCGCACGCACAAAGAAGCTGCGCGCCACGCCGATAGGGTCAATGCCGATATGCTCGCGAAAGCGGCGATCCTCGGTGGCGACGATGGCGTCCTTCATCACCTGTGGCAGTTCCTGATAGGACAGCCAGTGGCCGAAGGACGGGCCCATCGCGAAAAGCTCGCTGCCATCGCGGGCGCGCACCAGAATAGTCTGGCCGTTCTGCCCGCTTTTCAGCGAATCATAGTCGGGCAGCTCCTGCGCCTCGAAAAACACCGCCGCGAACAGGAAAATGACGCCCAGCAGCGCCAGCGCGCCGCTCCAGATCGCCAGTTTTACCAGAAACCGCCGCAGGCGCGATCCCCCCGTTGCCCCGCCCGGTGCCGGAGTGTCCGCCCCACCACGCCGCAAATTCTGCCTTGCCATTCCGGTATCAAACCCCTGTCGCCGCGGGCCGAACAGGCCACCAGCCCTCCCTAGGCGATAGCGAGGCTTTGGTTAACCGGAAATTGCTGGCCCGTGGATCAGGCGCCGCCCTTGGGCTCGAATTTCATGCTGGCGCTGTTGATGCAATAGCGCAGGCCGGTCGGTTGCGGCCCATCGGGAAAGACATGGCCAAGATGTCCCTTGCACCGCGCACAATGCACTTCGGTGCGGATCATGCCATGCGACACATCGCGATGCGCCTCCACCGCCTCGGGATTGCGGGGCTGATAGAAGCTGGGCCAGCCCGAGCCGGAATTGTATTTGGCATCCGAGGAAAACAGCGGCGCGCCACATCCGGCGCACAGATAGGCACCTGCCGCCTTGTTGTTTTCATACTCTCCGGTGAAAGCGCGCTCGGTGCCCCGCTCGCGCAGCACATGGTACTGGGCCGGCGTCAGGCGCTCACGCCATTCAGCCTCGCTCAGCTCGATCTTGTCTGCTGGATCTTGGGTCATCCGCATTCTCCTCTCCCCGGCAATGTGGGGATCGGAGGCGAAATTTTCAAGATACAGGCTTACGTAAATTGCGCAGATTCAAAGGTTTGCATACATTAATTTCATCCGCACCCAGGCTCGCTCGGCCTCCTCCTTGTTGTAGGAAGGCGCGTCAATGGTGCACCAGCCATGATCGGCGTGATAGACCTCCACCTCGGCGGGGCGATGCGCGGCGGCGGCGGCGGCCTTCAACGCATCCTTGTCGGCGGGTGCCCGCGCGTCGTCATTCTGGGCGATGGCGAACAGGAAACTGGCCTTGGTGGCGGCAATCAGCTTGTGCGGACTGTCCGGCGCATCCACCACCAGCCCGCCGCCGTGGAACGAACAGGCAGCCCCCACCCGCGTCGGCACTGCCGCCGCCGTGCGCACCGTATAGGGTCCGCCCATGCAATAGCCCTGCGTGCCGATCTTGCGCTTGGTGTCGGTGGCGGGTTGTTTATCGAGAAAGGCGACGAAAGCCTTGGCGTCGCCGGTGGTGCCGGCAGGGGTGATCCCCGCGATCAGCGGCTTCAATTTTTCCTGCCCCGCAGGCGTGCGCCATTCGGCAAGGCTGGCGAGAAACGGCGCCTTGCCGCCGCGGTAATAGTGGTTGACCAGCAGCACGGTATAGCCCTCGCCCGCCAGCCGCCGCGCCATCACGCGATAGGCCTCGCGCACACCGGCAATGTCGGGCCACAGGATGATCCCGGGATGCTTACCCTTGGCAGGGTGCAGCAACACCGCATCGCATGTGCCGTCGGGCGTGGTGATGCTAACGTCCTTTTCCACCAGTGCGGGGCCGGCAGCAATCGCCGCCTGCGCATCGGCCAGCGCGCTTGCGGCACCGGCAGCGCTGAGGGCGGCGAACTGGCGGCGCGACAGGCCGCGCGCGGCGGCCTTGGCATCATCCTCGGCAAGGGTAAGCTGATCGCACATGATGGAACTCCTCGGGGGGGCTCCCGTGCACGGGAGTGGTATGCCGGGAATGTGTCGCAAAGCGGGCCTAGATACAAGGCCCACGCCACCCCCCAACATTATGCCCCGGCACCATGAAAGAAAGCGCCGCCAAACAAGGGCGACGCCTTCTTCCCCTCTCACAGCTCTCGAATTCTAGCGCCCCTGCATGATACGCTCTGCATGGCTTTTGGCAAGATGGAGCACGCCCTCGGCAGAGTCCGCCTGATCCAGCCTGAGCGCGGGCGGAATCGGCACCAGAGCGATACGCCGCGCAGCCAGATCCGCACCTAACGGACCGAGATCACTCGCCGCATCGCCCAGCAGGATCACGCCGCCCGCGCGCATCAGCGGCAGCGCCTGTTCGATTGCCACCGCCGCGGACATCCTGTGGACGGTCACGAGCAGATCGATCCCGCCCAGTGCCTCGCCCACCTCGTCGATGATACCGGCGCAAGCCTGCCCATCTGCCACATCGGCGCGGATCGCCAGCGCGTCCAGCTCCTCGGCCAGAGCGCGCAGCGCATCCTCGCAAGTGCCGGTGATCGCCAGCTTGGCACCCTCGGCGCGGAAGGCGCGGGCCAGCCGCGCACCCCATCCCGCATCTCCCTCCAGCACCAGCACGCAGCGGTCAACAAATCGACCCGAAATGCTCACCATCTGCGTCGATCTCCGCCAATGGGCTTGCGATTTTAACGGTTGAGCGCGGCCTCGCACTCGCCCATCAATTGCGCGATGATTTCGGCCACCGGCTCCTCCTTGGTGACCATGCCGACCGACTGGCCCGCCATCACCGAGCCATTCTCCACATCGCCATCGATCACCGCGCGGCGCAGCGCGCCCGCCCAGTAATGCTCGATCTGGAGCTGCGCCTCGCCCATATCCACCTTGCCCTCGTCGAGCAGCTTGGCCACTTCGACCTGCTTGGCGGTGAATTCCTCGGTGCCTTTGTTCTTGATGGCGCGCACGGGGATCACCGGCAGGCGCGGATCGACCTGCACACTGGCCACCGCCTCGCGCGCGCTGGCGCGGAAGAAGGCCTTCTTGAAATCGGGATGCGCAATGGATTCCGTGGCGGCAGCAAAGCGGGTGCCAAGCTGTACGCCCGCCGCGCCCATCTCCAGATAGGACGCGATCATCTCGCCGCGTCCGATGCCACCGGCCACAAACACCAGATTATCGGCCGCAAGGCTCGGCAGGATTTCCTGCGCCAGCACGCTGGTCGACACGGGGCCGATATGGCCACCCGCCTCGCTACCCTCGATCACCAGCGCATCGGCACCACTGCGCAGCAACTTCTTGCCCAGCGCCAGCGTGGGCGCAAAGCACAGCACCTTGGCACCCGTTTCCTTGATCGCCTCCACGCTGCCCTTGGGCGGCAGGCCACCGGCCAGCACGACATGGCTGACCTGATGACGCGCGCAAACCGCGATCAGATCGAACAGTGCCGGATGCATAGTGATGAGATTCACACCAAAAGGCTTGTTCGTTAGCGCCTTGGTCGCCGCGATTTCCTTGTCCAGCAGTTCGGGCGTCATCGCCCCGCAGGCAATCACGCCAAACCCGCCCGCATTGCTGATCGCGCTCACCAGATTGCGCTCGGAAACCCAGCTCATCGCGCCGCACAGGATCGCCGTCTCGGTTCCCAGAAATTCCGCGCCGCGCGCCATCA
>DDES01000165.1 GCA_002336765.1 Novosphingobium sp. UBA1948 | reverse complement strand
GCGGGGCGGCGATCGCGGCGGCGCGGGTGGCGTCATCGGTATGGGGCGCGGCGCGGCCAAGGATCAAATCCACCTGCCCCTCGCTCAAAGGCGCGAAACGCAGGATGCGGCAACGCGAACGAATCGTGGGCAACAGCCGCCCGATGCGATGTGCCACCAGCAGGAAATAGGTGCCCGCCGGCGGCTCCTCCAACGATTTGAGCAGCGCGTTGACCGCCGCCTTTTCCAGATCATCGGCGGTATCGAGGATCACCACCCGCCGCGCGCCCAGCGTGGGCCGCGTGGTCAGACGTTGCTGCATGGCGCGGATCTCGTCCACGCTGATCGAACGCTTGCGGGCATAGTCCTCGCCCGCCGCGCGCTTTTTCTCGTCCTCCTTGGTGGCGGGCGGATATTCTGGGATCAGGATATCGGGATGGGATTCCACCGGCGGCTGCGGCACACCCGCCTCCGCCACCAGCTCAGCCGCCGCCGCGCGGGCGAAGCTGCCCTTACCCACGCCTTGCGGGCCGGACAGGATCCATGCGTGATGCATCCGCGCGCTGCCCAAAGCCGCGCGCCATTCGCGCCACGGCCCATCGTGCCCCAACAAATCATGGCCTGACGATGGGTTCACAACAGGTCCGCCAGCGCCGCCATCACATCGCCATGCACGGCATCGGGCGCCTGATTGCCCCTGATCCGTGCGAAACGCTGCGGTTCGGCCTCGGCGAAACGGGCGAAGGCCGCGGCCACGCGCGCGTGATAATCCGAAGGCCGCCCGCCGATGCGATCAGCGCCATCGGTATCGCGCGCCGCCAGTCGCGCCGCAGTCACTTCGGGCGCCACTTCGAACAGCAGCGTCAGATCGGGCAACAGCCCCTCGCTGCCAATCGCGTGCAGGCTGCGGATGTCCTCATCCGACAGCCCTCCCCCACCCCCCTGATAGGCGCGGCTGGAATCNNCCTGGTAGGCGAAGGTGGCATCGGTAAAGCGGTCGCACACCACCCATGCCCCGCGCGCCAGCGCCGGACGGATCAACTTGTCCACATGGTCGGCCCGCGCGGCGGCAAACAGCAAAGCTTCGGCCCGCGCCCCCCAGCCCTCGCCTTCGGTGCCCAGCAGCAGCGCACGGATCGCCTCGGCGCCTGCCGTGCCGCCGGGTTCGCGGGTGGACACCACCTCAAGCCCGCGCGCGCGCAGAGCTTCGGCCAGCATCCGGCTCTGGGTGGATTTGCCGACCCCTTCTCCGCCTTCCAGCGCGATGAAATGGCCCTTAGCCATCGCCGCGCGATACCAGCCGCAGGAAGCCCAGCCGGATCCGGTCCATCACCCCGCCCTTGGCCACATCCTCGCCAGCGGCCAAAGGCAGGATGGCGGGTTTGCCGTTGCCCATCCGCACTTCCAGTTCGGCCACCGGCGTACCCTTGGCAATCGGCGCCACCAGCGGCCCATGATAGACGATCCGCATCGAGGGCTTGGCCGATCCATCCTTGGGCAGCGTCAGATAGAAATCGCGTGGTGCCACCAGCGAGACATGCGCGGCGTCGCCCCCCTGCACCGCCGCCTTGCCCAGTTGCGTGCCCGCCGCCATCAGCGGCTTGTCAGCCCATGCCGAAAAGCCCCATTCCATCAGCGTTTTGGCGGCCTTGGTGCGATCCTTGGGCTTTTCCACCCCCGCCAGCACCATCACCAGCCGTCGGTTGCCGCGCTGGGCGGAACCCAGGAAATTGTAATGCGCCTCGTTGGTAAAGCCGGTCTTGATCCCGTCCGCACCCTCGACAATTCCCAGCGTCGGGTCATGGTTGGGCTGGGTAATGCCGTTCCACGTCATGCCGGGCTGGCCGACATAGCGATGGTAATACTCGGGATAGCGGGTGATCATGGCATCAGCCAGTTTCACCAGATCCTTGGCGGTGAAATAGGTGTTGCCATTGTCCATCCAGCCGTTGGGCGTGCCGAAATGGCTATGGTTCATGCCCAGCCGCCGCGCGGCATCGTTCATCTTGGCCAGCCAGCCCTCGACGCTGCCCGCCGCGCCTTCAGCCAGCACCACCGCGCCATCATTGGCCGAGACATTCATGATCCCCATCAGCAGGTCATCCACGCTGGGCGTGCTGCCTTCGGAAAGGAACATGCGGCTGCCCTTGGCGTGCCATTCCTCCCAAGCGGCATGGCTGACGCGCATGCGCTGTTCGGGATGCAATTCGCCCTTCGCCAGCATTTCGAAGGCGACAAAGGCGGTCATCGTCTTGGTGACCGAAGCGGGCAGGAATTTCTGCTCGGCATTGCGCTCATAGAGCACGCGGCCCGAACCCAGATCGACCAGCAGCGCGACAGGGGCCACATCGGCCTCGGGCGGTGCGGCGGGGTCCGCCGCGCTGGCGGGGGTAGCAACGGCGGTGGTGGTTTCCACCGGTTGCGGTAGGGATGGCGCCAGAGGCACCTCGATTTGTCCGGCAGCGCTGGACGTTGCCCCGCCATGCGCGGCGAGGGTCAACAAACCGGCCACCGACACAATGCCGGTGGCCGGCAGGATTTTATGCAAACGCGAAGCTGTCAAAACCTTACCCGCTGTGCTGGGCACGGCCGGGCGAAACGCCCTTTACTCGCCGTGCTGGATTCGTGCCTCGGTATAGCCCGAGGCTTTCGCCTTCGCCAGCGCCGCCTCGGCTTCTCCACGGTTGGAATAGGGCCCCTTGCGCACGCGCCACAGGCTGCCGGTGCTGCTGACGCTGCCGCCGGCCTTGCTGGCGATGGCGCTGGCATGGGCCTTGTCCGAGAAAGCGCCAATCTGCACCACCAATACCTCGCCGCCAGCCACGGGCTTGGCGGTTTTGGCGCTGACCCGCGCTTCCAGTGCGATGGCGCTTGGCTTGGCAGGCGTGGTGGTGTGGCTGGCCTGCGCGGTATGCGTGGCGCTACGCGACAGGGGCTGGATCAGATAGGATTTGTCCAGCGGTCTGGGCGGCGCGTCATAGTCGCGTTCGGCGGAAACCGGCGCCTTGACGGCGCTGGACTTGGGCGCCGGTTTGGCAGCGGGCGCCACAGCGGACAGCTTCGGAGCCGCCGCTTTGACGGGCTGCGGCGCGGGTTTGGGCGCGACGCTTGCCACCACCGCTTTGGGCGCGGCATAGGCGGGCGCCGGAGCCGGGGTAAAGCTCACGCTGCTGGCGAAATTGGCACCGGCTGCGGGAGGCATGGTAACGGGCTTGGCGGCAACGGGGGCAACCGGCTTGGGAGCGGGCGCTTTGGGCGTGATCTTGGCGGCAGCCAGAACCGGAGCCGTCGGTGCCTTCACCGGCGCGTCATCATCATCGTCCTGCGGCACGCCCACCATCGCGGTCTGCGTCAGCGAGGCACCGGCATGGCTGGCCATCGGATCGCTGGCCAGACGGCGCTGCAACACCGCCAGCAAGGGCTTGGGCGTCACCATCCGTTCGCCAACGCTGGCCCCCGCGCGCAGGGCCGCACGTTCGGTTTCCAGTGGGTTCACGCGCCGCACGCGCACGGCGCCCTTGCCATCCTCGCCAATCCCCAGTTGCGCGGCGGCAGCGGGGGAGAGTTCGATGGCATGGGTCGAATCCATCGGCCCGCGCCGCTCTACCCGCACAAGGATCGTGTGCCCTGTGGTGAGCGAGGTCACCTCGACATAGGATGGCAGCGGCAGGGTGTGGTGCGCGGCCGATACGCCCATCGACGGGCCACCCACCGAGGCATAGCCCACCGCGTCGTAATTCATGGCGTTGCTGGGCGTGAACACCCTGTCGCCCACGCGATAGGGATCGCCCAGCACCACCGGATAATCCGCCGCAGGTCCGGTGACTGCGGGTGCTTGTACCGGAACGGCGGGCGCAGGCGGCAATGCCTTGCCATCGCCGATAAAGGGGATCTTCAACCCCGCCATCGCGGGCATCCCTGCCCCCAGCGCAACAGCGGACGTCGCCCCGATCAGGGCCAGACGGGCGGTTTTTCCATCAACGGGCAATCTCATCGGACAGCAATCCTACGCTCAAAGCATAATAGTTCGAGCAGTTATAATCGAGGATAACCCGATAATTCCCGGTTAAGAGGAAAGCAGATTTTCCGGCCCCATCCGGTTCAAACAGGCTGGCCAGCACATTTTCGCCGATTTGCCCCTGTGGAACGACGCCCAGCGCGCGCCATTCGGCAATGGTTTTCCATTGGCTGTGGCGGGCATGGACGCGGGGGCAGACCGGCGAATCAAGCCGCGAGACCAGGCTGGCGCGGTTGAAATCCTCGGGTAGCGTGGCCGCCACGCCCCAGGGCACACCCCGCTGCCAACCGGCATCGCGGAAATATGCGGCAATCGAGGCCAGAGTGTCCGCGCGATTGTTCCACACATCGGCATAGCCATCGCCATCGCCATCGCGCGCCAGCCGCAGATAGGTGCTGGGCAGGAATTGCGGGTTGCCCAGTGCCCCTGCCCAACTGCCTTTCAACTGTTCGGGCGGCACGCCGCGATCCACCATCTTGAGCAGGGCGATAAACTCGCTGGCAAACAGATCGCGCCGCCGTCCGTCATAGGCCAGAGTCGCCAGCGCGCTGGCCAGATCGAATCCGCCTTTCACCGCGCCATAATCCGTCTCCGCCCCCCAGATCGCCAGCAGCACCGGCACCGGAACGCCATAGCGCGCCTCGATCGCGGCGGCATCCGGCAGGCTCTGATACACGCGCCGCCCGCGCCCGATACGCGGCGCATCGACATGACTGAGCCGATAGGGGGTGAAGGCCGGTGGTGTGGTGGTCGGGCTCGTGCCGGGCTGGTTGCGGTCAAGCTGGATCACGCGCGGATTATAGGCCAGCCCCGTGGTCATCCGTTCGACGGTCGGCTCGCTTACCCCTGCCCCGCGTGCTTTGGCGGCCAGTTCCTGCACATAGGCGGCAAAACCAGCCTCCGCGCTGTCTTGCGCCTGCACCGGCGTTCCGGCGGGCGCCATGACGGCCAGCGCCACGCCCATCATCCGCCCGCGCCATGCGGCGATCAAACCCTTGCTGTCCATGCCGGCTGCTATGGCATAGATGGCGCGGTGGCGAAAGGAGCTGCCGTTGCGTCTTGCGTGATCCGCGCGAAGCACCTATGCGCGATCACCATTGGACAGGTGGCCGAGTGGTTTAAGG
>DDES01000029.1 GCA_002336765.1 Novosphingobium sp. UBA1948 | reverse complement strand
CTCCTCGCCAAGGCTGAGCGCATCGAGCGCCCGCCCGCAGCCAAGCAACAGCGCGGCGCCCACCGCCACGCAGGGCAGCGCCAGCGCGACATGGTCCATGGTGCGGTTTTCAAGCGAACCCATCAGCCAGCTCATGATCTCCATCGCCGCAAAGGGATTGGGCGAGAGATTGAGCGCCAGACTGACGCCGGCCCCTGCCAGCATGGAAATGGCGATGCCGGCAAGGATGACAGTCAGCGTGCTTTCCGCCGCCAGCAGGAACAACAGGCCCAGTGCCAGCACCGCGCCCGCAATCGCCAGCAGCGGCAGCGCCAGCGGAAAACGGGCGGCAAAGCCGAAATAGAGCGCGACCACGGCGCCCAGCGCCGCCGCATTGGAAACCCCGACCACTGATGGCTCGGCCAGCGGGTTGCGTAAATAGCCCTGCAACACCGCGCCCGACAGCGCCAGCATGCCGCCCACCAGCGCGCCCAGCACCGCGCGCGGCAGGCGCAGGTCGAGCACGATGGTGCTGGTGATGGTGTCGCCCCCGCCCGCCAAGGCCTTGCCGATCTGGGCGACGCTCAAGGGCACGGGCCCCAGCATCAGCGAACCCGCCAGCGCCACCGCCAGCAGCAGCGTCAGAAAGGGCAAAAGGAGGGGTGCGCGGGTCAATGCATCTCTCCGTGGAGGTTCGGGGCGGGATTGCCAAGCGGCGTGGGCGCGCTATGGCTGGGGCCATGTTGCGCTATCTGTCTCTGGCCATGATACTGGCCGCGCCCGTCGCTGCCCAGCCCGCTGCCGCCAAACCACAGCGGATCATTTCGCTCAACCCTTGCAGCGATCAACTGGTGCTGGCGCTGGCCGATCCGGCGCAAATCGCGGGCCTGTCGCGCCATGCCGCCAATCCGCAACTGTCGGCGGCGGCGGACAAGGCGCGCGGCTTCCGCCGCTTTGGCACCAATGCCGAGGAAGTGCTGGCCGCCAAGCCCGATCTGGTGCTGGGCCTGCCCTTTGGCAGCAGCCCTGCGGCGCAGGCGCTGGCCAAGCAGCATTACGCCACGCTCGACCTGCCGCCCGCCAACAATTTTGCCGATATTACCGCCCAGATCAGGCAAGTGGGCGCGGCCATCGGCCAGCCACAGCGCGCCGAGGCCGTGGTGGCTGGCATGGAGCACGATCTGGCCTCTTTGCCGCGACTCCACGGCGGGCTGGTGGCGGCCTATTACCAGCGGCGCGGCTTTCTGACCGGCACCGGCACGCTGGTGGATGACATGATGCTGCGCGCGGGGCTGGACAATCTCGCGCGGCGGCTGAACAAGCCGGTGCTGGCGCGGCTGTCGGTGGAGGAAATGGTGGCGGCGCGGCCCGATGTCATCATCATGGAGAGCGCCAATCGCAACGCGCCCGATCAGGGCACCGAAATGCTGCACCATCCCGCCTTGCGCTCCATCCCGCGCATCACCTTGCCCGAGGCATGGACGGTGTGCGGCGGGCCTGCCTATGGGCTGGCAGTGCGCTCGCTGGTGGTGCAGGCACAAGGCCTGCGGCGTCGCTAGGGTAAAGATTTGCCGCAGGCGCAAGGCCTGCGATGTGCCCAAGGTAGAGATTGGCCGCAGGCGCAAGGCCTNNGGCTGGCCCGCCGGAAATAGGGGCCAGCCGCAGATCCGCATCAGAACTTCACGCTCACGCCGCCATAGGCCGCACGGCCTGCGGTGGCGACGGTGAAGACCTCCTGATACTTCTCGCCCAGCAGGTTTTCCAAGCGGCCATAGAGCCGCACCTGCGGATTGATCTGGTAAGCAGCGCCCAGATTGACCAACGTATAGGCCTTCAGATCGACCAGCAGCCGCTGGTACGACGAGTTGAAGGCATAGTCGCGCATCGTGCCATTGTGGCGGATGGCGAGATTGGCCGAAAACGGGCTGGCCTTGGGCGCATAGGCGATGACAAGGCTGGCGCTATCCTGCGGACGGCGCACGGCCTGCGTTTCCACCGCCTGCGTGGCTGCAAAACCGCCGGTGTTCTGCCCCACCAGCGCCTGCACCGATTGCGGGGCGTGGAGATAGGTGTAGGCAAGGTTCACCTGCCAGTCGCTGGTCTGGGCGCGGGCGGAGAATTCCACGCCGCTCTGGCGCGAAGTGACCGCGTTGTTGGCGGTGGTGGACAGGAAGGCGCCGCCAACGAAGATATAGGTCGTCTCGATCTGGTTGGTGAAGCGGCTGTTGAAATAGGTGGCGCCCAGCGTCAGCGCCTTGCCCAGCAGCGGTTGCTCCAATCCGATTTCCCAGCCCGAGGAACGCTCGGGCCGCAGGTTCGGATTGCCAATATAAAGCCCCGTGGCATAGCCGAACAGCTCGGTCGCAGTGGGGTTCTTAACGCCCGTGCCATAGGCGCCATGCAGCCGCGTCGCCGTGTTGAAGCGATAGGAGGCCGAGGCGCGCCATGTGGTGGCATCGCCAAACTTCTCGTTGGCATCATGGCGCACCGCCGCGCCAAATGTGGCCGCATCGCCCAGCGCCAGATCATACTGGCCGACCACGCCCAGCGTATCGATGCTGTTTTTGCCGGTGAAGGCATAACCGCTGGGGTCGATGGTGCGGAATTCCTCGCGCTCCGCATCCAGCGCCAGCGTGACGCGGTGCTTGGCGGCGCCGGTGGAGAAGCGGCCGGTGCTGGTATAGGATCCGCGATAGCGCTGGCCCTTGCTGCCCGAGGAATAGCCCCATGCGGCATAATTGTCGCGGATGATGTCGGTGTATTGGCCTGAAAGCGCCTGGCTCCATGCGCCGCCCAGCAGATCGAGCGCCGCGCTGGCTAGGCCGTAAAACGCCTTGGCGCGGCCATAGGACGAGGGCGTGTCGAGCGTGGTGATGGTCTGATAGCCCTGCACCACCGGCGAGGAGGCGTCGATGCCCTGATCGTTGGTGTCGGCATAGGTATCGCTGTAGCGCGCCACGGCCGACAGCTTCAGGTTGGCGGCAGGCGTGTAGTTCACCTTGCCCGACAGGGTGAGATTGTCGGCGGTCAAGGCGCGGGTGCCGGTAGGCGAGCTGGGTGTACCGTGGGTGGTCAGATAGGTGGCGGTCAGCGCATAATCGGCGTCTGTGCCCAGTGTGCCGCCCAAACGGGCGCTGGTGTTGAACGTTCCGAAGGAGCCACCCTCGGCGCGGGAGGCCAGTCCCTTGGCCTCGCGGCCGGACAGGGTGGTGTAGCTGATGACACCGCCGATCGCGTCAGAACCGTAAAGCGAGGATTGCTGGCCGCGCAAAACCTCGATCCGCGCGGCTGAATCGGCCAGCAGATTGCCGAAATCGAACTCGCCGGTGTAGGGGTCGCCAACCTTGATGCCGTCGACAAACACCAGCACATGGTTGGCTTCCGAACCGCGAATGCGGATCTGGGTCAGTCCGCCGATACCGCCCATCCGGTTGACGGCAACGCCGGGGACATCGCGCAGGATGTCGGACACGGCGCGGGTCTGGCGCTGGTCGAGATCGGCGGCTTCCAGCACGGTGACCGAGGCGGCCAGCTTGTCGCTGGAAATGGCATCGCCCGAGCGGCTGGCCGAAACAACGATGGCGTCATCGGCTTCGGCGGAAGTGGTATCCGCAGACGTCGCATGGGCGGAAGTGGAAACCAGCGCCAGCAGCGCGGTGGAACAGGCAAATAGACTCTTCACGGGATATCCCCAAGGCGCCGGACGGATCACGGGCGGCATGGGGCGCGCTGGCGCAAACCAGCAAAAGGCAAATCCCGCCACGGACGGGCACCTGTCGCCCGCGCGCAACCCGCCTTGCGACCCCGGCCGCAATGCTTCGTCGCCCAGACGGAGATACCGTGCCTTGGCCAATCCCTGAACCACGGCAAGAGCGACCACGCGCTGGCAGGTCTCCTGGCTCACGGGTCATGACGTGGTGCAAACCTTCCCGTGCCTTGGCACAGTGGTTGCCGGACCGGCCTTGCGGGCCTTGCCGGCGCTTGCATCGCGCTCGCCGCTTACAGTTGCAGGGACAGCCCCGGATCGGGCGCGATGCGCCTTACCGTGTTCCCGTTTTAAGTCCTTGTGGGACACCAGTGCATGTGTTGCGCTTTTTCCGCAACGTGGGTGCCTATAGGTGCGGCTTTCCGGCGTGCCAAGCCGTTTTTGTATGGAGACAGCACTGGCCAAGCGGCGGGAAGGCGTTACAAGGCGTTAAGAGGATAAAGAGAAAAAAGGTAACCTAACCGCTTATGGGCAAAGCCAATTCCGTAACTGCGCGCCGAATAGCCGTGGTCGATGATGATCCCCAAATCCGCTATTCGATCAAGCAGGGACTGGAACAGGAAGGCTATCGCGTGGTCGAGGCCGAAGGGGGCGAGGCCCTGATGCGATTGCTCGAGCGCGAGGAGGAGATCGATCTTATCTCGCTCGATCTTAACCTTGGCCGTGATGACGGGCTTGAGCTGGCCCATGCCATCCGCCAGCGATCCAGAGTGCCGATCATCATGATCACCAGTCGCTCCGGCCCGCATGAACGGTTGCAGGGGCTGGATGTCGGGGCGGATGACTATATCGTCAAACCGTTCCTGTTGCGCGAGATGGTCCTGCGGATCGAGGCGGTGCTACGCCGCCGTTCGCTGGAAGGCTGGATGGCGGGCGACGAGCGTGGTGCCGACCAGCGCAGCTTCCGTTTCGCGGATTTCCGGCTGGACGACGAGCAGCACCGGCTGACACGGGTTTCGACCGGCGAGGACATCCCGCTCACCACCAGCGAGTTCACCATTTTGCGGATGTTGCTGCAATCGGCAGGGCAGGTGGTGTCGCGCGACGCCGTGTGCGAGGTGCTGCGCGGGCGCAAATGGTCGCCCTATGATCGCACGATCGATACGGTGGTGGGGCGGCTGCGCAAAAAGCTGGATCGCGAGGGCCAGAGCGCGCCGCTGATCCAGACCGTATGGGGCAAAGGCTATATGCTCGCCTCGCATGTCGAGTCTTTGGCCAGCGCCTGAAAAACCCCGTCGAGTGCAGCGACCAGTTCCTGTGTGGTAAAGGGTTTTACCACTTGGGTGACCCTGCCGCCGCGTTCGGGCAGGCGGTCGCGCCATGCCGTCATCACCAGCACACCCAGATCAGGATGCAAGGCCGCCGCTGTATTGGCCAGCGCCAGACCATTGGCATCCGGCATCACGCTGTCACACAGCAGTATGTCGAAGGATTGACCGCCCAATGTTTCCAGTGCGGCGGCGTGGCTGCCGCAACTGGTGACGGTATAACCCATGGGAGTCAGCAACTCCTCCAGCGCCAGCCGGATCTGTGCATCGGGCTGGGCCAGCAGCAGATGGCGCGGGCGTGGTGCCGCGGGTGTCTGCTGCTGGGGAAGCCAGTCGCTGTAGAGCGGATCGCAGCAGGTTGGCGGGGGCAGGGGCTGGCGCGGAAATCTCAGACGCACCGTGGTACCGGTCGCCTCCGAGCTGGCGATGGCCATCGTACCGCCCGCGCTTTCCATGAAATCGCGCACCATATAGAGGCCAAGGCCCGTGCCGGTGCCCTGGCTGCCATGTTTGGTCGAGAAATAGGCTTGCGCGGCTTGTCGGGCCACTTCGGGCGGCATGCCCGCGCCATCGTCATGCACGGCGATCTCGATCCAGCCGGAGGGCCCCGTGTCGGCCGCCTTGCGCGCGGTGATCGTGATGGTGCCGCCCGCAGACATGGCATCGCGTGCGTTGATGACCAGATTGAGCAGCGCGCTGTCAAAAGCCGAGGGCGCCGCGACAATGGCGCCCGAGCCGCTTTCAAGCCGAAGGTCCAGCGTAATGCCTTCGCCCAGTGTCCGCTCCAGCACCAGCGCCAGATCGGCAATGCGGGGGTTGGGATCGAACAGCCCCCATGGTTCGGCCGAACGGCGGGTGTAGCCAAGCAGGCGGCGGTTGAGGCTGGCGCCCAGATTGGCCGATTGCATGGCGCGGGCCAGCAGATCGCGCAGGGCGGGATCCTCGCTGCGCGCCATCGCCAGCTGGATATTGGCCGAAATGACCGTGAGCGTGTTGTTGAAATCATGCGCCAGGCCGCCGGTGAGGCGGGTGATCGTTTCCATATGCTGGGCTAGCGCTGCGGCCTGCCTTTGCCGTTCCTGCGCCTCGCGCAACTCGGAAATGTCGAGCGTGAAACCCAGTACGTGGTCCTCGCCGTCGCTCCCTTTGCCCTGTGCGGTGATGGTGCGGGCCCAGATGATGCTGCCGTCGGCGCGCACCATGCGATGTTCGGCCTCGCGGCGTTCGCCCGCAGCCAACCCTTCCACCAGCGAGCGAAACAGGGCCCGATCGTCGCTATGCACCAGTGCCTCGAGCGCATGGCTGCGCCCGAGCAAGGCCACATCGCGATGGCCCAGCACATCGACTACTGCACGCGACAGGGAAACCACGGTGCCGCTGCCGGCCCGCGCCGACCATACGACCGCGCGGGTTGAGGCGATGATGGTTTCGACCTCCACATCCTGTCGGCCCATATCGCGGGCGAGGCCCAGCACGTCGGTCACATCCTCGATCAGGATGCCGCGCTGCCCTGCGTGTCCCGAACGACTTTCCAGCGTCAGTACGGTCAGGCGGAACTGGCGCGCCTTGTGGTGCACGATGTCGATCACGCGGCGGACGGGATCGGCTTCACTGTCCGCGATCATGCTATCAAGTCCGGGAAAAGGCAGGACTTCACCGACGGGGCGGCGATAGAGTAGGCCCGGATCGCGGCCCAGCATGTCGATGATGGCCCGGTTGGCCGACACCACCTCTCTGGCTGCGTCGATCACCACCACGCCCGATGTCATATCCGACACCAGCCTTGCCGCATATTGTTCGGTGCGCAGCAATTCGCGGATGCGCGCCTCCATATAGGCATCGATCACGAAGGAGAGATCGAAGAACACGGCCTTGAGCAAGGCCCGCACGGGTGCGATTCCGCCGCCTGCGGGCAATGCGCGGATAAAGCCCTCCAATTGACGCGCGAGGCCCGCGATATACCAGTCAGGGGTGAGGCCGATCCGCTCGTGCATCACCCCGACCCGCACCCGCGACGCTGCATAGGTTACGCCGAAATCGGCGCGGGTCACCTCGTCCCAGTAGGAGGCGACCTGATGGCGCAGGCGCTCGACGCTGTTGCCGTCCACCAGCCTCGCGGTGGCTTCATGGGACCGAAACCAGGCATAAAACCCGTCCATAACGCTGCCCGCTGCTTCGGCCAGCGCGGGCCGGATGGCGGTGAGGCAGGCACGGTCTGCCGCATCGATGCCGATATAGCTGGCGCGACTGGCGATCAGGCCCGTTTCAAGCTTCATGCGGGCATATTCGGGCGCTGCGTGTGGCTCGGAAACCGGCGGCTGCGCGGGGGGCGGCGCGTGGTCGTTGTGATCGGTGCCGATCATGCGCTCAAGGCGGAAGCCATAGCCGTGCAGCGCCAGTCCGGCATCAAACAGCATCGACTTGACCAGCGCGATCACAGCGTTGGTTTGCTGCGCAACATCGGTATAATGCTGTTCCAGCGGTTCGAGCAATTCGCACAGGATATGTCCGCAGGTAATGAGATACCACGGAGGGGTAAGTCCGATCCGTTGGTGAACCACGCCGAGCTTCAGCCGTTCGACGAGATAGGCGGCGTCGACAGGCGCCCCCAACAACTGGCGGACATAGGTCAACAGCGTGGCGCGCAGGTGGCTGACCTTTGCCTGATTGGGCAGCAGCGCGGCCAGTTCGGTATGATGCCCGAATTTGTCATAAAAACGCTGGCTGAAGACTTCGGCCCTGGCATTGAACGCGGGAACAAGTGGCGCCAGCAGCCCACGTTCGTCCGAAGTCAGACCGATCGCCTCGAGCTGGGCGCGCAGATTGTCCAGTTCGACGCCAGCTTCCCGCGCCAGCGCGTGGTCGCTCTCCTGCAAAGTGGATAACATGGGAGGCATGGATTTTCCGTACTTGAATGGGAAATCTTGTGCGTGCGGCGCGTAACAATGGCAACGGCCTGCAACACAATTTTACAATTTTAGACAATTGTTACTTAGCCAATGTGGAAATTGAGGGTGTAGATCCTGTGAATGCCGACCGCGGGATAACAGCGGGCCGGATTGCAGGGACGCAGAAGAAAAAAACATGCTGTATAAAGGCTTGGGTGCATTCCAGCGGGATCCGTGGCGATCCGGCCAGACGATTATGCCCGGTCCGCAGCGGATGGGCGAGAACGAGGTAACCCGGTTGCGGCATCAGTTGCTGTTCGATCTGGTGCTGGCCCTGCATGTTGCCGATGATCTGGAAATGCTGGTGGTGGCTGTCCATTTGTCCACCGCGATCGACCAACTGGCCACCAGCCTGCCCCACCAGCATCTGGGCTGGCTCGAGGAGGCGCGCGCCATGCCCTATGTCACGCGCTCCATCCGGCAAGAGCATTTGCGCCAGCACTTGGTCTATTGTCTGGAAAGCTGCGATTCGATCCAGATGGAACTGGTGGGCGCCTATATTGCTCTGGCCATCGAGCGCTTCGCGTGACCGCGGTGCGATGTGAACGACCACGGAGAGGATTGGGTTATGCCTGAGCGGGAAGAAGGAAATCTGGAAAGTGGGTCAGGCTTCCGTGCCTACATGGCCGAATTTGTGGTCGTCGCGATCACCCTTGTTCTGTTGATCATCGGCGTCGGGAGCCAAATCCTTTAGAGCGCGCATTGAGCCGGACCGCCGACTGGATTAGCGTTGTGGCCCGAGGAGAAGTCCATGACGCGCAAATTCCGGATCGTTCTGGCGGTGCTGGCAGGGGTGATGCCCGTGGCGGGCAGTGCCAGCGGGGACTATAGTTGCACGCAGGAATGGCGGCTGTTTGGTGCGCCAAAAGACGCTGACTACGGTCTGATGGCGGGCGGGCGCGATTGCGGCGACCGGCCCATGCTGTGGCCCGCCAATGATACGCGCTCCAACCTGTTCATGCTCGCGCGCGGCGGACAGGGTTTCGGCATCGCGCCCAAGCCCTATCCCGCGCCCGGGTGGGACACGTTCACCTATGGCCGCAGCTTTTACAACTGGAACACGCTGGGCGCCGTCTATGGCCTGAATCTTGAGGGCACACTGGGCGGAGGCGGCGCGATTTGCGACGGACTGGAGGGCGGCAACAGCGCCTTTGCCGAGGCTCTGGGCGCGGCGAAGGCGCTGTCGGGCGCCGAACGCGCGGCGCTGGTGCAGGCCCGTGCCGGGCTGGGCAAGGCGTGTGATGACAAGCATGGCGGGATCGGCACACCGCAAGTGGCAAGCGCCGCGGGCAAGGCTTTTCTGGCCTATCTGGAGGCGGCGGAACATTTCTATGCGGGGGAATGGGATGCGGCGCGCGGCGGCTTTGCCGCTATCGCCAAAGTTCAAGAGCCGTGGGTGGCCGAAACCGCCACCTATATGGCGATCCGCGTCGAGCTGAATGCTGCGCAGCAAAAGGCGTTTGACGAATATGGCACCTTCAAGGGCGCCAAGGCCACCGATGCCGCAGCGCTGGCGCGTGCGGGCGCGGCGATTGATGCCTATCTGGCGCATTATTCCGCAGGCCTTTATGCGGCTTCTGCCAAAGGCCTGCGGCGACGGGTGGCGTGGCTGGGCGGCGATTATGCGGCGCTGGGCGCAGCCTATGAGGCGGCGCTGGCCGAGGTGACGCCCGATGGTGCGGCGGCGTTGATTCAGGAAATCGACGCCAAGTACCTGTTTGCCGAGGGGGCCTTTGCTGTCACCAAATCGCCCATGCTGCTGGCGGCCATGGATCTGGCGCGGATGCGCGGCAAGGATGATGGCAAGCCTTTGTCCGCCGCCGAACTGGCGGCGCAAAAGCCCCTGTTTGCGGGGCGGCCCGAGCTTTACACCTATCTCGCGGCCACGCGCGCGCTGACGGTGGAGGGCGATGCCAAGGCCGCACTGGCGCTGATCCCCACCACACCGCCTGCCAAGGGCATGAGCCCGCTGGCGCTCTCGGTGCAGGGTCTGCGCGGGGTGGCGCTGGCCAGGCTGGGCGCGCCGCAGGAGGAAGCACATTGGCGCGCGCTGATCGCCGTGGCTGACGCGCCTTTCGCCAGCGAATTCGCGCAATTCGGCCTTGCCTTGTTGTGGCAACGCTCGGGCCGTCTGGGGCAGGTCTTCGCGCATGGCTCGCCGGTGACGGATGATGCGATCCGCCAGATGCTGCTCTCGCGGCTGGCGGGGCCGGATCTGCTGCGCGCGGCGGTGGCGGACAAGGGCCATGCGGGGCGCACACATGATCTGGCGCTGCTCACCTTGCTGCACAAGGATTTGCGCTTTGCCCGCTTTGCCGATTTCGGCAGGGACATCGCGCTGCTGCCCGCCGATACACCGGTGAAGGGCGATGTCGAATGGCTGGCCCAGAGCAGCGAGGCGCCCGTCGGCCTGTTTGTGCAAGGCAAATGGGGCGGTGACTATACCTGCCCCGCCATCGCGGTCACGGCGCGCACACTAGCCGGCGAGGCGGATGATCCGCAGGCCTTGCTCTGCCTTGGCGAGTTCTGGCGGCTCAACGGGTTTGACCGGCTCTCCGATCTTGACCCATACGAGGATGCGGGGCGGCTGGGCGGCGGCAAGAGCCTGTTCACCGGCACGCCGCTCTCGCGCACCGAGCTTTACATCCGCGTGCTGACCAACCCGCGCGCCTCGGCCGATGACAAGGCCTATGCGCTCTATCGCCGGATGCGCTGCTATGCGCCGGTGGGCAACAATGATTGCGGCGGGACGGATGTGCCGCTGGCGGTGCGGCGCGGCTGGTTCTTCGAGATGAGGAAACGCTATCCCGCCAGCCGCTGGACGCAGAGCCTGCGGTATTACTGGTGAGGTTTTTGTGCGCAGCATGGGTGCTGCTGCTGGCGGGATGCTGCGGCGGGAATAGCGCGCCCGTCGATCCCGCCAAAGTCGATCCGGCGGATTATCAGGCCTTCTTTGTGTGGGCCGGAGTTCCCGCAACCGCCGTTCCCGCCGTTGCCGTGCCTCGGGCCACACGGGCGCTCTATATCCTCGATGGCGAGGTGAGGGCGCATGGCGCGCCAGCCTTCACCCCATTGCGCCCACAGGCTCCGCGCGTGGCCAAGGGGCAGGTGTGGCTGACGGTAAGGCTGGAGCGGCTCGACTGGCCCGAGGCGCTGCACCAGCGCATCGCTGGCGAGATCGCCCGCTGGGAACGCGCGGGCACGCCGGTGGTGGGGCTGACGCTCGATTTCGATGCCAAGACGCGCGGGCTGGGCGCCTATGCCGGTTTCCTGCGCGAGGTCCGCCGCCACCTGCCATCGCGCTATCGCCTGTCGGTAACCGGCCTGCTCGACCATGCGGCGGGCGGCGATCCGGCGGCTCTGGCGGCGCTGGGCGGCACAGTGGATGAAGTGATCGTGCAGACCTATCAAGGGCGCCGCACCGTGCCAAACTATGCCGCCTATCTTGAGCGCGTGGCGCGCCTGCCCATGCCCTTCCGCGTCGCGCTGGTGGAGGGCGGGCGATGGCGCGCGCCGCCCGATCTGGAGCGCGCGCCCAATTTCCGCGGCTATGTCGTGTTCCTGCTGCCGCGCCGCGTTATTTAGCCTGCCACACCAGCTTGCCGCCCACCCATGTCTGCAAGACCTTGGTGCGGCGGACGGCTTGTGGCTCTGCCTTCATCGGATCGGTATCGACCAGCACGAAATCGGCACGCTGGCCTGTCACCAATTGTCCAAAGCGTCCCTCGGCAAAACCGGCGTAGGCCGCGCCTGTAGTATAGGCTGCCAGCGCCTGTAGCCGCGTTACCACTTCCTGCGCCTGCCAGCCGTCCTTGGGCTCGCCATTGCCGTCGATGCGGGTGATGGCGGCAGCAAAGCCGTCAAACGGATCGGCGCGCTCCACCGGCGCATCCGAACCAAAGGCCAGATGCGCGCCATTCTTCAGCATCGAGGCCCAGGCATAGGCCCCCGCCAGCCGCTGTGGTCCTAGTCGCGCCTCGGCCATCGTGCGGTCGCTGGTTTCGTGCACGGGCTGCATGCTGGCGATGATGCCATTCTTGCCAAAGCGCGGCAGGTCCACCGGATCGACGATCTGCGCATGTTCCACGCGCCAGCGCCGGTCGCCCTTGTAGGTGAGCGCCAGATCCTCCACCGCGTCGAGCATCACCGCATTGGCCGCATCGCCAATCGCGTGGACCGCGATCTGGAACTTGTCCATCGCGGCGCGGCTCATCAGGTTTTTGAGCTGCGTCTCGGTGAGGAAAGGCAAGCCCTTGGTGGCGGCATCGGCGTAGGGCGCCTTGAGCGAGGCGCCGCGCGAACCCAGCGCGCCATCGAGATAGAGCTTCACCCCGTTGAGCCGCAGCCGGTCCTCATAGAGCCACGGCGTCGGCCCCGGCCCGCCGATCAGCGCCATATTGGCAATACCGTCGCCATAGGCCATCACCCGCATCTTGAGCGTGCCCGCATCGCCCGCACGGCGCATCGCCTGCCAGTCGTCGATGCTGGTGCCCATATCGGCGGCGGCAGTCACCCCGCGCGACAGGAAAATTTCCTGCGCGGTGGAGAGCGCCAGATCGCGGTCCTCGGGGCGGGGGGCGGGCACGATCTTGCTCACCAGCGCCTGCGCGCCATCGACCAGTACGCCCGCCGGTTGGCCTTTCGCACCCTTGGAGGCTGTCTTGGGCAGGGGTAGGCGTTCGATCCGGCCACCGGCGGGATCCTTGGTGGCGGCGGTTACGCCCGCCGCGGCCAGCGCCTTGCTGTTGGCCCAACCCGCATGGCCATCCACCCGCTCCAGCCACACGGGGCGATCGGACACCACCGCGTCCAGATCGGCGGCGGTGGGGAAACGGCCCAGTTTCCATTGCTCCTGATTCCAGCCGCGCCCGATGAGGAAGGCGCGGTCGGGATGGGCGGCGGCATAGGCGGCGATCTTTTTCTGCGCCTGCTCCAGCGAGGTCGTGTCCGACAGATCGAGCGTGAGCGCGGCAAATCCGACCGAGAGCACATGGGCATGGGCATCGATCATGCCCGGGATCAGGACCGCGCCCTTGCCATCGGCTGCGAAATCAAGGCCCGTAGGCCGCGCCTCGCCCTCATGCAGCAGGCGGGCGACGCGGCCTTCGCGGTCGATCACGATACCGTTGAAACGCTCGACCGAGCCCGCAGCATTGAGCGTCAACCCGTCGACATGATCCACCAGCGTATCGGCATGGGCGGCCGTGGCCAGCAGCGCGACACCCAACAAAGACGGGCCCAGCAGGAATGTATGTTTCATCGACGCCCCCTTTTCGGCAGGCGGCGGATGATGGCAGACGTATCCTGCCGCCCCCCGCCCATCGCCTGCACATCGGCAAACAGTTGATCGAGCAGCGCTGTCACCGGAAAGCTCAGCCCCAGTCCGCGCCCTTCTTCCAGCGCGAGGCCGAGATCCTTGCGCATCCAGTCGATAGCGAAGCCGAAATCATCGTAACGGTCCTCGGCCATCGAATGCCAGCGATTGTCCATCTGCCAGCTTTGCGCGGCGCCGTGGCTGATCGCTTCAAACACCTTTTCCAGATCGAGATGCTCGGCCTGCGCCAGCCGCAAAGCCTCGGCCACGCCCGCCGTTACGCCCGCCAGCGCGATCTGGTTGACCATCTTGGTGGCCTGCCCCGTGCCCGCCTTGCCGATATGCACGATGCGACGGGCATAGGCCTGCATGATCGGCGTGGCGGCGGCCAGCGCATCGGCCCGCCCGCCACACATCAGCGTCAGCGTGCCGGCCTCGGCACCGGCCTGCGCGCCGGTCATCGGCGCATCGACGCATTTCACTTCCTTGTCGCGCGCCTCCACCGCGATCTGGCGGGCGATGCGCGCCGAAACGGTGGTATGGTCGATGAACAGGCCGCTGCGTTTCAGCGTGGTAAACACGCCCTGTGGCCCCAGCACCACCTCGGCAATGTCATCATCATTGCCGACGCAGGTGATGACGACATCGGCGTCCTCGGCCAGATCGGCGGGGCTGTTCACCACGCGTACGCGAATGTCGGGATTGGCCTCGCGCCAGCGGCGGATGCGGGCGGGAGTGCGGTTGTACAGCGTCAGCGTATGCCCCGCATGGCCCAGATGCCGCGCGATCGGCCCGCCCATCACGCCCAGCCCGATAAAGCCGATGCGGACAGGGGCGACAGGGACGGCTGGGGTTGGGGATTCGGGCATCGTCTCGCGCTGTGTTTCTGTCATACTGTCCTTGTAACGCCTCGCCACAGAAAGCAAACGGGGTCCATGCGCAATTTCGCCAGAAATAGCGTGTTCCTTGGCGGCGCTTTTTCCGCTAGGGGCGCGCGGTTATGTCTGACACTTCCCCACAGCCCGCCAGCAGCCCGCTGCTCACTATCGACGATGTCCGCGCCGCCGCCGCGCGGATTGCGGGCCATGTCGTGCGCACCGATATTGACCATTCGCGCACCCTGTCCAAGATTTGCGGCTGCGAGATTTATCTCAAGTTCGAGAATCTCCAGTTCACCGCCGCCTTCAAGGAGCGCGGCGCNNAGTTCACCGCCGCCTATAAGGAGCGTGGCGCGCTCAATGCGCTGATGCTGCTGAGCGAGGAGCAGCGCGCGCGTGGCGTGATCGCGGCGAGCGCGGGCAACCATGCGCAGGGCCTTTCCTATCACGGCACGCGGCTGGGCATTCCCGTCACCATCGTGATGCCCAAGACCACGCCCACCGTGAAGGTGATGCAGACCGAAAGCGTGGGCGGCAAAGTGGTGCTGGAAGGCGAGAGCTTTGACGAGGCCTATGAATATGCCCGCAGCATGGAGCAGCAACTGGGCCTGACCTTTGTCCATCCCTTCGATGCGCCCGAGGTGGCCGCGGGGCAGGGCACCGTGGCGCTGGAAATGCTCGAGGACATGCCCGATCTCGATATGTTGGTGATTCCCGTCGGCGGCGGCGGCCTGGCCAGCGGCATGGGTACGGCGGCCCGCGCGATCAAGCCTGACATCGGCCTGATCGGGGTGGAGGCGGAACTGTTCCCCTCGATGTACAACGAGCTGAAGGGCACCTCCTATCCCATCGGTGGCGATACACTGGCCGAAGGCATCGCCGTGCGCGATCCGGGCCTGTTCACCCGCAAGGTGTTGGCCGATCTGCTCGACGATTTCGTGCTGGTGTCGGAAAGCGAGCTGGAACACGCGCTGAGCCTGTTGCTCAACATCGAGAAGACGGTGGTGGAAGGCGCGGGCGCTGCGGGCCTTGCGGCTGTGTTGAGCCACGGCTANNTCGTGCTGTCGGGCGGCAATATCGACCAGCGTCTGCTGGCCAATGTGCTGCTGCGTGATCTGGCGCGCTCGGGCCGTCTGGCGCGGCTGCGACTGACCTTGCAGGATCGCCCCGGCGCTTTGTTCAAGGTGGTGGAGGAATTCAACCAGCATCAGGTGAACATCATCGAGGTCTATCACCAGCGCATCTTCACCCATTTGCCCGCCAAGGGGCTGACCGCCGACATCGAATGCGAGGCGCGCGACGGCGACCAGATCGAGAAGCTGGTGCAGGCCCTGCGCGCCAAGGGTTACGAGGTGGTGCAGGCCGAGGTGTCGTGAGGCGTTAACACTTTGCCCCGCGTCCTGTCCGGTTTCGGAGCGGGCAAGGTAATCGTAATGCTTTATTCGCGGAAACGCGGTTAAAACTCTTTGACGTCGGGCCTGCTAAGAGCATAGGCTCGTCATCAAGCCGCAACAGGGTCGTGTCGCGATCCGCAACGGAAGCCACCACACAAGAATTCGTCGAGGATTGCCAGCCGTCGTGACCGCCCCTGTCCGTTTTCCCAGATTTTTCGTCACTGCGCCTGCGCCGTGCCCCTATCTGGAGGGGCGGACGGAGCGCAAGGTGTTCACAGAGCTGAAGGGGCCGCATGCCGACGCGCTGAACGATGCGCTGGGCCGCATCGGTTTCCGCCGCAGCCAGACGGTGGCCTATCGCCCTTCCTGCGCCGATTGCACGGCCTGTGTCTCGGTGCGCGTGGTGGCGGGCGAGTTTGCGCCCTCCTCGACCCAGAAGAAAAACCTCAAGCGTAACAGCGATCTGGTGACATCCGTGTGCCATCCGTGGTCCACGGCGGAACAGTTCGCCTTGCTCCAGCGTTATCTCGCCGCGCGGCACCCGGGCGGGGGTATGGCCACGATGGACGAGGTGGACTATGCCGACATGGTCGAGCATACGCCGGTCACGTCCTATGTGATCGAATACAGGGAACCTTCGGAGGGCGATACGCCCGGCCGTCTGGTCGGCGCCTGTTTGACCGATCGGCAGGGCGATGGCCTGTCGATGATCTATTCGTTTTACGACCCTGAACATGCGAGCCGGACCGGTCTTGGTAACTATATTATCCTCGATCATATCCGCCGCGCCGCTGCCGAAGGTCTGCCTTATGTCTACCTCGGATACTGGGTCGATGGGTCGGAGCGGATGCAGTACAAGGTGCGCTATCGCCCGCTGGAAAAGCTGGTGCGCGAAGGATGGCAGCGCCTGTCGGATGACGAGCAGGACGAACTGGTCCATGCCACGGCCAACCGCGCCGCGACCCGCAGGCGCGGTGGATCGGGCGACAAGCCGATGTTTGCCGAGCGCGAGGCGCGCGGAGCAGAGGCGTTTTTCCGCCGTCCGGTGTGATGCGCTGCTGACAGTCGCTGCACGTTCCTTGGCCTGTGCTTCGGCGCTGCTGTTGGCGGCGCAGCCGGTGGCCGCGCAACAGATGTTGCGTCAGTCCGAACCCGCGCTCAAGGATCTGATCCCCGATGCGGCGCTCGACAATCCCGAGCAATGGGCCAAGGCGCCCACCCCGCTGCCCAAGGGCGAGACCGATCCGGATGAAGCCGGCACGACCCTGCCTCCGCCTACCACGCCGCCCGCCATTATCACTGCCGAGCTGAAGCCCGATTCGCCGTTGCAGGATATTCCGGGCCTTGATCTGCCGTGGCCCGAGGGGATGGATATCGTCACTCCGCCCCAGCCGCTGGCGCCCGATGCCGAGGCGGGCAAGGCGCTGGCCGACGGGCTGGCCTTGCTGCCCGAAGCTGCGCGCGGCGCAATGCCGGTGGATCGGCGCGACCAAAGTGAATCCGTGCTGGCGGGGGGCAAGGTGCGGCTGGTGTGGTCGGTCGAGCCTGCGCAATTCCCGATGCGGGTCGGGTTTGAAAACCGCTTCCGGCAATTGTCCTCGTTGCAGGCGATGGGCGCGCATGAGGCCGACGCGCTGACGCAGGTGGTGGTGCGCGCCACGGCCGACCGCAAGCTGCTGGAAAAGCTGCTCAGGGTCTATGGCTATTACGATGGCGAGGTGGTGCAGACGCTGATCGCGCCCGCCGGTGCCCATGCCGAGGGGTTGGGGGCGGAGGGCGTGCGCTTTGACATCCAGCCTGGCCCGCGCTTCCGCATCGGCACGATCGCCACCGGCGATCTCGACCAGACGGGGCAGGACGCGGCGGGGCTGCGCGCCAACATGGGACTGGTCAGCGGTGATCCGCTCGATCTGGACACGATTGCCGCCGCCAAACCGCATCTCGAAACCGCACTGGGCGAGGCTGGCTATGCTTTCGCGCAAGTGCCCGTGCCCGCCATCGAGGTGGACCATGCCCGCACCGAGGGCGATGTAGCGATCCCCGTGAAAAACGGCGGCGCCTATCGCTTTGGCGCGATTACCAGCAATCTGCCGCGCTTCATGTCGGGCCGCCATCTGGCGGTGATCGCGCGGTTCAAGCCGGGGCAAACCTATCGCAAGAGCGAGGTGGAGGATCTGCGCCGCGCTATTCTGGCCACGGGTCTGGTGGCCGGTGTGGCGATCAACCCGCGCGAGACCACGCCGCCCAAGGATGGGCAGAGCGGGGTGGCCGCGCTGGATGTGGTGATGTCCAAGGCACCCTTGCGCACCATCGCGGGCGAAGTGGGCTATGACACGGGGCAGGGCGCGCGCGTGGCCGCCAGTTGGGAACACCGCAATCTCTTCCCGCCCGAAGGCGCGCTCAAGCTGCGCAGCATTGTCGGCACCAGCGAGCAATTGGCGGGCGTGACCCTGCGCCGCTCGAACTTCCTTGGCCGTGACCGCGTGATTTCTGCCGATCTCTATGCCTATAATGCCACGCTTACCGCCTATGCCGCCAGCAAGGTGGCCTTTGCCCTGTCCTACGAGCAATTGACCAATGTGCTGTTCCAGAAGCCGTGGAGCTGGTCGATGGGGCTGGAATTGCAGGCCTCCAAAGAGCGCGAGGGCGTGGCCAGCGGGATCACCACGGGGCGCATCCGCTATTACACCGCCGCGCTGCCGCTGCGCGGATCGATCGATCGCACCGATGATCTGCTCGATCCCACGCGCGGCCACCGCCTGTCCTTGCGCCTTTCGCCCGAATACGGGCAGGCGCTGGGCACCCATTCGACCTATGCCCGCATTCAGGCCGATGCCTCGACATACCGGTCCGTGGGGCGCAGTGTGGTGGTGGCGGGGCGTGTCCGCCTGGGCACGATGCCGGGCACGGAGATCGACAATGTGGCCCCCTCGCGGCGCTTCTATGCCGGTGGTGGCGCGTCGATCCGCGGCTTTGGCTATCAGCTCGTCGGCCCGCGCAACGCGCTGGGCGATCCCAAGGGCGGGCGCTCGCTGTATGAATTCTCGCTGGAGGCGCGCATCACTACGCCGCTGCTGGGGCGTGCGTTGCAGATCGTGCCTTTCCTCGATGCGGGCGGGGTGGAGGAAGGCGTAACGCCGCGCCTCAACGCATGGCGCTATGGCGCGGGGCTAGGGGTGCGGTATAAAACCGGCTTCGGGCCGATCCGCGTCGATGTGGGCACGCCGCTCAACCGCAGGCCGGGGGAATCGCCGGTGGGTGTCTATGTCGCGCTGGGGCAGGCTTTCTGATGGACGAGCCCGCCGTCACGCCCGAGGCTCAGGTTCCAGCGACGCGCCGCTGGAGCTGGCGCAAATATGCGCTGGCATTGCCGTTGGGCGTGGTGGCAGGGGCGGGCGCGTTGCTGCTGGGGCTGGATACGCCGATTGGTCATAGGCTGATCGCCGATGTGCTGGCGGGCACGGAAATGAAGAACGGCCTGCGTGTGTCGGTGGCGCGCATCGACGGCTCGATCTATGGTCGCGCGCGGCTTAGCGGGCTGGTGCTGCGCGATCCGCAGGGCGTGTTCCTGCGCGCGCCCGAAGGCGTGCTCGACTGGCGGCCGCTGGAATGGTTTTCGAATGGGCTGGTGATCCGCGAGGCGACGGTGCGGCGCGGCACCTTGCTGCGCGCGCCCAAGTTGCGGGCAGGCGATCCCAATGCCTCGCTATGGCCCTCGTTTGACATCGCGCTCGACCGTTTCGCCATCGAGCGGCTGACGGTGTCCAAGGCCGTGCTGGGCAGCGAGCGCAAGGTCGATCTGTCCGGCAGCTTCCATCTGGCCAGCGGTGCGGCCAAGCTGGTGCTCGACGGGCGGCTGGGCGGCGAGGACCGGCTCTCGGCGCTGTTTGACGCCAACAAGGCGCAGAACCGTTTCGCTCTGAAACTGGACTATAACGCGCCCAAAGATGGCCTGCTGGCGGCGCTGAGCGGTGCTCCCGTGGCGCGACGGCTGACGGTGGATGGCAAGGGCCTGTGGAGCGACTGGCAAGGCCATGCCTATGGCGAGCAGGATGGCAAGCGCGCGCTCGATCTGAAACTGACGCAGGCCAAGGGCAATTTCGGCCTGTCGGGCACACTGTGGAACGATCCCGTGCTGGGCGAGGGCGCGCGGCGCATCGTGGGTGGGCAAAGTGTCGCCGTGCTGGGCAAGGGCAGCGTGAAGGACAAGGTGCTCGGCGGCACGCTGTCGCTGGCCTCGGCGCAGGTGAAAGCGGTCCTGTTAGGCGGCATCGATCTGGGGGCGAGCAGCTTCAAGGCGTTGACGCTCACGCTCGACAGCAAGGCGCGCCTGCCCCTGAGCGAGAAGGACGCGCTCGACGGGCTTACCGCCCGTGTCACGCTCGATGGCCGCTTTGGCGAGGCACAGGCGCGCTATGCCGCGCGCACCAACCGGCTGGTGCTGGACACCACACGGCTGGAAGCGCTGGCGCTGGAGGGCACGGCCAGCCGCAAGGGCGCGCGCTGGGACGCGCCGGTCAAGCTGGAAACGGGCCAGATCCTGACCGACGGTGGATCGTTTGATGGTGAGCTGAAGCCGGTGCGGGCCACCGGTATCGTCCGCATCGAGCATGGCCATATCGACAGCGATAGCCTGACCCTTACCATCCCGCATGGCACGGCCAAGGCGACGATGCGTATCGATCTGGCCAGGGGCGCCTATGTTTTCAACGGCAATGCGGTCATCAAGGGCTGGCCTACCAAGTTCGGCGGCGCCGATCTGCAAGGGCCGGTGGAAGTGCGCTATCTGCGGGGCCAGCCATGGCGGGTGCTGGTCAATGCGCAGGGTGCGATCCCGCAGCCATCGGCGGCTTTGACGCATTTGTCGGGCGGGCCGCTGCGCTTTTCCGGCCATGTCGAGGTGGGCAAGGACCATTATTTCAGCCTGACCCAGGGTAAGGGCTGGGCCAATGATGTGACGCTGGCTTTTGCCGGAACACGTGGCGAGGACGGCCGCCTGCTGTTCAAGGGCGAGGGTCATCAGGAGCGCTATGGCGCCTTTGCCGGCCAGATCGCGCTGGGCGAGGGCGCGCCGCGCGGCGCGTTCCACCTGCGCGATCCCATGCCCGCGCTGGGGTTGCGCGATGTCGATATCGATCTGGAGCCGGAAGGCGAGAATCTGCGCATCGAGGTGGCGGGGCAATCGGCGCTGGGCGGGTTTGAAGGTGCGCTGGGCTTTGCCTCGCCCGACAATGGCCCGAGCCGTCTGACCATTCGCGGGCTGACCCTGTCGGAAACTTTTGTGACTGGCGCGCTCGATCTGGTGGATGGCGGGGCCAAGGGGCAATTGCGCGTGGGCGGCGGCGGTATGTCGGGGCAGGTGCTGCTGGTGCCGCGTTCGGGCGGGCAGGGGGTAGAGGTCAATCTCGCGGCCAAAAATGCACGTTTCGAGGGTGATAAGCCGCTGACTATCGCGCTGGGCCAGTTGAAGGCCTCGGGGTTGATCCAGAAACATCATACCACGCTGTCCGCCGATCTGACCGCACAGGGCATCGGCAAGAACCGGCTGTTTATCGGGCGACTGGCCGCGGCGGCGCGGCTGACGGACGGGACGGGGCGGATCACCGCCTCGCTTGGCGGACGGCGCGGCAGCGCGTTTGATATGCAGGGCACCGCCGATGTCGCGCCCGACCGCATCGCTGTGGTCGCTGGCGGGCATTTCGCGGGGCAGGCCATTGCCATGCCGCGCCGCGCGGNNGGTGTTGACGGCCCAGACGCGCGGCGACGGTTCGACCACCGGTTGGCGACTGGCGCCCAGCCAGATCGATTTTGGCGGCGGGCGGGTGATTGCGCAGGGTTTGATCGGCAATGGCTCGCTCGAACTCGGTCTGGGGCTGAGCGATATGCCACTCTCGCTGGGCGATGTGGTGTTTGCCGATCTCGGGCTGGGTGGAAAAGCGACCGGCAAGCTGACCTATATCCAGAAGCGCGAGGCTTTGCCGACCGGCGAGGCGCGGTTGATGGTGAAGGGCCTGACGCGTTCGGGGCTGGTGCTGATGTCGCGGCCGGTGGATGTGGCGGTGGTGGCGCGTTTGGGCGCCGATGCGCTCGATCTGCGCGCACTGGCCAGCGAGGGCGGGGCGCCGCGCGGGCGGCTTCAGGCGCGGATCGACAATCTGGCCTCGCAGGGCTTGCTGGCGGATCGCCTGTTGGCGGGCAGGCTGATGGGGCAATTGCGCTATGCCGGCCCTGCTGACGCGTTGTGGCGGTTGATGGCGCTCGATATGCTGGATCTGACCGGCCCGATCGAGATCGCCGCCGATATGGACGGCATGCTGGGCGACCCGCGTATCCGTGGTTCGCTGGCGGGCAGTGGGCTGCGGTTGCAAAGCGCGGCTTCGGGCATGGATGTAAGCGATATTACCGCCAAAGGCAGCTTTGGCGGCTCGCGGCTGAGCCTGAGCGAGCTGTCGGGCCGTGCGGCAGGCGGCACGGTATCGGGCAGCGGGGCCATCGATTTTTCGCGCATGCAGGGCGGGCGCGGGCCGTCGATCGACATTGCGCTGGCGGCGCGCAGGGCGCAATTGCTGTCGCGCCCCGATATGGCGATTACCGTTTCGGGGCCGCTGCGTATCCTGTCCGACGGACGCTCGGGGATCGTGGCGGGCCGCGTGGAGATCGACAAGGCGCGTTGGAAACTGGGGCAGGCGGCGGCCAATATCGAATTGCCCAATCTGCCGGTGCGCGAGATCAACCGCCGCGCCGATCTGGCGCCAGCCACCGAAAAGCAGATGCCGTGGAAGCTGATGATCGACGCTTCGGGTGGGGGTATTCGTGTGCAGGGGCTGGGGATGGATTCCTTGTGGAACGCCGACATCCGCCTGCGCGGGGCGATGCTGGAGCCGGCGATTGCGGGGGCGGCCAATCTGGTCGAGGGCAGCTATGATTTTGCCAGCAAACATTTCGACCTGACGCGCGGACGGATCACCTTTGATGGCTCCAGCCCGCCTGATCCAAGGCTCGACATCGCGGCCAATGCCTCGGTGAGTGGGCTGACGGCGGCGATCACCGTGCGCGGCACCTCGAACAAGCCCGAGATCACCTTCTCCTCCACACCGGCCCTGCCCGAGGAGGAACTGTTGTCACGCATCCTGTTCGGCGATTCGATCACCCAGATTTCCGCGCCCGAAGCGATCCAGTTGGGCGCGGCGCTGGCGGCGCTGCATGGCGGTGGCGGACTTGATCCGATCAACAAGCTGCGCTCGGTGGTGGGGCTGGACCGGTTGCGCTTTGTGGCGCCCGACACGGCGCTGGGGCGGCAACAGGCGGTGGCGGTGGGTAAATATCTGCACCGCCACATCTATGTCGAACTGGTGACTGACGGGCGCGGCTATTCGGCCACCAATCTCGAATTCCGCCTGACTAGCTGGCTGGCGCTGCTGGGCAGCGTGGGCAGCAACGACCGGCGCTCGATCAACGCGCGGTTGCAGAAGGATTATTGAGCCTTACAGCTTGGGCGCGGGCTGTCCGGCGGGCGTGGCATAGAGTGCGGCCTCGGCGGCGCGGCGCTTGGTGAGGCCGGGTAGAACCTGCCCTGCGGCCATATTCCATTTGGCAAATTCCTTGGCCGCATCGGCATAGCGGCCCGCCAGATGACGCTTCAGCAGCGTGGATGCCTTGAGATTGCCGACCCCCAGATTGTAGGCGAACGAGCACAACGCATCGAACTGGTGCTGCGTGGTGGCAACGGAATCGACAAGACGCGCCACGCTGATCGCGAAGCGCACGATGTCCTCATGGAAGCGCTGGTCAGCCTGTTGCTGCGTCCAGACCAGACCCTTGTGAATATCCTTGCCGGTGCTGCCCCAGCCGATGGTCCACGGATCGCCGCCGGTGCCCGGGTCGGGATAGGCCTTGAGCTTGCAGCCTTCGAACTTTTTGATGAGTTTCTCACCATCGTTGCTGATCGTGGTCATGGCGCATCTCCGCAAGGGCAGGATCGGGAGGGGAAATTATCGCGAAGAAGGGGAGTAGGAAAGAGTGCCATGAAAAAAGCCCGGACCTTGCGGGTCCGGGCTTCTTCAACAGCCAATCCGGAAAGGATTAGTAGCTGTAGTACATGTCGAACTCGACCGCCGAGGGGGTCGTTTCCCAACGCATCACGTCGGGCCACTTGAGTTCGAGATAGGCTTCGATCTGGTCCTTGGTGAACACGCCGCCTTCGAGCAGGAAGTCGTGGTCAGCGGCCAGAGCGTCGAGCGCTTCGCGCAGCGAACCGGCCACGGTCGGCACGGCGGCGAGTTCCTCGGCCGGCAGATCGTAGAGGTTCTTGTCCATCGCCTCGCCGGGGTGGATCTTGTTCTTCACACCGTCAAGACCGGCCATCACCAGCGCGGCATAGCACAGGTAGGGGTTGGCCATCGCGTCGGGGAAGCGGAATTCCACGCGCTTGGCCTTGGTGCCGGCACCGTAAGGAATGCGGCACGAAGCCGAACGGTTGCGGGCCGAATAGGCCAGCAGCACGGGGGCTTCATAACCCGGCACCAGACGCTTGTAGCTGTTGGTGGTCGGGTTGGTGAAGGCGTTCAGCGCCTTGGCGTGCTTGATCACACCGCCGATGAAGTACAGGCAGGTTTCCGACAGACCGGCATAACCATTGCCCGCGAACGTGTTGGTGCCCTTGTCCCAGATCGAGATGTGGGTGTGCATGCCCGAGCCGTTGTCCTTCATGATCGGCTTGGGCATGAAGGTGGCCGTCTTGCCATAGGCATGGGCAACCTGATGCACGACATACTTGTAGACCTGCATACGGTCAGCGGTCTGCGTCAGCTTGCCGAAGGTCAGGCCGAGTTCGTGCTGGGCCGAGGCCACTTCGTGGTGGTGCTTGTCGCAGGGCAGGCCCATGCCGAGCATGGTCGAGACCATTTCGCCACGGATATCGACCAGGCTATCGACCGGAGCCACGGGGAAGTAGCCACCCTTGGCGCGCGGACGGTGGGCCATGTTGCCGCCCTCATAGTCCTTGTTCGAGTTGGTCGGCAGCTCGATGTCGTCGATGGTGAAGCCGTTGCCGTTGTAGCCGTCGTAGAACTTCACGTCGTCAAACACGAAGAATTCGGCCTCGGGGCCGACATAGACGGTGTCGCCAAGGCCGGTCGACTGCACAAAGCCTTCGGCGCGCTTGGCGGTCGAACGCGGGTCGCGGGCATAGAGTTCGCCGGTCGAGGGTTCGACGATGTCGCACACCAGGATCAGCATCGGGGTGGCCGAGAAGGGATCGACATAGACGGCATCAAGATCGGGCTTGAGGATCATGTCCGATTCGTTGATCGCCTTCCAACCCTCGATCGACGAACCGTCGAACATCAGGCCGTTTTCCAGCTCGTCCTCGCCCAGCACCGAGGCGACCATCGTCAGGTGCTGCCACTTGCCCTTGGGGTCGGTGAAGCGCAGATCAACCCACTCGATTTCCTCGTCCTTGATCCGCGACAGGATATCCGCTGCAGTAGCCATTATGTGTTATCTCCGAACAAAACCCGCGCCCGCTTGGGGGCAGGGCAAAGGGGTAAAATTGCAAGGTCGCTTCCGGCGCTCCCCTCGTTCCTAGCGCCGGATGACCGATTCCGTGAATTTATACGGCTTCGTCGCCGCGTTCGCCGGTGCGGATGCGCAGGGCGTTGTCCACCGGCATGACGAAGATCTTGCCATCACCGATGCGACCGGTTTGCGCCGCGCCCGCGATCGCTTCCACCACGCGGTTGGCCAGATCGTCGGACACGACAACCTCCAGCTTCACCTTGGGCAGGAAATCGACGACATATTCGGCNNTGAACGGCTTGATGATCGCCTCGATCTTTTTCACGCCTGCACCATCCCTCATGGGCGGGGAAAAGCCCCCGCGCTAAACGCGCCGTGGCGGAAAAGCGAGTTTTCCGCACAGGGCGACACTATGACACCTGCGTCCGACACAAGACTCGGACCTTGATGCCGGACCCGTAGACGCTGGTAATCTTCTATCAAGATTCGTGCCAGAGTCGCGAGGATTGGGATAGGCCAAAGCGCGCCCGAGGAAAATACCGGAAATGGGGGAGGGCGAGAAAGATTCTGCGCTTTTGAATCGCTTACAAGTGTCAAGAATTGCGGGATTCCGCGCTGTGCCGATCAAATTTTGTGCAAGCGCTGCCCAAAATTGAGGCAGCGCTTGCACCGTTCACAGCGCCAGACCGGCAGTTTCCGGCAGGCCCGCCATCAGGTTGAGGCTTTGCACCGCCGCTCCGCTTGCGCCCTTGCCCAGATTGTCGAGCACGGCGACGAGACGCGCCTGCGCACCATCCTTGCTGGCGAACACATGCAGGGCGAGCGCGTCGGACGGCGCCATCGAGCCGCGCAGTAGGATTTCGTCAGGCGTACCCTCGGCGGCTACGCTTACGATCCGGCTGCCTGCATAGAAGGCCGCCAAAGCCTCGCGCAGCGCGGCAGGCGAGGCGGCAACCCCCATCGCCGCCAGCGGCAGCGGCACTTCAACCCACATCCCGCGCAGCGCGGGGATCACCGAAGGCGCGAACACCGGCTCATGCTTCAGCCCTGCATAGCGTGTCATTTCGGGCACATGCTTGTGGCCCAAGCCCAGCCCATAGGCGCGGAAGGCGATGTCGCGATCCGCCTCGAACCGCTCGATCAGCGCCTTGCCGCCGCCCGAATAGCCCGACACCGCATTGACGGTGTAGGGCCAATCGGCGGGAAGCAGGCCGGCGCGCACCAGCGGCGCGATCAGGCCGATAAAGCCGGTGGGGTAGCAGCCCGGATTGGCGACGCGGCTGGCATTGGCCACTGCCTCGCGCCCGACAATCTCGGGAAAACCATAGGTCCAGCCGTCGGCCACGCGGTGGGCGGTGCTGGCATCGATGATGCGTACCTTGCTGCCCTCGGCCATGCTGACAGCCTCGCGCGCGGCATCGTCATGCAGGCACAGAATGGCGAAATCGGCGGCGTGCAGCTCTTCCTTGCGGGCGGCACTATCCTTGCGGCGCGCATCGTCGAGGATCAGCAGTTCGAATTCCGCGCGGCCAGCCAGCCGGTCGGCGATTTCGAGGCCGGTGGTGCCGGCCGCCCCGTCGATGAACACCCGATAGGTCATGCCACCTGCTCCAAAGCGCCGAGCGCCACATAGCCCACAGCGCCGCCTTTAATCTCACCCCAAGCAAAACCGCCCGCGATGTCGAGCACATCGAACACCGCACCCGCCGCCAAAGTCGCGCTGGCCTCGCCGCCCGCGCTTTTCAGCACCGGCACATCCTGCTTCGCGCGATAGGCCACCGGCACGATATAATGCGGCACGAAAACCTGCCCCGCCAGACGGATATGCGCCAGATCGCCGCGCACCGGCACCAGCGCCGGATCAAGCTTCACACTCGGCCCCGACAGGGCAAAATCCTGCCCCGAGGCGAAAAGCGGTACGGTCTGAGCAGCGTCGGCCAAAATGTCCCCCCTTGGCAAAGAGCGGCGCGCTTAGCGGCAATACGCGCTTTTCGCAAGTTTCGGGGCGCGAACCGGGCTTTTGCCCCCAAAGTTAGCGGGTGTAGCGTGCCTTCAGCATGGCCCATGCCGCGCGCAGGCCCAGTGCCTCGCCGCCCTTGGGGCGCCCTGCCTTGGCAGTGGGGCGCCATGCGAAAGTGTCGAAATGCGCCCAGTCCAGCCCTTCGCCCACGAAGCGGTCGAGGAACAGCGCGGCGGTGGTCGCTCCGGCAAAGCCACCGGCGGGCGCGTTGTTGAGATCGGCAATGTCGCTTTTCAGCCATTCGCGATAGGGATCGAACAAAGGCAGGCGCCACACAGGATCATCCTGCGCCTCGCCACTGGCGATCAGGGCGGCGGCGGTTTCGTCGCGGCGGGTGAACAGGGCGGGCAGATCCGGCCCCAGCGCCACGCGCGCAGCGCCCGTCAGCGTGGCAAAATCAATCACCAGATCGGGCTTGAACTCGCTGGCCCGCGCCAGAGCATCGCCCAGCACCAGCCGCCCTTCGGCATCGGTGTTGCCGATTTCCACCGAGATCCCCGCGCGGCTTTTGAGCACATCACCGGGCCGGAACGCCCCGCCCGACACCGCATTTTCCACTGCGGGCACCAGCAGATGCAGCCGCACCGGCAATTGCGCCTCCATCACCAGACGCGCCAGCGCGATGGCATGGGCAGCTCCGCCCATATCCTTCTTCATCAGCAGCATCGCCGAGGAAGGTTTGAGATCCAGCCCGCCCGAATCGAAGCAGACGCCCTTGCCGACTATCGCCAGACGCGGCGCCTTCTCGTCGCCCCATTCCAGCTCGATCAGGCGCGGCGCATGGCTGCGCGATGCGGCGCGGCCCACCATGTGGACCATCGGATAATCCTGCTCCAGCGCCTCGCCGCGCACCACGCGCACGCTGGCCCGATGGGCTTTGCCCAGTCGCTCGACCTCGTGCTCCAGATCGGCTGGCCCCATATGTTCGGCGGGCGTGTTGACCAGATCACGCACCAGCGCCACCGCCGAGGCCTCGCCCAGCGCGGCGGCAATCGGTTTGACCTCGCGGGTCAGCAGGATGCGGGCTTCCTCGCTGCCATTCTCGCTCTTGTAGCGGTCAAAGCGGTATTGCCCCAGCGCCCAGCCGATGAAAGCGCGCGCCGCCTTCACCTCGCCGATCAGGCGATAGGTTCCGGCGGGCAGCACTTCGGCCAGCTTGGCCAGACACCAGTTCGACAGCTCGGGCAGCGCCTTGACGCCCGCCACCACCATCCAGCCATCGCCCTCGGGCACAATCGCATGGCTGCCCGCTTCGCCCTTGAACTTCTGGCCCGCTAGCGCGGCGCGCTGGACCGCGCTACGCTCTTTCACCCAGCTTTCGAACAAGTCCTTGTCAACACAATGGATAGAGACTGCGGACTGGTCGCGGTCCGGCTGGACAAGTTCGGGGAAAAGCGGGGCGGCGTGGTTGGCGGCGGATGCTTTGCTCATGGCGGTGTCTATCGGGCCAACCGGCGGCAAAGGCAATCCCCCGCAGCTTTCGGGGGCAGGCGTGGAGGAGCAGGATGGGCAAGGTTTCGTGTTGGACGGGTGTGCTGTTGGGCGGCCTGTGCTGCGCGGCGGCGGTTGCTGCGGCGCCTGCTGGCGGCGGGCTTTCGGCCAAGACGGCGCTCTACGCGTTTGACTATAGCTATCCTGTTGCAGCGGCGCGCATCCCCGCGCTGAAAGCGCTGTTGGACGCGGAAGCCAGCAAGGCCCGAGCCGCGCTGGCCGCCGAGGCCAAGGAAGGCAAGGCCGATGCCAAGGCCAATGGCTTTGACTTCAACCCCTATGACGAGAGCACCAACTGGCAGGTGGTGACCGAATTGCCGACCTTCCTCAGCTTGTCGGCGGGCCTGTCGAGCTACACCGGCGGGGCGCATCCCAACCACGGCTATCGCGCGCTGTTGTGGGACAAGAAGGCCGGCAAGCGCATTGTTCCGGCCGATCTGTTTATCAGCAAACCGGCACTGTCGGCCGCGATCCGCCTGCCTTTCTGCGATGTGCTCGACAGGCAGCGCGCCGAACGGCGCGGCGAGAAGGTTAATCGCGCCAGCGGCGATGAATTTGACAAGTGCATCGATCCGGTGGATTCCACGCTGATCCTCGGCTCGTCGGACCGCCAGCATTTCGACCGTATCGGTGTGCTGGTCGGGCCTTACGAGGCGGGGCCCTATGCCGAGGGGGATTACGAGATCACGCTGAAGGTTACGCCCAAAGTGCTGGCGGCGGTAAAGCCTGCCTATCGTGCCACCTTCGCACTCGGCAAGTAGCCTACTCGCTTTTTGCGAAACATTCGCTATAGGGACGGCATGACTCAATACCAGATCGTTGAAGATGGCGACACCGTGCTGCGTGACGGCACGATCAAGCTGCATGGTCCCGCCGCTTTTGAAGGCATGCGCAAGGCAGGGCGGCTGGCGGCTGAAATCCTTGATGCGCTGGTGCCGCTGGTGGTGCCGGGTGTGACTACCGGCGAGCTGGACGATGTGGTGCGCGCTATGACGCTGGCGGGCGGCGCGGTTCCGGCCACGCTGGGCTATCGCGGCTATGCGCATAGCTGCTGCACCTCGATCAACAATGTGATCTGTCATGGGATTCCGGGTGATCGGGTGCTGCGCGATGGCGACATCGTGAACATCGATGTGACCCCGCTGCTCGACGGCTGGCATGGCGATTCCAGCCGGATGTATCTGGTGGGCGATGTGCCCTTGAAGGCGCGCCGTCTGGTGGATGTCACCTATGAATGCCTGATGATCGGCGTGGAGATGGCCAAGCCCGGCGTGCGGCTGGGCGATATTGGCTATGCTATCCAAGCCCACGCGGAAAGCTTCCGCTATGGCGTGGTGCGCGATTTCTGCGGGCACGGGCTGGGGCGGCTGTTCCACGATGCGCCCGAGGTGGTGCATGTCGGCCATCGCGGTACGGGGCCGGAATTGCGCCCCGGCATGTTCTTCACCATCGAGCCGATGATCAACCTTGGCAAGCCGGGGGTGAAGATGCTGGACGATGGCTGGACGGCGGTAACGCGCGACCGCTCGCTCTCGGCGCAGTTCGAACATTCGCTGGGCATCACCGAGGATGGCTGCGAGATCTTTACGCTGAGCCCCAAGGGGCTGCACAAGCCGCCTTATTGAGGCCTAACGCCCCGCCCGCAGCGCTGCCGCCCCCGCAAAGGGCGCCAGCGCCACCAGCACCAGACTGACCGCACCGGTCAGCGCAATCCCGCTCGTGCCGCCGATGGAGAGCGCGCCCGCGCCGAAGATCAGGATCGGCACGCAAAGCGGTATGACCAGCAGGCCAGCCAGCGCCGCGCCACCTTTCAGTCCCGCCGTGATCGCCGCCACCATCACGCCCACTGCGGCCAGCCCCGGTGTCCCCGCCAGCAGGCCCAGTTCGACGATCGCGATCACGCGCCCGTCCAACCCCAATAGCGCGGCGGCGGGCAGCGCCGCCAGCATCAGTGCGGGGGCAAAGCTGAGCCAGTGGGCCAGCACGCGCACGGCAATGATCCATTCCTCGGCAATACCGCGCAGCGCCCATTGGTCGAACAGGCCCAGTTCGCGGTCCGGCTCGATCAGGCGGTCGAGCGGGAGGATGGCGGCAAGCAGCGCGGCCAGCCAGATCACCCCGCCGCCCACGCGGGCCAGCAGCACAGGATCAGGCCCGACGGCAAAGGGGAAGATGATCGCCACCGCCAGAAAGAACAGGATGGGCAAAACCACGCCGCCGCCACCGGCGCTGCCCAGCAACAACAGACGCAGATCGCGCCACAGGATGGCCCAAAGCGCGCGGATCATCGGGCAAACTCCGCCATGTCGAGCCGCTTGAGGGCTGGCAGGGTGAAAGTCTGGTGCGAGGCGATGACGGCGATGCCGCCGCCCTCGCAATGCTCGCCCACCAGTTGCTCGACCAGCGCGCAGGCCGCCGTGTCCAGCCCGTTGAGCGGTTCGTCGAGCAGCCAGATCGCCGCACGCTGGCCCAGCAGGCGGGCGAGGGCGGCGCGCTTTTTTTGCCCCGTGGACAGGTAACGCACCGGCACATCCGTCAGTCGCGCAAGGCCCAGCCGTGCCAGCGCACCCTCGGGCAACGGCCCGTCGATGCTGGCCCAGAAGGTGAGGCTGCGCCCCAGCGGTGCGGCGGGATCAAGCGCGGGGCGTTCGTCCACCAGGCCGACCGTTCCGGTCCGCTCGACCGATCCGGCATAGGGCAGGGCAAGCCCCCCCAGAATGCGCATCAGGCTGGATTTACCGATACCGTTGGCGCCGGCCAATTGCAGCGCCTCGCCTGCCTGTAAGTCCAGCGACAGGCCAGCAAACAACACGCGATCCCCGCGCCGACAGGCGAGGTCAGATGCTTGCAAGGCAGGGGCGGGCATGGTCATCAAGCTGGCGTTAGGGCAAAGCCAAGGCACTCACAAGGCGGCATTGTTATAGCAATGCCACGTAAAGATCGCGGCCGCCCCACGATGGGGGCGCCAATCCTCGGCCAGCGCGCGGGTCTGTTTCTCGGAGGGCCGCTCCTCCATGCCCAGCAATTTGCCCAGACCGATCTGCACCGCCAGATCGCCCGCTGGCCAGATATCGGGCCGCCCCTCGGCAAACAGCAGATAGATCTCCGCCGACCAGCGCCCGATGCCCTTGATCTGCGTCAGCAGCGCGATGGCTTCCTCGTCGTCGGCGGGCAGCTCGTGGAAATCCACCGCTCCGGCCAGCACCAACTCGCACAGGCTGCGCACGTAACCCTGCTTTTGCCGCGACAGGCCGCAGGCGCGCAATGTGTCGAAATCGGCGGCGAGAATCGGCTCGGGCGGCACATCCTCGCCCACCGCCTCGGTCAGCTTGCGCCACATCGAGGCTGCGGCGGCCACGCTCACCTGTTGCCCGACAATGGTGCGCAGCATGGTGGCATAGCCCCGTTCCCGGATGCGCGGTTCGGGATAGCCCACCCGCTCCAGTGCTGCGCCGATGGCTGGCGTTTGCCGCGCGATGGCATCCAGCCCTTCTTGCAGCGCGGTGGCCGATAATCCCATGGTTCAAGCTCCGGTCTTGCACGAAAATGCAAGGAATATGCGCGAATCCGCCAGTTGCCAAATCGTGCGCCAGTCGATAGCAGCCTTCGCAAATTGCCGCAAAGGGGTGGAGAATCGCTTTGTGGCCGGATCAGGGGCCACTGGCCTGGAAGAGGAATGAGTCATGCCGAAGCTGGTTATTGTCGATACCGATGGCACCGAGCGCGAAGTGCAGGCCGAAACCGGCCGCACCGTGATGGAAGTGATCCGCGACGCGGGTTTTGACGATATGCTGGCGCTGTGCGGCGGCTGCTGCTCGTGCGCCACCTGCCATGTGCATGTGGATGCCGCTTTTGCCGACAAGCTGCCCGCGATCAGCGCCGACGAGGACGATCTGCTCGACAGCAGCGACCACCGCGACGCCACCTCGCGCCTGTCGTGCCAGTTGCCTGTCACCGAGGCGCTGGATGGCATGCGCGTGGTCATCGCACCGGCTGACTAAGACGGAAAGCCCTGCTTTAGGGCGGGCGAGTGCAAATGCATTGCGAGTGGGGCGCTTGGAGCTTACCAAGCGCCCCATGTCTATGTTTGCTCCGCGCCAGAATGCGCTCGAATTGATTGGCAACACCCCGCTGGTCCTGCTCGAAGGGCCGAGCGAGGCGGCGGGTTGCGAGGTTTACGGCAAGTGCGAATTTGCCAATCCGGGCCAGTCGGTGAAGGATCGCGCGGCGCTCTGGATCATCCGCGATGCCGAGGCGCGCGGCGAGCTCCAGCCCGGCGGCACGATTGTCGAGGGTACTGCGGGCAACACCGGTATCGGCCTCGCGCTGGTGGCCAATGCGCTGGGCTACAAGACGATTATCGTCATGCCTGAAACGCAGAGTCGCGAGAAGATGGACACTCTGCGCGCGCTGGGTGCCGAACTGGTGCTGGTGCCTGCCGCGCCTTTCAGCAATCCGGGCCATTTCGTGCACACCTCGCGGCGGCTGGCCGAAGAAACCGAGGGCGCGATCTGGGCCAACCAGTTCGACAATATCGCCAACCGCAAGGCGCATATCGAATCCACCGCGCCCGAAATCTGGGAGCAGATGGAGGGCCGCATCGACGGCTTTACCTGCGCTGCGGGCACGGGCGGCACAATCGCGGGTGTGGGGCTTGGCCTCAAGGCGTTTGACGAGAATATCCGCATTGCGCTTACCGATCCGCATGGCGCCGCGCTCTACAACTATTACGCGCATGGCGAGTTGAAGGCCGAGGGCACCAGCGTTGCCGAGGGTATCGGGCAAGGGCGCATCACCGCCAATCTCGATGGCGCGGTGATTGACACGCAATTCCGCATTTCCGACGAGCAGGGCCTCGAATGGGTGGGCCGCCTGCTGAAAGAGGAAGGGCTGGCGCTGGGCCTGTCAAGCGGGATCAATGTGGCGGGCGCGGTGGAACTGGGCCGGCAACTGGTGGCAGAGGGGCGCGAGGACCCGCGCGTGGTGACGATCCTGTGCGACACCGGCTTCCGCTATCTCTCCACGCTCTACAATCGCGCGTGGCTCGAGGCCAAGGGTTTGCCGGTCTTCCCTTGGCTGGCGTGATGGGCTAAGATGGCGCCCATGCTGCCATCGACGCGCCAAGCCGCACTTGAAACCAACCCGGCACAGGCCGATGCCAGCCCGCGCGAAGTGCGCGCGCATATGGTGCAGCGTTTGCAGGTCGGCCTGTTTGGCCTGTCTTTCATGCTGCTGCTGGTGGGGCTGGCCAATATCATCATGGACCATGCCCGTCGCAACGATGCCGCTGTGGCTTCGCAGGCCACCAGCGTCGAGGCCAATGATGCAGGCGCCAGCGATCCTCTGGCCGATATTGGCGTCGTGCCCTCGCCTGATCCCGACAGTGGCAAGCGGGGCAATGGCGCGCGCGGGCGCACGGCTCAGGCGCAGTAATCCGGTTTCCATCGCAGAGGCGCGGCGCTTTGACAGCGTCATGGCCGAGTCGCGGGTGATTGGCGGGAAATCGCGGGTCACGGCGCGGCGTGGCGCGTGGTTTTTGCGGGAATTTGCGGGACAAGCGAGGGTTTTAGGCGCGATTCTGCCAGTTTGAGGGGCAAAGGGGCGCTGAAGGTTGGAGCTTGTTAACCAAGATAATCTTTTAAAAACAAAATATTGAAATTTGTTTTCCACAAAGTGGCAGATTTTCCCGCATAGTGGCTTGGCTCCCCGTGCGGGACTCGGTATGAATCCAACATCGGAAGAAGTTTTGCCGCGCGCTTGGAGCGGGCGGTGGGGTTGCGTCACGCGCGATTCCGCCGTGGGTGGGGCTTTGCCTTCCGTATGGTGCGGGTTTCAGGCGGGGTATGGCGGGGGTGACTGGCGTTCCGGTCATTTATATGGGGCAGGGCTTTTCGCCGAAGGGCGACAAGGAACGCTTCGTGCTGCCCGCCGATGTCCGCCGCATTGTCACCGAAGCCAGCGCCAACCAGACCGTGATGCTCGTCGCCAAGGACGAGGAATGGGACTGCCTGATCGCCTGCGGCACGTCCTACAGCCAGCAGCTTGCCGAAGAAATCCGCGCCGAACGCGCCGCTGCCCTTGCCAAGGGTGTCCCCGCACCCCGCTCGAAGCGCGCGCTGATGTTCGGCTCGTTCGTGCAGGTCAACTTTGACACTTCTGGTCGCTTCGTGCTGCCGCCGCACCTGAAGCAGCAGGTCGGGATCACCGATGCGGTCTATATCCATGGCACGCTGGACTATTTCACCATCTGGTCGCCCGAGGTTCTGGCGCGTCAGGAAGGGCCGGAATGGGAAGGCCCCAAGGCGTCCTGCGCCAGTCTGATGGCCAGCGGCGGGAGGGCGCGCAAATGAGCCTTCTGGAAGCCATCCCGCTCGACGCCCCGCATATTCCCGTGCTGATCGACGAAGTGATCGCCGCGCTCGAACCCGCATCGGGCAAGGTGCTGGTCGATGCCACGCTGGGTGCCGGGGGTTATACGCGGGCGCTGCTGGCGGCCGGTGCCACGGTGCATGCCTTTGACCGCGATCCCGATGCCATTGCCGCCGCGCGCGCATGGGGCGCCGGCGAGCCGCGCCTGATCCTGCACCCGCGCCGCTTCTCCGAAATCGCCGACGCCTTGGCAGAGGCAGGCGTGGACAAGGTTGATGGTATTGTCGCCGATATTGGCGTGTCCTCGATGCAGCTCGACCAGCGCGAGCGCGGCTTTTCCTTCGGCGCCGACGGCCCGCTGGATATGCGCATGGCGCAGGATGGCCCCTCGGCGGCCGATTTCTGCAATGAGGCGGACGAGGAGGCGATTGCCAACGTCCTCTATACTTATGGCGAGGAACGCCAGTCGCGCCGCATCGCCCGCGCCATTGTCGCCGCCCGCCCGCTGGAGACCACGGGTCAGCTTGCCAATGTGGTGCGCAAGGCGTTGGGGCATAAACCCGGCATGCCGAAAGACCCCGCCACGCGCAGTTTTCAGGCGATCCGCATCCATGTGAACGACGAGTTGGGCGAACTGGAAGCCTTGCTGGCCGCCGCCGAAGACCTGTTGGCGGAAGGCGGGCGGCTGGCCGTGGTCAGTTTCCACAGTCTGGAAGACCGCATCGTCAAGCAATTCCTGAAAGATGCCAGCGGGCAGGCCAGAGCCACCTCGCGCTATGTGCCGGTGGTCGGCGATGCCGCGCCCGCCATTTACACCGATATTTCCAAAGCGATCCGCGCGGGCGAGGGCGAACTGGCCCGCAACCCCCGCGCCCGTTCCGCCACCTTGCGCCACGCCACCCGCAGCGGGGCGCCTTCCCGTCAGAGGACACGGCCATGAACCTGACGCGCGACCGTCTCTATACACTGGGCTGGGGCTTTGCGCTCACCATTTGCACCGCGCTGGTGCTGGCGCTGACCTTCCGCGTCAATGCGGTGAAAAGCGAGGTGCGGCTGGCCGAGAGGCGTGTGGCGCAGTTGAAGCAGGAAAAGATGTTCCTCGAAACCGAGTTCGAGACGCGCGCCAGCCAGCAGCAGTTGGAAGCCTTCAACGATGTTGATTTCGGCTACCAGCCGCCCACCGCGGGGCAATATCTGGAAAGCGAGCGCCAGCTGGCGGCGCTCGGCAAGCCGCGTTCGCCCGATGCGCCTGCGCCGATCCGCGTGGCCTCGGCCGATGGCATGACCTCGGTGCGCGCCATGCCGGCATTGGCCAGCCAGTTCGCCTCCGCGCCGGTGGCTGACAAGCCCAAGGCGCCGGTCGCCACGCCCGAGAAGGCCAAGAAGCCCTCCACAGGCGGGAGCGCCCGCGAATGAACGGTTTTTCGGCGGCGATGGAGGCGGCCTCGGTCCGCTCGGTTATTTCCTCGCCGCGCCCTGCTTTGGTGCATGTGCGCAGCCATGCCGTGGCTACGGCGCGGATGCGCGCGCTGTGGGTGGTGGTCGGCTTTTTCCTGATCCTGCTGCTGGCGCTGGCGCGGATTGCGCATCTGGGCATTTCCGATCCGGCGCGCCCCGGTGGCACGCTCGATGGCATCCTGTTGCCCGATCGCGGCGATATTCTCGATCGCAACGGCCTGCCGCTGGCGCGCGCTTTCCCTGCCTATGCGCTGTGGTACAATCCCAAGGCGCTGGGAGGCGATGGTCCGCCGCTGGTGCATTCGCCTGCCGAAGTGGCCGCCGCGCTGGTCCGCATCTTTCCCGAAGAGGATGTGGCCGAACTGACCCAGCGGCTCGCCTCGGGCAAGGCGGGCTATCTGCGCCGTCGCATCCTGCCCGAGGATGCCAACAAGATCCACGCGCTGGGCGAACCGGCGCTGGAATTCCCGCGCGAGAACGAGCGCTTCTATCCGCAAGGCACGCTGGCCGCGCATGTGCTGGGCTATGTCGATAGTTTCGGCCACGGGCAGGTGGGCATGGAGGCGGTGTTCGACCGCCAGCTCTCCGATCGCGCCACGCGCGGCACGCCGGCCTCGCTCTCGCTCGATGCGCGGGTACAGGGCGCGTTGGAAGACGAATTGCTGGCGGGTATGAAGCGCGCGCAGGCCAAGGGCGCGGCGGGCATCGTGATGGACGTCGATACCGGCGAAGTGCTGGCGATGGCCTCGTTGCCCAGTTTCAACCCCAATGCCCTGCGCCCCGAAGATATTGCCGACAGCGATCCGGCCAAGCAGGCCAATATCTTCAACCGCGCCACCAACCAGACCTATGAGCTGGGCAGCGTGCTGAAGCCGATCACTGTGGCTGCCGCGATTGATGCGGGCGTCATCACCGATCTGTCGCGTCGCTATCCGGCGGACCGCCCGCTCGACATCGCCGGTTTCCAGATCCACGACCACGAGAACTATGGCGCCTCGCTCAACGCCATCGAGGCGCTGATCCACTCGTCGAACATCGTGCTGGCGCAGATCGGCGACCAGCTTGGCCCGCAGCGTATGAAATCCACGCTGCAAGGGCTAGGCTTTGCCGAGCGGCCCTATATCGAGCTGCCCGCCAAGGGGCGGCCCAGCTTTCCGCATGGCGATACGCATGGCAACTGGTCGCGCATCACCACGATGACAGCGTCCTATGGTCATGGTTTCACCATCACGCCGATGCATCTGGCCAGCGCCTATGCCGCGATGGTCAATGGCGGCATTTGGCGACCCGCCACCTTGCAGAAGATCGATCCCGCCCATGCCCCTGCCGGTCGCCGCGTGTGGCAGGCTTCCACCAGCGCCCGCATGCGCCAATTGCTGCGCTCGATTGTCGAGGTGGGCACGGGGCGTCAGGCCAATGCCGCCGGTTTCCGCGTGGGCGGCAAGACCGGCACCGCCGAGCGCGCCGACAAGAACGGCTATCACCGCGATCAGGTGATCGCCACCTTTGCCGCCGCTTTCCCGATGGATCGCCCGCGCTATGTGGTGATCGCCACGCTGGACCAGCCGCATGCCAATGCCGCCACCAGCTTCCAGCGCACCGCCGGTTATACCGCCGCGCCTGTGGTTGGACGGGTGATACCGCGCATCGGCCCCTTGCTTGGCATCATGCCCGATGCCACACGCGACATCGACATCAGCGACATTGCGCCGCTGATCGCAAGTGGAGAGGGTGAATGAGGCTGGACGCGCTGCTGGAAGCTGCCCAAGTGGACATTCCGGCTGGCGCGGCGGATCTGCCGGTCACCGGATTAGCCGTCACCGGCTTTGCCATCGACAATCGCAAAGTGGCGCCGGGCAATGTGTTCGGTGCCTTCGTCGGCGCGGCGGCCAATGGCGAGGATTACATCCCGCAGGCCGTGGCGGCGGGCGCGATTGCCGTGGTGGCGCGGCCCGAGGCCCGCGTGGAAGGCGCGATCCACCTTGCCGATGCCAATCCGCGCCGCCTCTTCGCGCGCATCGCCGCCGGATTCTACCAGCCTGTGCCCGAGGTTATCTGCGCCGTCACCGGCACCAATGGCAAGACCAGCACGGTGGAAATGCTGCGCCAGATCTGGCGCATGGCGGGCTTTTCGGCAGCCTCGATCGGCACGCTGGGCATTACCACGCCGCAGGAAACGACCTACACCGGCCTCACCACACCCGATATCGTCACTTTCCTCGGCAATCTGTGCGGATTGAAGCGGGAGGGGGTTAGCCATCTGGCCTATGAGGCCTCGTCCCACGGTCTGTCGCAGTACCGCAACGAGGGGCCGCGTGTGATGGCGGGGGCCTTCACCAACCTGTCGCGCGACCATCTCGATTACCATGCGACGATGGACGACTATTTCGCCGCCAAGATGCGCCTGTTCGACGAGGTGGTGGCACCGGATGGCGCTGGTGTCGTCTGGGCAGACGATCCGTGGAGCGCGCGCGCCATCGCCCATGTCGAGGCGCGCGGACTGAAGCTGGTCACCGTGGGCGGACAGGGTGAGGCGATCCGTCTGCTGGGCCGCGAGCCGGGTGCCCTGGGGCAGGTCTTGCGCATTATCCATGATGGTGCGGAGCGCAGCGTCAAGCTGCCGCTGATCGGCGCCTATCAG
>DDES01000193.1 GCA_002336765.1 Novosphingobium sp. UBA1948 | reverse complement strand
AACGAGGCGGCGGCGCAGGCGGGCTGGAACCGGCTGGTGACGGCGCACGAGATGCTCAAGGGCATGAACCACCGTATCGTGTCGGCCAAGATCGATATGGGCACGGTCTATCGCCTGCAACTGGTGACCTCGGCCGGCGGCGGCAACGCGCTATGCGAGAAGCTGAAGGCGGATGGCCTGCCCTGTCAGGTCAAGCACTGAGCGTTGCGCAACGCAAAACAGGGGAATAGGCCGCGCGGGAAACTTGCGCGGCCTTTCTCTTTTGTGCCACGCTGCACGGCATGATACCGGCGATTTTCGGCCTTTCGGGCCATACACTGACGGCGGACGAGCGCGCCTTTTTCCGCGATAGCGATCCGGCGGGCTATGTGCTGTTCGGGCGCAATGTAGAAAACCGCGCGCAATTGCGGGCCTTGACCGATGATCTGCGTAGCCTGCACGGGCGCGATCGCCTGTTGATCTCGATCGATCAGGAAGGCGGGCGGGTGGCGCGGATGAAGCCGCCGGTCTGGCCGAAATACCCTGCGGGCCAGCCCTTTGCCGAGCTGTTCGAACGCGCCCCCGCCAGCGCCATCGAGGCGGCGCGCGTGAATGCACAGGCGCTGGGTATGGATCTGGCCGAGGCGGGGATCAGCGTTGACCTGTGGCCAACCCTCGATGTGCGCGAGGCGGGGGCGCATGATGTGATCGGCGATCGCGCGCTGGGCGAGGAGCCTTTGCGCGTGGCGGCGCTGGGGCGGGCGATTCTCGATGGTCTGGCGGCGGCGGGCGTGGCAGGGGTCATCAAGCATATGCCGGGCCATGGTCGTGCCGGCGCCGACAGCCACAAGGAACTGCCCACCGTCCACGCCGATGCCGAGGCACTGGAGCGTGATATCGCGCCTTTCCGCAGCCTTGCCGCGCGGGCGCGGATCGGCATGACGGGGCATATCCTGTTCCCCGCTTGGGACGCGCAAGCGCCCGCCACCCAGTCGCGCCGGATCGTGCAGGACATCATTCGCGGCGCTATCGGGTTCGATGGCCTGTTGATGACGGATGACATCGATATGCAGGCTTTGTCCGGCACCATCCCCGAGCGTTCGGCCAAGGCGCTGGCGGCAGGTTGCGATCTGGTGCTCAATTGCTGGGCGAAGATGGAGGATATGGTGGGCATCGCGGCGGCCTGCCCCACCATGCCCGAGGGCGCGGCAGAGCGGTTGGAGCGCGCTTTGGCGGATACCGCGGTGCCGCAGGCGTCGGATGCGGCGCTCCATGCGGAATTGATCGCAAAACGTGATACTTTGTTGGCGGTGATCGCGTGAGCCAGAGCGCTTTGCCTTTGCCCGTTTTGGACGAGGCGGCGCATCTTTTTGCCCCCGCGCCAGCGGAAAACGCGCTGATTCTCGAACTGGAAAACTGGGAAGGCCCGCTCGATCTGCTGCTCGATCTGGCGCGGCGCCAGAAGGTGGATCTGCGGCAGATCTCGATCCTCGAACTGGTCGATCAATATATCGCCTATATCGAGCGCGCCGAGGCGTTGAAACTCGAGGTGGCGGCCGATTATCTGGTGATGGCGGCATGGCTGGCCTATCTCAAATCGGCCATGCTGCTGCCGCGCGAGGAGCAGGAAGAGCCCAGCCCGGAGGAACTGGCGCTGCGCCTGCAATTGCGGTTGCAACGGCTGGCGGCGATGCGCGAGGCGGCGGCGCGGCTGATGGCGCGCGACCGGCTGGGGCGCGATGTGTTCCGGCGCGGCGCCCCCGAAGGCTTGCGGGTGGACAAGCGCGCGCTGTGGCAATGCGAGACCTATGACCTGATCGCCGCCTATGGGCAGGTGAAGGCGCGCACCGCGCCGGTGGTGCATATGGTGGCGGACCGCAAGGTGATGACGCTCGAATCGGCGTTGGCACGGGTAGGGGCGCTGCTGGGCATGACGCTGGACTGGATGGAGCTTTCGGCGTTCCTTCCCCCCATGTCCGCCGATGCACATGGCGATTGGGCCGATCCGCGCCTGCGCCGCTCGGCGCTGGCCTCCAGCTTTGTGGCGGCGCTCGAACTGGCCAAACAGGGCAAGGCGGAGCTGGCGCAGGACGAATGTTTCGGGCCGCTGCGGCTGAGGGGCGCCGCACGGGAGGTGTCGGCATGAGCGATCTGGTCCGCGCGGTGGAAGCCACCCTGTTTGCCGCCACCGAACCGATGGGCGCGGAGGCAATTGCAGCCCATTTGGCCCAGTCCGACGCCAGCCTTGCCGAAGTGCGTGGCGCTTTGGCCGAACTGGCCGCTTTTTACGCGCCGCGAGGGGTGCATCTGGTGGAGCGCGGCGGCAAATGGCATTTCCAGACCGCGCCCGATCTGGCGCATCTGTTGCGCCGCGAGCATGAGGAGTCGCGCAAGCTGAGCCGTGCGGCCACCGAATGCCTCGCCATCATCGCCTATCACGAGCCGGTGAGCCGCGCCGAGATCGAATCGATTCGCGGCGTGCAGACCGCCAAGGGCACGGTGGATTTGCTGATGGAAGCAGGCTGGGTACGGATCGCGGGGCGGCGCGAGGTACCCGGAAGGCCAGTGATCTATGCCACCACGCCCGCCTTCCTCGCCCATTTCGGGCTGGCGAGTCGCCGTGATCTGCCAGGCATCGAGGAATTGCGCGCCACAGGCCTGCTCGATCCGGTGGAGGAAGCGTTTGAGGCGCTGATGGGCGGCGATGGTGCACAGCCCGACGGGGAAAGCCTACGTCATTCGGCGGATGGGGTGGCGCAGGGCGAGTAAAGCGCCTAGATAGGGTGCAAGCGCCGCCCTGCATGGCGGCTGGCATGGAGTGTTTGCAATGGGTTTCGGGTCTGTCTGGCACTGGGTAATCGTGCTGCTGGTGGTGCTGGTGCTGTTCGGCAAGGGCCGCGTGTCCGAAATTATGGGCGATTTCGGCAAGGGTATCAAAAGCTTCAAGGAAGGGTTGAACGAGGAGGGCAACAAGCCCGCCACGCCGCCCCCCGCGCAGATCGAGGCGAAGGCTGAAACCCCTGTGCAGCCGGTTGACCAGACCACCGAGCAGAAGTGATCCGGAACGTCCGTGTTTCTTGATATTGCGCCATCCGAATTCCTGCTGACGGCTGTGGTGGCCGTGGTGGTGATCGGGCCGAAGGACTTGCCGCGCGCCATGCGCACGATGGGCAAATGGATGGGCACGGTACGCCGTGTTTCTGGCCATTTCCGCACCGGCGTCGAAAACATGATCCGCGAGGCCGAAATGGCCGAGATGGAGCAAAAGTGGCGCGAGCAGAACGAAGCCATTATGAAGGCCCATCCCGCGCTGGAGGTCGCACCCGAAGTGGCCGCCCATGCGCCCAGTGAGCCTTTGGGCGCGCCGGTTGCCGAACATGATCTTCCCGCCGATCCGCATGCTGCCGCCGCACAGGTGGAGCAGCATGAGAGCCTGACCCCCGCTACTCTGCCCAAGGAGGCGTGAGCGCGCGTCATGGCTTTCGACATCAAGGATATTGACCAGACACAGGCACCGCTGCTCGACCATCTGATCGAGTTGCGCGCGCGGCTGCTCAAATCCATCGCCGCGCTGGCGGTGGCCTTTGGCGTGTGCCTCTATTTCGTGAACCCGATCCTCGCCTTTCTGGTGCAGCCCTTGCGCAATGCGGCGGGCGAAGGTGGCAAGCTGATCTACACCAAGCTCTACGAGGCCTTTTTCGTCGATCTGAAGGTGGCGTTGTTCGCGGCCTTCATGCTGGCTTTCCCGATCATCGCCAACCAGCTGTGGCAGTTTGTCGCGCCGGGCCTCTACAAGAATGAGCGCCGTGCGCTGTTGCCCTTCCTGCTTGCGACACCGATCCTGTTCCTGACCGGTGCGGCATTGGCATATTATGTCGCCATCCCGGTCGCACTGCATTTCCTGCTCGGCTTCCAGGGCAATATGGGCGGCGTGCAGCAGGAAGCGCTTCCTGCGGTGGGCAATTACCTGTCGTTCGTGATGCAGTTCCTGTTCGGCTTCGGTATCGCCTTCCTGCTACCGGTGCTGCTGATGCTGCTCGAACGCGCCGGGATCGTGACCCGCCAGCAACTCAAGGGCGCGCGCCGCTATGCGATCGTCGCTGCCTTCGCCATCGCAGCCGTGCTGACGCCGCCCGACGTCGGTTCGCAGCTATTGCTCGCGATCCCCTTGTGCCTGCTCTACGAACTGGCGCTGATCGGCATCTGGTTCACCGAGCGCGCCCGCGCCCGGGCGCCGGTGGAAGCGGAAGCCGCGCCGGGCGAGTGATCCTCCGCCCGGCCTTGCCTCACTTCGTCTCCTGTGCCGTCCTGGAGACCGTTTTGCCCACGGACGACACGTCCTTTCCCATTCCTTCGATCGTGTTGCAGCCCGTCAGCACCAGCGCGGCGACGATCGCGGCGAACCCCGGAACCTTGCGCATCGTGAAATCTCCTTCACGCGCGAGATGATCGATTTCGCCGCCGGACGCAAATGGCCGAAAATGAAGGCCCGGAAGCACCACC
>DDES01000057.1 GCA_002336765.1 Novosphingobium sp. UBA1948 | reverse complement strand
CATGGTTTGATGGCGCCGCTGGTGATGGATGCCAGCAAGGGGCAGGAGGATGGCTTCCGCTTCGTCTATGTGCTGCCCTTGGCGCCCGACGAGGTCTTCATCGAGGATACCTATTATTCCACCTCGCCGCTGATCGACCGCGAGGCGCTGGTCGAGCGGATCGCCGCCTATGCCCGTGGCCAGCACTGGCGCGTGGTCGAGGTGCTGGGCGAGGAGCGCGGCTGTCTGCCGGTGGTGGCGGGGGGCGATCCTGCCGGTCTGTTCGACGCGCCACAGGGCGTGGCGCGGATCGGCACGGGCGCAGGGCTGTTCCATCCGCTCACCGGCTATTCGTTGCCGATGGCGGCGCGCATGGCGGCGGAACTGGCCGGGTTGCCCGACCTGTCGGGCGAGGCGCTGGCCGCCACCGCCTCGGCGCGGGCGCGGGCGCATTGGCGGGATGGCGCCCATTACCGCTTGCTGACGCGCATCGCCTTTGGCGCCGCGCAGCCGGACCAGCGCTATCGCGTGTTCGAGCGTTTCTATGGTCTGTCGCCCGGCCTGATCGAGCGTTTCTATGCGGGGCGCTCGACATGGGGCGACCGGCTGCGCATTCTGGCGGGCAGGCCGCCGGTGCCGGTGCTGGCGGCGATTCGTTGTCTGCTGGGCGGGGGGCTTCCCCTTGCCCCACTGGGCATAGTGCCGCCGCTTGACGATACGGGCGCAAACCTCCATCCCCTGCCCATCGCAGAACACGAGGCACTATGAAACGCGCTTGCATTATCGGAGCCGGTTTCGGCGGACTGGCACTGGCCATCCGCCTGCAAAGCGCGGGGATCGCCACCACCATCGTCGAGGCACGCGACAAGCTGGGCGGTCGCGCCTACATGTGGGAGCGCGAGGGCCATACGTTTGACGCAGGGCCAACCGTCATCACCGATCCGGCCTGCCTGCGCGAGCTATGGGCGCTGACGGGGCAGGACATCGCGCAAGATGTCGATCTGATGCCGGTGATGCCCTTTTACCGGCTGCAATGGACCGACGGCAGCCATTTCGACTATTCCAACGACGAGGCGCATCTGCGCGCCGAGATCAACCGCGTGGCGCCTGGCGATCTGCCCGGCTATCTCGATTTCCTCGATTTCGCCGCGCAGGTTTACGAGGAAGGCTATGTCAAGCTGGGCCATGTGCCGTTCCTCGACTTTGGCAGCATGATCAAGGCCGCGCCCGCGCTGATGAAGCATCAGGCGTGGCGCAGCGTCTATTCCCGCGTGGCCGGTTTCGTGAAGAGCGAGAAGCTGCGGCAGGCGCTCTCGTTCCACACGCTCTTGGTGGGCGGCAATCCGATGGCTACCTCCAGCATCTATGCCCTGATCCACAAGCTGGAGAAGGATGGCGGCGTGTGGTGGGCGCGCGGCGGCACCAACCGGCTGGTGGCGGGCATGGGCGCGCTGTTCCAGCGGCTGGGCGGGGAAATCCGGCTGGGCGATCCGGCCTTGCGCATCCACACCGTGGGCAACCGCGCCACCGAGGTGGAAACGAAAAGCGGCTGGCGCGAGCGTTTCGATGCGGTGGCCAGCAATGGCGATCTGATGCACACCTATCGCGATCTGCTGGCCGACAGCCCGCGCGGCGCCAGCTATGCCGCGAAACTGGCCCGCAAGAGCTGGTCGCCCAGCCTGTTTGTGGTGCATTTCGCGCTGGAGGGGAAATTCCCCCAGATTCCGCATCACATGATCCTGTTCGGCCCGCGCTACAAAGGCTTGCTGGAGGATATTTACGACCACGGCGTGCTGCCGCGCGATTTCTCGATCTATCTCCACCATCCCAGCGCGTCCGATCCCTCGATGGCGCCGGAAGGCAAGAGCACCTTCTATGCGCTGGTGCCGGTGGCGCATCGCGGCAAGCTGGCGGTGGATTGGAACGAGGTCGGCCCGCTGCTGGAAAAGCGCATTCTGGACGAGGTCGCCCTGCGCCTGATCCCCGATATCCACGACCGGATCGTCACCAAATTCAGCTATATGCCCACAGATTTCGAGACGGACCTGTCCGCCTATATGGGCAGCGCCTTCAGCCTCGAGCCGCTGTTGACGCAGAGCGCGTGGTTCCGTGGGCACAACCGCGACGATGTGATCCCCAACCTCTATCTGGTGGGTGCCGGCACCCATCCGGGCGCGGGCATCCCCGGCGTGGTGGGCAGCGCCAAGGCAACGGCGGGGCTGATGATCGAGCAGCTTGCATAAAACCCTTGGCGATCATCGCGTCGCAGGGTTTGCACGGCTGATCGTTGCTGGCTAGAACGGACCTCATGAAACGCATTGCAGTCTATTGTGGCTCTGCCACCCCCGCCGATCCCCGCTATATCGACCTTGCCCGCGAGGTGGGCGCCACGCTGGCCGCGCGCGGCATAGGCGTGGTCTATGGCGGCGGCAGGCTGGGCCTGATGGGTGCCGTGGCCGATGCCGCGATGGAGGCCGGTGGCGAGGTGATCGGCGTGATCCCCGAGGCGCTGGCCAATGTCGAGGTCGAGCATACCGGCCTGACCCAGCTCGTCACCGTCAAGACCATGCACGAGCGCAAGGCCTTGTTCACCGAGCTGTCCGACGGTTTCATCACCCTGCCGGGCGGCGTGGGCACGATGGACGAGCTGTGGGAAGCGGTAAGCTGGGCGCAGCTTGGCTATCACCAGAAGCCGGTGGGCCTGCTCAACGCTTTCGGTTTCTATGACGGGTTGCTGGCCTTCAACCGGCATATGGTCGAGGTCGGCTTTATCCGCCCCGCGCATCAGGGCATTATCATTGCCGAGCACGAACTGGACCTGTTGCTGGAGCGCATGGCGGCGCATGAGCCGGGCGAGCAGATCATCCGCATGGATCCGACCACGCTGTGACCATGGACCGCGCGGCGCTGGTGGATGCGGCGCGGGCAACGATCGCGCGTGGATCGAAGAGTTTCGCCGCGGCCAGCACGCTGTTTGACCGCGCCACGCGCGAGCGGGTGTGGCTGCTCTATGCATGGTGCCGCGCCTGCGACGATCTGGCCGATGACCAGCATCTGGGCGGCGCGCTTGGCGAATCGGCGGGCGATGCGGAGCGGTTGGCCACGATCCGCCGCCTGACGGCGCGGGCGCTGGGCGGCGATCCCACCGGCGATCCGGCGTTCGATGCGCTGGGCGTGGTGGCGGCAGAATGCGGGATCAATGCCGTGCACACCGGCGATGTGGTGGCCGGTTTCGCGCTGGACGCGGCGGGCTGGCGGCCGACGACCGAGCGGGACATGCTGGCCTACTGCTATCACGTGGCGGGCGCGGTGGGCGTGCTGATGGCGCTGGTGATGGGGGTGGATCCCGAGGATGGCGACACGCTGAACCGCGCCAGCGATCTGGGCATCGCGTTCCAGCTTGGCAATATCGTGCGCGACATTGCCGAGGATGCGGCGGCGGGGCGCTGCTATCTGCCGACCGACTGGCTGGCGCAGCACGGAATCGCGCCCGAAGCCGTGATGGCGCCGGAGCATCGCGCGGCGCTGGTGGCGCTGGTGGCGCGGCTTTGCGCGATGGCGCAGACCTATGAGGCGAGCGCGCGGGCGGGGGCGGCGCGATTGCCGTTCCGCTGCCGCTGGGCCGTGTTGGCGGCGGCGGGGATTTATGGCGGGATCGCGCGGCGGGTGGCGGCGCTGGGGCCGCGCGCGTGGGATGCGCGGGTGTCCACCGGCACGCTGGCCAAGCTGGCCTATGTGCTGGGCGGGTTGATCGGCGCGTTGCGCGGCCCGCCTGCCCGCGTGCCG
>DDES01000199.1 GCA_002336765.1 Novosphingobium sp. UBA1948 | reverse complement strand
GGCATCGTGTTTATCGACGAGATCGACAAGATTGCCGTGTCCGACGTGCGCGGCGGCTCGGTCAGCCGCGAGGGGGTGCAGCGCGATCTGTTGCCTTTGATTGAAGGCACGACGATCGCCACCAAATATGGCCCGATGAAAACCGACCATGTGCTGTTCATCGCCAGCGGCGCCTTCCACGTGGCCAAGCCGAGCGACATGCTGCCCGAGCTTCAGGGGCGCCTGCCGATCCGTGTCGAGCTGAAGGCTTTGTCCGAGGATGATTTCGTACGCATCCTGTCGGAAACGCGGGCCAATCTGGTGGCGCAATATCGCGCGCTGTTGGGCACGGAAAAGGTGGAGCTGGATTTCACCCCCGAGGCGATCCGCGCCATTGCCCGCATCGCGGCACAGGTGAACGAGAGCGTCGAGAATATCGGGGCGCGGCGTTTGCAGACCGTGATGGAGCACCTGCTGGAAGAGCTGTCCTTTGAAGCCGAGGACCGGGCAGGCGAGACGATCGCCATCGATGAAGCCTATGTGGCGGCGCGGCTGGGCGATCTGGCGCGTGACATCGATCTGTCCAAATTCATCCTCTAATGCGGAGCAAGCCATGAGCGAGATGACCTTTGACACGCCCGAGGGGCGGCCCACCTATCGCCTGTTGACCGGCAAGGATGACCGCGCCTTTTGCGAGCGCGTGTCGGAGGCTCTCGCGCAGGGCTGGCAGCTCTATGGCTCGCCCACAATGACGTTCGATTCCGTGTCGGGCCATGTCAAAGTGGGGCAGGCGGTGATCTGGAAAGATGCCAATTACTGACATTAGTGTTACCAATAGGGCGCATTGTTGCCAATTGACCACAGCTTTTGTGTAATCTGGGTGACAAGAAACAGGGCTTGTTGTGCGATGCGGCAAGCGCTGTTAGCGATCATGCATCGCAGCAATTCAGCCCGATACGAGGTGTGGAAGCTGGGATCGCAGGCAGGAACCCGAAAACGAATAGAAAAGGGCTCCACAATGAAGATCAAGTTCCTCTGCGCGGCCGCTGCGGTCGCCACCGCTTTCGCCAGCACTGCCGCCTTTGCGGATGAAACCCCCGAAGTGACCATCACCGGCAGCGCTGCGATCGTGTCGCAGTACCGCTTCCGTGGTATCTCGCAGTCGGACCAGAAGCCGGCCGTGCAGGCTGCGATCACCGCGTCGCACAAGTCGGGCTTCTATGTTTCGGTGTGGGGTTCGAGCGCCTCGGCCGGCGCCAGCGCCGTGAACATCGGCGGCACCGAAATCGACGTGTACGGCGGCTACACCCACGCCATTGGCGACACCGGCTTCACCGTTGACGGAGGCCTCTATGGCTACCTCTATCCCGGTGCCTCGGCTGGCAACTACTACGAACTCTATGGTTCGGTGACCAAGGCTCTCGGCCCCGTGTCGATCAAGGGCGGTCTGAACTGGGCCCCGAAGCAGGACTATTTCACCACCTTCGGCACCGCCACCAAGTATAACGTCTACAAGTATCTCGAAGCCTCGGTGGCCGTGCCCAGCACCGCCCTGACGCTGCACGCCCACGTCGGCCACAATGCTGGCGGCTTCAACTGGGTGAAGCAGTATGTCGATTACAACGTCGGCGCTTCGTACAAGATCAAGTCGATCACGCTCGACGCCTCGCTGGTCGGCACCAATGTGTCGAAGTCGGACGCTGGCGGCGCCAACGAGTTCTATCGCGCCACCAAGCCGGTGGGCGTGCTCTCGCTGACGGCTTCGTTCTAAGCGGATCTGCCCTTTCGGGCTTTCGGATCGGGTCGGGGAACCAGCAGGTTTCCCGGCCCTTTCCTTTTAGGCCGAGACGGAAACCAGCGTCTCGTCATCCTGCGCCTCATTGGCCTGTCTGGCCCACATTTCGGCATAGAGCCCGTCGTGGCGCAGCAATTCGGCATGGTTGCCCTGCTCGACCAACTGCCCCTCGCTCAGCACGAAAATACGGTCGGCATCGGCGATGGTCGAAAGGCGATGGGCAATCGACAGGCTTGTGCGATGTTCCGAAATGGCGTGCAGCGTGGCGAGGATGTCCTGCTCGGTGCGGGTGTCGAGCGCCGAGGTAGCTTCGTCCAGCAGCAGGATCGGCGGGTTTTTCACCAGCGTGCGGGCAATGGCCACGCGCTGCTTCTCGCCGCCGGACAGCTTTAGCCCGCGCTCGCCCACCTCGGTTTCAAAGCGCTGTGGCAGGCGGTCGATCAGACCCATCAGCGCGGCGCCCTGCGCGGCTTCCTCGATCTCTTTCAAACCGGCACCGTCGCGGCCCCAAGCTTTGCCATAGCCGATGTTGTAGCCGATCGTGTCGTTGAACAGCACCGAATCCTGCGGCACAATGCCCAGCACCGCGCGCAGGCTGGCCTGCGAGACCTGCGCTATATCCTGACCGTCGATCAGGATGCGGCCCGACCACGGATCATAGAAGCGGAACAGCAGCCGCCCGATGGTGCTCTTGCCCGCGCCCGAGGGGCCGACGAGCGCGACATGATGGCCTGCGGGCACTTCGAAAGACAGGCCATTGAGGATGGTGCGGTCGCGGTCATAGCCGAAGGTGACATTGTCGAACACGACCGAGGGGCGACGCACCACCAGCGCGGGGGCGCCCGGCACATCCTTCACCTCGACATCGGTGTCGATCAGCGAGAACATCGCCGCCATGTCGATCAATCCCTGCCGGATGGTGCGATAGACCATGCCCAGCATATCGAGCGGGCGGAACAATTGCGTCAGATAGGTCTGCACGAAGATCAATTGGCCAGCGGTGAAGCGCCCCTGTGTCCAGCCCCACACCGTATAGGCCAACGCCGCAGCCATCAGCAGATTGACCACCAGTGCCTGAGCAATGTTGAGCAGGCCGAGGCTGTTCTCGCTGGTGGTGGCGGCATCGGCGTAGGCGCGGGTGGCTTGCGCGTAGCGTGCCAGTTCGCGCGGTTCGGCGGCGAAATATTTGACCGTCTCGTAATTCAGCAGCGAATCAACCGCGCGCGCCAGCGCTTGCCCGTCGAGCCGGTTCATCTTCTCGCGCAGCGCGGAGCGCCATTCGGTGATGGTCCGCGTGACCCAGATATAGGCGGCGATGGCGACGGCCGTGGCCGCCACCAGCCCCCAGCCGAAATTGACCCAGAAGATCACCGCCACGATCAGCAGTTGCAGTACGGTGGGGGCGATGTTGAACAGCATGAAATAGAGCATCGTGTCGATGCTCTTGGTGCCGCGCTCGATGGTCTTGGTGACCTCGCCGGTGCGGCGGGCGAGATGGAAGCGCAGCGACAGCTTGTGCAACTGGCTGAACACATGCTCGGCCAGTTGGCGGGTGGCGTCCTGCCCCACGCGCTCAAACGTGATGTTGCGCAGATTGTCGAAGGCGACGCCCAGAAAACGGCCCGCCGAATAGGCCAGCACAAACAGCAGGGCGCCGGTCAGCACACGCGGGCCGGACAGGTCCATCGCATCCACGGCCCATTTCAGGAAATAGGGCAGGGCAAGCTGGGTGCCGGTGGACAGCAGGATGAACACCACCGCCCCCATGATGCGCAGGCGCAGATCGGGCCGGTCTTTGGGCCATAGATAGGGCAGGAAGCGGCGAAGCGTGTGCCAGCCATCATGTCTGGCTGCGGGGCGGGGGTTTTTGCTGTCGGCGGGCGTGGGTGTTTCTGGCGGCATGACGCCTATGTAGGCACGATGCGCGAAAGGGGAAGTCCGAAACGCTCACAGGCGCGAAGTTACGACGGCGGCAGTGTTCCGGGCGGCATGGCAAACATGATGCGGTGGCGGGGGAAATCGATCGCCACCCGCTTGAACAGGCGCAGCGCCTCCATCCCCAGCAGCAGCGCGGGGCGCCGCTCCAGCCCCAGCGCCTTGAAGGTGGGCGAATTGGCAAAGGCGAGCTGGATATTGTTGATACGGATAGCCTCGATCGTGATCTGGCGGGCAAGGCCCACATCGGCGGCGATTTCCTGCCCCGTGGCGCTGCGCAAGGTGGTGGTGAGGCGGCCGTGCTCCTGCGCGAGGGCGCGTTGCAGCGCGGGGTTGGCCACCGACACATCGGCGCCCGTGTCGATCACGACATCGACCCGCACATCATCGATCACGGCCTGTGTCAGGATCAGTTGACCCCGCTGGCGCCGCGCGGTCACCACAATGTCATAGTCGCGTTGCCGCAAGGCCGGATCGCTGGCCTCGACCAGCACCATGCGGTTGGCGGCGAAATCGAGCAGTACGCGCTGGTTTTGCAAGCCATCCAGTCCGACCACCCCATCCGCACCCAGATCTTCGCCCGCCAGCAGCGGGATCTGGCGCCCGTGCCAGATGCGCGAGCCGAGCCGGATATCCTCCAGCGCCACAATGCCCACCTCGCGCGTGCCCGCGACACCGAGCACGTTGATCCGCCCCGAGGGCGTCAGCGCCAGGTCGCGCGCGGTGTGTTCGGACAGGATGGTGGATTGTGCGCCGGTGTCGATCAGGAAGCGGAACGGCCCCTTGTCGCCGATGCTGACCGGCACGGTCATACGCTGGGCGGCATCGGAGGCGGTTTTGACGATCTCGCTATCTGCTTCGGACGGTTTGACAGGCAAAGCCTCGCCCGGCGCCGGAGCGCTCCACACCAGACCCGAAAGAACCAGCAGCGGCCAATAGCGTCGCATGGCGATACTCTCCCGATCAGCGGACATAGATTGCCCTGCCGCAAAGGGAGTATACGCCGGTTGCGGGGGAAGCGCTACTGCTATGCGGCGCGGGGCGCGCGCCGGAACAGGGACAGTCGCAAGGCGCCGCGGCTGTGCAACTGGCGCCGCCAGCGCAACATGGGTTGCGCCAGCGAGGGCGCCACGCGCCATACGGCGAAGAAGGCCCGCCACTTCAACCCGCGCAGTCGCTCGGCATGTTCGCGCAATTCCTGAAGACCGCGGCGGATATCGCCCTCAATGATGCGGTCGATGGCGTATTCGAAGCCCAGCGCGCTACGGCTGTCGGCGATCATGTGGCGCAGCACGGCCTGTTCGGGGGCATCGGCGGGCAGGGTACGGGCGGCCTTTTCATAGACCTTGATGTTGCCAAGGATCATGCGCACGATACTGGCGGACGCGGAGCCGGGGCGGATGCGATAGTCGCCCAGCGCCTCGTCGACATAATAGGCGTGGCCGCCCAGCATCATCAGTCGCACCCAGAAATCGAAATCTTCCGACTGCGCCATCGTCTCGTCAAAGCCGCCGACCGCGTCGAAATCGGCGTGGCGGAAGGTGGTGCCGATATAGACGTTGAAGCTGCGGTCGATCACTTGGGAGAGCGTGCCGAGGCGGGGATGCGGGGCGTCGGCAGGTCGCTCGACGANNCGATGGCGCCGAACTGGAGCGCGTTGCAGGTGACAAGGCGCAGGTCCGCGTTGCTCTCCAGCAGGCTGACAGTGGTTTCAAGATAGGTCGGGCGCAGCCGGTCGTCGCCATCAAGCAGGGCGATCAGTGGCGCGCGGGCCTCGCGGATAGCGCGGTTGCGTGCGCCGGACACACCGCGATTGTCGGTGGCGAGGAAACGAATACGCGGGTCCGACAGAAATGGGGCGACGGCGCCCGCAACATCGTCGGGCGCGCCATCGTCGATGACAAGGCATTCCCAGTCGGTGAGCGTCTGCGCCTGCAGCGAGGCCAGCGATTCGCCCACGAGATGCGCCACGCCATAGGCGGGAACGATAACCGCGACACGCGGATGGGCGGAGGGCGAAGACTGGATCATGACTCGCGTATGCGCGCGATCGGGTAAAGATTGGCTTACGCTGGGTTGCGAATCCTGAAGAGGAGCAGTGAGTCGGGCGACGATGCAGGGTGCGGCGTGCCTTGGGAGGGCTCCATATGACCTATCTTATTGTAATTTTGTAATTTTGATCATTTCTCGTCATTTTTTTGAAATAGGAGTTGACCGACTCGGATACCCCCTTTAGAGGGCCGTTCACCGCAGCGGTGAGGCGCTCCTGAGGGGGTACTTGAGAAGCTGGTGCGGTCGCCAACATAGACGGACATCTGCTCCTCCGAAGTAAAAAGCGGGGTGCTGGTTGTTCGGCTAGTTCTGTCTCTGGCAGGTTGGTTGAG
>DDES01000034.1 GCA_002336765.1 Novosphingobium sp. UBA1948 | reverse complement strand
GGCGCCGGCAAGACCACCTTGCTCAAGATGCTGACCGGCGAACTGGAGCCTGACACGGGCACGATCACGCTGGCCAAGACACTGTCGGGCGTGATGATCGACCAGCAGCGCAGCCTGATGAGCCCGGAAAAGCGCATCCGCGATGTGCTGGCCGAAGGCGGCGACTGGGTCGAGGTGCGCGGCGAGAAGAAGCATATCCAAGGCTATCTCAAGGATTTCCTGTTCGATCCGGGGCTGGTCGAGGCGCGGGTCGGCACGCTGTCGGGCGGGGAGCGCTCGCGCCTTTTGCTGGCACGCGAATTTGCCCGCTTCTCCAACCTTCTGGTGCTCGACGAGCCGACCAACGACCTCGATCTCGAAACGCTGGACCTGTTGCAGGAAGTGATCGCCGATTATGACGGCACTGTGCTGATCGTCAGCCACGACCGCGACTTTCTCGACCGCACCTGTACCGTCACGCTGGGGCTGGATGGCTCGGGCCGCGTGGATATCGTGGCGGGCGGCTATGCCGATTGGGAGAAGCAGCGCCAGCAGCGCACCGTCTCCGGCAAGCCCAAAGCGGCCGAAAAAGCCGAGGCCGCGCCGGTGCAGATGCCCGCGCGCAAGGCCAAGCTGTCGTATAAGGACCAGCGCGACTACGATCTGCTGCCCGCCCGCATCGAGGAGATAGAAGCGGAGATGGTGAAGCTCGAAGCCGCGCTGGGCGATGCCGATCTCTATGCCAAGAACCCGCAGCGCTTCGCCGCACTGACCGCCGCGCTTGACAAGGCGCGGGCCGACAAGGATGCCGCCGAGGAACGCTGGCTGGAACTGGCGGAGATGGTCGAGGGCTGAGCCTTCAGGTGATCCGGTAGAAATCCGCCACCCGCTCGAGCGCCAGTTTCAGCACCAGCTTGCCCGAGCGAGACGGCCAGCCTAGTGCGCGCTCGGCGTCTGGCAGCCCCTCGCAGGCGCAGACCACGCGCCACAGGATATCGGCCAAACCCTTGCCCGCCGCCGCCACCGCACCATCGAAACGCGCGCGCGCCGCGATCTGGCGCTCGGTCGGGTTCAGGTGGCGATCATGGCGACCGCCACCCGAGGTGACCGGTTCCCACCGCATCGACATGCCGGGGTTGAGTTGCGCAACCTCCCAATCAAAGCGCAACCGCTCGCCCGCATCATATTCACGGGGTGTGAGATGACCGCGTGCGTGCAGCCATGTCAGCGGCGATTCGGCGATGTTGACAGTGACGGACCGACGGGCTTTGCGCGGGCCGGTGCGGGCCGGGCCTTCGGGCGTCAGTTCGCGTTCGACCAGTTCGCGCTGCATGGCAATTCCCCTTCTTTTCGCATGTGCGGCATGAAAAGATATTGCCAAACAGGCGCTGCTGTAGGAAAGAGAAAAAACCGCATTGGTTATTTGGGGTCGAACTTTCCATGATTAACCGCATTCGCGATATCCGCCGCCAAAAGGGTATGACGCTGGCCGACGTGGCCGCGCGCTGCGATCCGCCCACCACGGCGCAGACCATTGGTCGCCTTGAAACAGGCACGCGCAATCTCTCGCTGGTGTGGATGAACCGCATCGCCTCGGCTCTGGGGGTGGACCCTGAACTGCTGGTACGCGGCGAGACGGAGGAGACCGCCAAGATGGTGGCGCGCCTCACCGATGCCGGCGCCGAGGCGCTGACCGCCCCGCGCGACGCCATTCTGCCCAGCGATCTGGTGGGTGATGGTGTGCAGATGGCCATGTCGGTGGAAGCCAGCGCGGGCGATTATCGCCATGGCGACCAGATCTGGCTGCGTCAGGTCTATCCCGAGGGCTTTGCCAAACTGGTTAACCGCGATGTGCTGGCGCCCCGCCCCGGTGGGCGCTTCGTCTATGGCCGGTTGATCGACCGCGACGAGCAACGCATCGCCCTGTTGCCGCCCGGCATCGGCCACCGGCAACTGGTGATCGACAGCCCGCCGTGGCTGGCCGTTGCCGAAATGTTAGTGAGGAAGCTGTAAAGCGCGGCCTATGCTGCGCATTCTCTCGCTTTCAACGCTGTTCCCCTCGCCCGCGCGACCTGCCTTCGGGCGATTCGTCGCCAACCAGATGGTGGCGGTGGCCGCGCGGGGCGATGTTGACTTGGTGATGGTCAATCCACTGGGCGTGCCGCCGTGGCCGCTGTCGCGGCGTGAGCCTTATCGCTCGCTGGCCGCCTGCCCCGCGCGATCAGAATGGGGCGGGATCGCGGTGCATCACCCGCGCTTCACGCTGATCCCCAAGATCGGTGGCGACAGCAATCCAGCACGCATCGCCCGCGCGGTGCTGCCGCTGGTGCGTCGCCTGCATGCCGAAAAGCCGTTCGATCTGGTCGATGCGCAGTTCTTCTTCCCTGATGGCCCCGCCGCGGCGCTGGTGGCGCAGGCTTTGGGCCTGCCGCTGACCATCAAGGCGCGCGGCTCAGACATCCATTACTGGGGCGGACGCCCCAAGGCGCTGGCGCAGATGCTGGCGGCGGCCGATCAAGCTGCAATGCTGCTGACCGTCTCGGCGGCGCTGGGGCGCGATATGGCAGCGCTGGGCATGGACCGCTCCAAGATCGTCGCCCATTACACCGGCCTAGACCGCGCCCGCTTCTTTCCGCGCCCGCGGGCCGGTGCGCGCGCGATGCTGGCTGAGACGCTGGAACTTCACTTACCTGATGCCGCACCTTTGCTGGTATGCCCCGGCGCGCTGATCGCCATCAAGGGGCAGGCTTTGGCCATCGCGGCGCTGGCTGACCTCCCTTCGGCCCATCTGGCGTTGGCGGGGACGGGCGCGGATGAAGCGACCCTGCGGACACAGGCGGCGGCCTTCAACGGACGCGTGCATTTTCTGGGACAGGTCAGCC
>DDES01000217.1 GCA_002336765.1 Novosphingobium sp. UBA1948 | reverse complement strand
GCCGCCAATCTTTGCAACAGAGCCCGCCGCGCCCATTGAGGAGATAGCAGCCGCGCTGGGCTTCCACGATCCGGAACGCATGCGCCGTGCTTTTCTGCGTGCATTTGGGCAGCCGCCGCAAGCCATGCGCCGGATCGCGCGCAAGGGCCAAAGCCCCAAGACCTAACGGGCCCGTTCTTTCAAAGCCACCTGCGCCGGAAAGCGTCCAGACAATGTTCAGATGGCCAAACGCTCTAAATGCGTCGTGATAAGATTTTCGCGATCCCCCCAAGGGAATTCCGAACGCGCGATCAACAGTGAAACAAGCCCGTGGACATGGGCCCATATCGATTGGGCCGCCAAGGTGACTTCGGGGCAATCCTCGCCCAAATGCTCGACCACAACCTGATGCATCACGCCAAAACAGGAGAGGCCTGCCAGCAATACCGGATCGGTCGGGAATCCCCCCTCCTCCGTGCCGGCCACGCACTGCTTGCTATCCTCCAGCATGAAAGCCACGCGATACATGTCGGGGTTGTTCAGGCCGAACTCGATATAGGCGCGTCCCATCCGGTGCAATCGCTCGGCCGTTGGCGCGGGCTGGCTCGCCTCGCGCGCCAGAACATCCGCCAATTGCGCAAACGCCGCCCCACACAGTTCTGCCGCGATTTCGTCGGCGCTGCGGAAATGGGCGTAAAGCGATGGTTGCGAGATGCCGACAGCCTGCGCGATCTGGCGGGTGGTCACGTTGGCCATGCCCTTCTGCGCAAACAGCTTGAGCGCGACATCGAGAATCTGGGCGCGCCGCTGGCCGCCACGCTGACGCCGATCCTTGTCCGTCGTTTTGCCCATGCCATCTGCCATGCCTGCCTTGTGATGGCTTGACAAGGGGCAGTCAACCTATCATTGATAGCCAATCACTGATAGGGATAAATCCAGTCATGCGGGCAACACGACAACGGCTAACGCTCACGCTGCTTGGCGGCGGTCTTGCAACCACGGCATTGTGGGCGATACTCCCCGCGTCAAAAGCCACGCCGCAGCCCGAATCGCCGCCGCTCGCGGTGCGTGCGGCATCGCCCCGTGCCGACGTTGAAAGCGGGGCGGAGTCGTCAAGTTTTGCCGCCAGTCTGCATTATGAACGCGAAGCCCGTCTTGCGTTTCGTGTTCCGGGGCGGATCGCCAGCTTTCCAGCGCGAATTGGTGATCAGATGGCACGCGGCGCGACGCTGGCCGTTATCGAAGCCGCGCCCTATGCCGCTGCCGCGCAGCGCGCCTCCGCCGATTATGACCGCGCCAGTCGTTCAGCGCAGCGCTACGCCGCTCTGGTACGCGAGGGGTCGGCTTCCGGCGCACAGGCCAGCGATGGTCAGGATGCGGCCCGCGCTGCCGAGGCAGGCCTTGCCGCGGCCCGCTACGATCTGCAATCCACCCGCCTGACCATGCCCTTCACCGGCGCAGTCATCGCGAGACAGGGTGAACAGGGCGAAACCGTAGGGGCGGGGCAAGGTGTGCTGACCGTGGCCGATACGCGCTCCCCCCTGCTTGCCAGCGCACAGGTGCCGGTCGGCACCGCGCTGGGCCTGCATTCCGGCCAATCCGCCACCCTCGCCCTGCCCGACGGCCAGACCCTGCCCGTTCGTGTGCTGCGCAAGGCGGCGGCGGCAGACGGTCGCAGCGGTCTGGTGACCGTCGATCTGGCACTGCCCGCCCATGCCCGCGCACTCAGCGGCAGCCCCGCCTCGGTCAGCTTTACCCGCGCCGCCGCCCCGGCAACCGGTTTGCGCATTCCGGTCGAGGCACTTCTGGCCGCACAAGGCACTACGGCCTCGGTCTTTGTGATCGACAGCAAAGGTCGCGCCCGACGCCGCGCGGTGCAATTGTTGGGGCTGGTCGATCGCGAGGCGCGCATCACGGGCCTCTCTGCCTCGGCGCGGGTGATAACGATGGGGGCGGGCTTTGTCCGTGATGGCCAGCGCGTGGAGGTCACGCCATGACGGCGCTTATCCGTTTCGCGGTCGGGCGCTGGCAATTCATGGTGCTGGCCTTCGGCTTGCTGGCGGCGTTGGGCCTGATCACCGCCATCAACCTGCCGCGTACCGAAGATCCGCCACTTTCCAACCCGGGCTTCACGGTCACGGTGGTTCTGCCCGGAGCCACACCGCAGGCCATCGAACAGCAAGTCACCAAGCCGATCGAGGACGCGCTGGCGAGGCTCGACAATCTGCGCGACCTCAAATCCAGCAGCGGCGATGGCGTTGCCACGATCAATGCCGAATATGTCTGGGGCACCAATGCCGACCGCAAGTATGACGAGGTGGTGCGCGAGGTGAATGCGCTGCGCCCCACGCTGCCTGCGGGTATCGTAAGGCTTGATTTCACCCGTTGGCGCCCCACCGCCCTCCCCATCGCGCAGGTGGCATTGGTGAGCGACATTCTGCCGATGCGCAGTTTTGAAAAGCTGGCGCGCGATCTCAAGAACCGGCTGGCCCGTATTCCCGGCATCCGCAAGGCCGAAGTGCTGGGCGCGCCGCAAAGCGAGGTGCGCATTGCGCTCGACATGCCGCGCCTTGCCGCGCAGGGCATTGCCGCCAATGCCGTGGTCGAAGCGCTGCGGGCGGGCGGGATCGACACGCCCATCGGATCGCTTGATGCAGGCGAGCGGCGCTTCAACCTGCGCTATGCCGGTGCCTTTCCCGATCTGGCCAGCGTGCGCGCCACACCCGTACTGACCCCCAACGGCCAGACCGTCACAGTCGGCGATCTGGCGCAGGTTGACTGGGCCGACCGCGAGGCGCGCCATATTATCCACTTCAAGGGCCAACGCGCGCTGCTGGTTACGGCCGAACAGAGCGACGGTCAGGATGTTACCCAGCTCACCAAAGCCATCGATGCCGAACTCGATGGCTTCACCCGCCTGCTGCCGGGGAGCGTCCGGCTGGAGCGCGGTTTCATGCAGGCACGCAATGTCGCAAACCGGCTCGACCACCTGACTCGCGACCTGCTGCTGGCGCTGGGCATTGTGGCGATCACCCTGCTGCCACTGGGCTGGCGCGCGGCGGGCGTGGTGATGGTGGCCATACCGGTGTCCTTGATGGTCGGCATTCTTGTGCTTTCCGCCTTTGGCCTCACCATCAACCAGTTGTCGGTGGCGGGCTTCGTGCTCTCGCTCGGCCTGCTGGTGGATGATGCGATCGTGGTGATCGAAAATGTCGCACGCTGGATGCGGGAAGGCGCTGATCGCAGCGTGGCGGCCATCGGCGCCACCTCGCAAATCGCGCTGGCCGTGGTGGGCTGCACCGCCTGCCTGATGTTCGCCTTCCTGCCGCTGATCGCCCTGCCCGAAGCTTCCGGCGAGTTCATCCGGTCGCTGCCGGTGTCGGTGCTCGGCACGGTGGCGGGGTCGCTTCTGGTCGCCCTGACACTGATACCTTTCCTCGCCGCACGCCTGCTCAAGCCTGATGCCGATCCGCATGGCAACCGGCTGCTGCGTAGCACGACCGGCCTGATCGAACGCTTTTACGCGCCGCTTCTGCACCGCGCGCTCAACCGTCCCTGGCATGCTCTGGGCGCGATCCTTCTTGCCTCGGCGCTGGCGATCCCTCTGCTCGCCGCCATCGGGTCGAGCCTGTTCCCGCCTGCCGATCTGCCGCAATTCGTGGTGCGGGTCGAAATGCCGCGCGGCACGGCGCTCGACGCCACCCGGGCGATGGTGCACCGCGTCGAGCAAAGGCTGTTGCAGGAACCCGACATGGCGTGGACCGTGGCCAATGCCGGACGCGGAAATCCCTCGCTTTACTACAACATCGTGCCATCGCCCGAAGACCCCGCGCTGGGCGAGGTGGCCGCCTCGTTCAACGCGTGGGAGGCCGGTCGCAGCCCGCAGGTGATCGAAAAGCTGCGCGCCGATTTCGCGCGCTTTCCCGGCGCGCGGATCAAGCTGGTCACCTTCACGCAAGGACCCGCCATCGAAGCCCCGATCGCCATCCGCATCGTCGGGCCCAATATGGCCACATTGTCGCGCCTGTCGCAACAGGCCGAGGCCGCTTTGACGACAATGCCGGAATTGCGGGATGTCGGCAATCCGCTGCGCGTCGCACGCACCGATCTGGGCCTTGCAGTGGACGAGGCCCGCGTGCGTGCGCTGGGTGTCCCTGCGGGTGCCTTGCGGGCAGCAACACAAATGGCGCTGGGCGGCGTCACCACCGCCACACTGCGCGATGGCGATGATGACGAATATCCCGTTACCGTGCGCCTGCCGATGGAAAGCCACAACCGCCTGTCCGCACTGGATCGCATCATGGTGCCCACCGCCAGCGGCACAAGCGTGCCCTTCTCCAGCCTTGCCACGCCCAGTCTTCAGTCGGGTCCGGCCGAAATTGACCGCTACCAGCGCGAACGCTCGGTAACGCTCACGGCATGGGTCAGGGAAGGCACGCTGGTCTCGCGTGCCACCGAGGCGGCGCTGGCGCGCATCAAGGCGCAGGTGCCACTGCCCCCCGGTTACGGCTTCAAGCTGGGTGGCGAGGCCGAGACCCAGGCGCGCAGTTTTGGCGGTCTTCTTCCCGCGATCATCACCGCCTCGCTCGGCATCCTCGCCGTGCTTGTTCTCGAATTCGGCCGCTTCCGACAGGTCGCCGTGGTCGCCGGTGTGGTTCCGCTCGGCTTCTTCGGTGCGGTCGCGGCGCTCTGGCTGACCGGCAACAGCCTGTCCTTCACCGCCTCGGTCGGCCTGATCGCGCTGGTCGGGATCGAGATCAAGAATTCGCTCTTGCTGGTGGACTTCACCGAACAATTGCGCCGCGAGGGCATGGATGTCCGCGCGGCGGTGGAAAAGGCGGGCGAGATGCGCTTCCTGCCGGTGCTGCTCACCTCGGTCACGGCCATTGGTGGCCTGCTGCCGTTGGCGCTGGAGGGCAACGGGCTCTATTCCCCGCTGGCCATCACCATGATCGGCGGGCTGGTCTCCTCCACGCTGCTGGCGCGTATTGCCACGCCGGTGATGTATCTTCTGCTGGCGGGTCGCGACGACAGCACGGGCGATGTCGGCCCCGCCCCTGTCCTGACGGAGGCTTTGGCATGAAGCGCCTGTTGATCCCCGCCGCCAGCCTGCTGCTGGTGCTGGTCGCGCCCGCCCATGCCGAAGCGGCGGCCCATCCCTCCGCGTCGCCGCAAGACGCATGGTGGCACGCCTATGGTGATCCCGCGCTGGACCGGCTGGTCGAGCGGGCACTGGCCAATGGGCCAAAGGATGGCGAGCCGGCCAATGCCGATCTTGCCGCTGCCTTGGCCCGCATCACGCAAGCGCGTGCGGCGGCCCGTGCGGCGGGCGCGGGCCGCTGGCCCTCTGGCCAGATTAGCGGATCGGTGGCCCGAACAGAACAATCGCTCGACAGCGGCATGGGGCGGCTCGGGCGCTATGTCCCCAGCCTGTCGCGCACGCAGGATGCCGCCACGCTTACCGCAAGTCTGGGTTGGGATCTCGATCTGGCGGGAGGATTGCGCCATGGCGCCAAGGCGGCGCAGGCCGATCTGGTCGCGGCCCGCGCCGGTCTTGCCGCCGCAAGGCTCACCACCATATCCGAAGTGGTGCAGACCTACCTGTCCTATCGCGCCACGCAGGCCCAAATTCAACTGGTCGAGCAGCAGCAACGCCAACTGGTCGGGCGCCTGCATCACGCCCGCACCCGCCTTGGGTGGCAGGAGGGTTCGCAGCGCGAGCTCGACGAGCGCACCGCAGAGGCCAGCGTGGCGGATGCCGCGCTCCCTCTGTTGCGCGCGCAAATTGCCTCGGCGCGCCATGCACTGGCGGTGTTGACTGGCGCGCCCGCTACCACAGAACTGCCTGAGCTGGACGATGTCGCGCCGGTACCCGCGGCACCCGATCCTGATGCGATGCCGGTCAATATTCTGCGCAGCAGGCCCGATCTGCTGATAGCCGAGGCGCGCGTTACCGCCGCCGAAGCGCGCGTTGGGGCCGCATTGGGGGAATATTGGCCCCATCTCACGCTGGGCGGGTTGATCGGTTTCGACACCAACACACTGGCCAGTTTCGGGATGGACAGCGCGCGGGTGACGCAAGGCTTTGTCGGCCTGCGCTGGCGCCTGTTCGACTTTGCCCGCGTCGACGCCGAAGTGGCCACCGCGCGCGGCGCGCAGCGCGAAGCTCTGGCCGCCTATCGCAGCGCAGTGCTGAAAGCGGGTGCGCAGGTGGAAAGCAGTGTCGCTCTGTTGATCGCACGCCGCGCTGCCCTCTCCGCGCAGAAAGCCCGCCTTTCCGCTGTGAACAGCGCCTTTGCCCGCGCCGAAGCCGCATACCGGCTGGGCGAAATCAGCGAGGATCAATTAGCAGGTGTCCAACTCTCCCGCATTGCCGTGCAAAGCGATCTGGTGACTGCGCAATGGGCGCTGGCCGAGGCGGTGCTGGATGTAAACAAGGCCCTTGGGCGGTCTGGGTAGCCCAGGCTCGGATACCGGAGAGCCCCTCTGACCTGCGCCAAGGCAGTTTCATGAGGGGCATTCCATGCGCCACGCATGCTTCGGATTGAATAGTTCCTTCTGTAACGCGCCCTTCTGAGACAATTCCTGCCGCACCCGCCATTCCTTTTTGATGACTTGCAAGTCATGCAGGAATGCCCCGCGCTTTCCTTCATGCCCTGAAGGATCACCCGAACAGGATCGGATCCATCGCCGTAAATTCACCGGCCAGATCAGCCCCCATCGCCACCTGCGCCGCTTCGGCCTCCGCCAGCGGCAGGGCCAGCCGCAGCCAGTGGCGCCCCAGCGCGGCGAGATGGTCACGGGTGGGCGTGCCGCTCATCAGCGTCATGCGCAGGGCCAGCCAGCCCGTGGTGGCCAACGAGGCCAGTTGCAGGAAGGGATAGGCCACCACCGGCGCATCCGCCTTGGTCACGCGCGCCGCCGTGGCCTCCAGCAGGCCCAGCAGCGCCTCCATCCGGCTGGCCGCCCCTGTGGCGCCCGCGCGCGCAATGTCCACCCGCGCCGCAGCCACAAAGCCCGCCAGCGCCCGTCCTTCATCACCCAAGGTGCGGCGCAGCGTCAGGTCGAGCGCCTGCATCCCGCTGGTGCCTTCATAGATCGACAGCACACGGGCATCGCGCAGATACTGTTCGGCAGGCCATTCGGTGGTGTAGCCCGCGCCGCCCAGCACCTGAATCGCGCCGCTCGCGCAGGTGAAGGCGGCTTCGGCACAGAAATTCTTGGTGATCGGCAGCAGCCATGCCAGCAAATCGCCCGCACGGGCCTTGGCGGCTGCATCGCTTTCGCGCGCCTGCAGATCCGACACGGCCGAAGCGGTCAACACCAGCGCGCGCGCCACTTCCGCCCGCGCGCCGATGTCGAGCAACATGCGCCGGACATCGCCGTGCTGGTCAATGGCAACGGGCGGTGCATCGGGACGCCCGCCCTGACGGCGCTCGGCGGCATAGCGCCATGCCAGACCCGCCGCCGCCCCCGCGATACCCGCCCCCTGACTGCCGACCGACAGGCGCATACCGATGATCATCGTGAAAAGCTGCGGCAATCCGCGCCCCGCCGTGCCGATCAGCCAGCCTTGCGCGCCCTCGAAACCCAGCGCGCAGGTGGGCGAGACATGCAGGCCCAGCTTTTCCTCGATGCGCCGCACCACCACCGCATTGCGCTGTCCGTCCACCTCGCTGGGCACCAGAAACAGGCTTAGCCCCGCCGGAACATCCCCCATCGCGGGCGAGCGCGCCAGCACCATATGGCCGATGCGCGGGGTCAAATCATGGTCGCCAAAACTGATCCACATCTTCTCGCCGGTGATCGACCATGACCCGTCCTCGCGCGGCGTGGCGGCGGTGCGCAGGCGCGGCACATCCGATCCGGCGTCGGCCTCGGAAATGCAGATGGTCGCGCCCCACGAGCCGTCGATCAGGTGCGGCAACCACTCGTCCATCATCGCCGCACTGCCATATTTCTCGATCACACGGGCGGCGCAACGCATGGGCGTGGGCGCCATGCCAAAGCCGGAGGAGGCGCGGTTGAACAATTCCTCGCAGGCCGAATGCACCACCATGGGCAGGCCCATGCCGCCGAATTCCGGCGCCCCCTCGATCATGGTCCAGCCTCCTTCGACAAAGGCGCGCCAAGCCGCGTGATGCCCCTCGGCCAGCCGCACGCGACCATCCACGAGCTCGCAGCCCATGCGATCACCGGCACGGCCAAAGGGCTCGATCTCGCCCTCGGCCAGCGCCGCCGCCGCGCCGATGATTTCGGTCAGGAAGCTCTCGTCGTCGCACGACGCCTCGGGCGAGAGCGCGGCAAGGCACGCAACTTCGGGCATGGCTAGGATATGGGCGACAATCGCCGCGCTGGCTGCCGAGAAACTCACACCACCTCTCCCATAAAACGGCCTATCGGACAGCAAGACGTATCCGTATGGATACGATACCGTATGTTTATCTCGGCACCTTCGTCAAGGTGAAAGCGCTGGACCCTAGACGCAGCCGGCTTGCCGCTTTATGCCCTCGGGCCAGACGCAATCGCGATGAAAGGTGCCGATGGCCCGCAGCCCGTCCGACAAGCCAAACCGCCACCTTGCACGCAGCGACTGGATTCAGGCCGCCATCACGGTCATGGTCGAACGCAGCGTGGAAGATGTCCGCGTCGAACGTCTGGCGGTGCAGCTCAAGGCCTCGAAAGGCAGCTTCTACTGGCATTTCAAGGACCGCGACGACTTGCTGGCCGCAGTGTTGGACGAATGGCGCATCCGCTCCACCAACGCGGTCGAAACAAGGCTGGCCCAAAGCGAGCCCGACATCGGCTTGCGGATCCTGCGCCTCATGCAACTCCCCTTCCGCTCGGAAACGGCATCGCGCGCAGCCGATCTGGAACTCGCCATCATGGGTTGGGCGCGCCGCTCCGAGGCGGCACGCGCGGCGGTCGCCTCGGTCGATGCCGCACGCTCAAGGCATCTCAAAGAGCTCTTTGCCGCTCTGGGCATCACCGGCGAGCTTGCGGAATTCCGCACCCATCTGGCCTACTCCGCGCTGCGCTATGTCGCCCAGCGCCGGGACATGTCCATCGAGGCGCGCATGCAATATATCCATGCCGTACACGCCTTGATAACAAGCGCCATCTGACGGGCCGACGGGCGAAGCAGGCAAGCTCCATGCATGATCATGGGTATTTCGACGCAGATATATCCGCAAAGCGCTAGGCGGACTGCGGGCATGACTGTAGGATACATAAGCGATCCGCCCCCAAGACCGGCCTTGCGCCTGCCGGTTCAAACCCCGCGGGGGCGGGATAGATATACAAGAGCCTCAGGCTCATGACAGGAGACAAGGATGCCGGGCAAGAAACCCGTCAACCGCACCCGCAAGGAGGCCAAGTCCGGTCGTCCTTCCGACAGCTTCGGCGTAGAGGTCGAAGACCTTTCCGCAAGGCTGCATTTCAACCCGCGAGACGCACATATCTGGCTGGGTGCCGAGCGGATGATGCTGATGCATGTCGAGGCCTTTGCTGTCATGCGACAAGAGCTGATCGACCGGCTGGGCGTTGAGGAAGCGCGCCGCGTCTTTGCGCGTATCGGCGCCACGGCGGGCGCGCGTGATGCGGACATCGCCCGCAAGGCCAGCCCGCACGCTGGCGCGCTGGAAGCCTTCAAGACCGGCCCACGGCTGCATGCCATCGAGGGCATTTGCGCACCCGAGGAATTGAAGCTCGAGGTTGACGCCCAGACCGGCCTGCTGACCGGTGAGTGGATCTGGCGCAATTCGGCCGAGGCCGAGGCGCATCTGCGCGCGATGGGGCCAAGCGGCGAACCGGTGTGCTGGACCATGCTGGGCTATGCCTCGGCCTATTCCAGCGCCTTTATGGGCCATCCCATCATCTTCCGCGAGGTGGAATGCCGCGCTATGGGTGCGCCGCATTGCCGCACCATCGCCAAGCCGGCCGCATTGTGGGAGGCCGACGAGGAGCAGAGCCGCTCGCTGGGGCTGGAACTGGCGCATTGTTCGGATGATTGCGCCAAGGTGGCGCGGGACGAGCACGGCGCAGTCGACACGCTGGAAGCCTGGGGCGATGCCGAGGCCGAGGCGCTGGCGGGGCGGATGACCATCGTCAAGCGGCTGATGCGGCTGGATGAGCCGGTGTTGCTGCTGGGCGAGCGCGGCGTGGGCAAGGAAAGGCTGGCGCGCGCACTGCACCGGCTGGGCCATCGCAGCGCGGGGCCGCTGCTGGCGATCCATTGCGGGCGCAGCGATGCGCTCGATCTGGAACTGGAACTGTTCGGCCGCGAGAAGCAGGGCGATCAACCCGCCCGCCCCGGCAAGATCGAGCGGCTTAAGGGCGGCACGCTGGTGCTTGACGAGGTCGAGGCGCTATCACCAAGGTTGCAGGCGCGGTTGCTGCAATTGCTGGCCGAGGGCACGGTAGAACGCTCCGGCGGCGGCCAGCCGCGCCCCTGCGATGTGCGGGTGATTGCCTGCGCCACGGGGCGGCTGCAACAGGCGGTGGGCGAAGGCCTGTTCCGCACCGATCTGTTCTATCGCCTCGGCATGTTTCCGGTGCTGTTGCCTCCCTTGCGCGAGCGGCGCGAGGAATTGCCGCGCCTGATCCGCCATTTCACCCAGCATTTTGCCCGCCGCTATGACCGCCCGATCCTCGGCCTTTCGCGCGAGGCGATGGGCTATCTGCTGGCGCATGACTATCCGGGCAATATTGTCGAACTGGAGGCCATGCTGGGCCGCGCGGTGGTGATGGCTGGCGAAGGGGGCATCATCCAGATCAGCCATTTGCTGTCCGCCGCCGATCCCAATCCGCCATCCTTCTTCCACATTGCCGAGGATGGTTCGCTGGTGCATCCGGCCGCACCCGATGCGCTGCTCGATCTCGACACGCAAACCCAGCAGATGATCCGCGGCAAGTTCAACATCGAGAGCTTCGAGGCCGAACTGGTCAAGCGCGCGGTGACGCAGGCACAGGGCAACCTGTCACGGGCGGCGCGACTGCTGGGGATCACGCGGGCACAGCTGGCCTATCGCTATGCCCGCGTGAAGGGTGAAACCGAATAGCAAGAAGGGGCAGGACGGCAGGACACAGCCCCCTGCCCCTTCCGGGAGAGCTCAAAATCCGTAGCGGAAATCGAGCACGAAATTGTTCTGCGCATGAGCCACGGCAATCGGGGCCGAGGTGTTGGGCAGGCTGGTATTGCCCATCGTCGGCGCGAAACCGTGCGAATAGGCAAAGTTGATTTCGCCCGAGCGGCCGATCTTGCGGGCAAAGCCGAAGGTCAGATGCTTGCTGGGTGTGGCGGGGATAACGGCAAACAGCGTGGCATTGGGCAAAGCCTGGTTGGCGATGCGTGCCCCCGCGCGCAGGGTCCATTTGTCATCCAGCTTGTAGGCTCCACCCAGCGCCACGATGGTCTGGTTCTTGTAGCCCTGCGGCAGCAGGATGTTGAGCGTGGCCCCGCTGTCCGCCACAAAGCCGACGTCGATATTGGCCATCACATCCTTCCAGAACACCTCGCTCACATCCAGCGCGAGGCTGAGTTTGGGCGTCACTTGCTGGCTGATGCCGAGGTTGATCTGCTGGGGAAGCTGGAAATTGCGGATGCGGATCGTGCCGGTCAGCGGGATCTTGCCCGCAATGCCATCCACCGCCGTCAAGGTGGCGCTGCCCTTCATGTCGGCCATCTGCGTCTTGGGAGCCCATGACAGGCCGACCACCGTGCCCTTCATCGGGCGATAGATCAGGCCGATCCGCTCGCCCACGCCCAGCGAGCGCACGCCGCCGCCCACGATCTGGTTGCGCGTCAGCGAAAAATGCGCGCCGCGCAGATCAGGCAAGCCGCCCAGCACCGGCAACAGCGTGCCATTGACCCGCCCTGCCCCGATCAGGCTGCCCACCTGATCGGCGCCCAGCAGGAGATCGAGGTTGAGCGCCTGCCAGCGCCCCTCGATGCTGGCACCGATGGAGAGCTTGTCGGTAACATCATAACTCACCGCCAGCGGAACCGCGAGTTCGAGCAGGCGGCTGGAATTCGACAGGCCGGTGGCCAGATTGCCGGTGGCGCTGGAGAGGAAACTGGAAGAGCCATATTCGGTGCCCAGCCCGCCCTGCGCAAAGGCGCCGATGCCAAAGGCCAGCTTGCCCTTGCGCAACGTGTAGGCCACCTGCGGTGCATAGTATGGCCCGCGGTTGGTGCCGTGGGTGGAGGAACTGGCCGTGGCGCCGCTGGCCGTGTTGGTCACCGTGATGTCGGTGGTGATGAGGTCGATACCGATCATCGCCTGCTGGCCCTGCGCGCCCAGCGAGAGCGCGGCAGGGTTGACCAGCATCCCTGCGGGGCCGGTATCCTGCGCCACGGCAGCACCGCCCATCGCGCGGGCAGTGGCGCCATAGCCTTCCAGATTGAACACATCGGTGGCCTGCGCGCCCTGCGGCAACAGGCAACAGGCGAGCGCGATCGTTGCGCCCCTACACAGGGCGCAGGTTGACTTCCTCATGGGCATTCCCCTCCGTTACATTTAAGGCATTGTTTTTAAAAGAACCTGTCGAAATGGATCTGCCCGAACGGCACTTTGTGCTCGATCATCAGCAGCTCCTGAATGGCCTGACTCATCGGGGGCGGTCCGGCGAAATAGAACTCATACTCGGCCAGTGGGCGCGGCAGGCCGGGCAGATAGGTATGGACAAAGCCGGTGGGCCCGTCCCATGCCTCGCCCTCATCCGGTTCGCTCACCACGGGCATGAACTGGCCCGCTGCGGCAAAGCCGGAAAGTGCCGCCAGTTCCTCTGCGCCGCAAATGTCGCGCACATGGCGCGCGCCGAACAGGAAATGCGCCTTGCGCGCCCCCTGCCCTTGGCCCTGCCCTTGGCCCTGCCCCAACATCCCCGCCGCATCGGCACCACGCAGCACCGAGAGCACCGGCGCAAAGCCCGATCCGCCCGCCACGCAGACGATATCGCGCGGCGATTCCGTCTGGAGATAGGCCGTGCCGTAAGGCCCGTCGGCGTCGATCACATCGCCCTCGCGCAACTCGTCAAACAGCACGCGCGTGGCCGAGCCGTCCTTCACGCGGCGGATGATGACATGCCATTCCCCCGCATCATTGGCGATGTTCGAGAAGGAATAGGCGCGCGAGCCCTTCACCCCCGGCAGGTCGAGCAGCATATATTGTCCGGGCAGGAAATTGGCCGCTCCCTCGCCCTTGAAGCGGAACTCGCGCATGTCATGCGTCACCTGCCGCGTGCCGACCAGCGTCAACCGGCGGCGGGCGGGGCGGATCGGCGGCACATAGTCCGCCGCGCTAGAACAGCGGATAACACCGTCCCCCTTCGCCCGCGTCTGGCAGGCCAGCATCCGGCCTTTGCGCAGATCGCGCGGCGACAGGCCGGGGGCATCGGGCCACAAGGACTCGAATTCCCCCGACACCGGATCGAAGGCACAGGCTCCGCAACCGCCCGCGTTGCACTCATAGGCCATGCCATAGCCCGAACGCAGCGCGGCGCGAAGGATAGTGTCCTCGCTCTCACAGGTGAAAGTGGCACCATCCTTCTCGTTGGTAAGGCTCGACATCACCCGCGCCGCTCCTCAGACGCCCAGCGACTGGCGGAAGGTGCGCGTGGCCGCCTTGGCGCGGTCGGCGGCGCCGGCCACTTCGGGCAGTTCGGCGCAGAAGGCGTCGATGGCGCGGTCGGCCAGCGGCTCCCACTTGGCGATCCAGCCCTTGATGACCTCGGCATTGCCTTCCGTTTCCAGCGCCATCTTGGCGAAGGCCGCCGTCCAGCGCTTGTGCCGCGCGGAGTCGATCAGCCATGCGTCGGTCAACATGCCCAGCAGCGTATCGCCATTGTGGCGACCCGATTCACCCAGTGCGCGCAGCACCGCCTCCTCAATGGCGGGCTTGACCACCATGCTGAGCGCGACAATCGCCTCGCCCCAGTCCCAGGTGGTGAGCAGACGCTCCATCAGCTCGCGCAGGCCCTGCCACGCGGCATCCTGCTCCCAGTGCTCGCGCTCCTTCTCGCCAAAGCCCGCCGCCGGAAAGGCGCGGCCCAGCTCGACCGTGCGATAGGCGGTGTGGCTCAGCCAGCGGAAGCTGTCGGCCATCTGGAAATAGTTGCAATTGGTGATCGTGCTGGCGGGCGACATCTGGCCGACATAGGACGAGGCCATCTGCAACGTGTGGAACAGGTAGCGCGCCGGAGCGAAAAGCGCCGCCAGCTTGGTTGCCCAGCCCGCATCCAGCGCCAGATCGTGCTCGCGCTGGTTGAACTGGT
>DDES01000093.1:214-10072 GCA_002336765.1 Novosphingobium sp. UBA1948 | reverse complement strand
GAGTTCGACATCGGCCTGCACCGCCGCTGGGTCGATCCGATGCAGCCTTTTGCCACGACGGTGCTGAACGGCGCGCATGGCGTAATGATGACGAGCGCAACGTTACGCGATGGCGCCGCATGGGACAGCGCTATCGCCCGCTCGGGCGCGCCGCATCTCGATCTGGCCCCCGAAGTGGCCGCGTTTGACAGCCCCTTCGACTATGCCGCGCAGGCCGAGGTGCTGATCGTGACCGATGTGCCCAAGGGCGATATTCCCGCGCTGGCCAATGCCTATGGCCGTCTGATCGAGGCCAGCGGCGGCGGCGCGCTGGGCCTGTTCACCGCGATCCGGCGGATGCGCGCGGTGCATGGCCGCATTGCCGACCGCATGGCCCGCCTAGGGCTGCCGCTCTATGCCCAGCATGTCGATCCGATCGACACCGGCACGCTGGTCGATATTTTCCGCGATGATCCCCATGCCTCGCTGTTGGGCACCGATGCCTTGCGCGACGGGGTGGATGTGCAGGGAGAATCGCTGCGGCTGGTGGTGATGGAGCAGGTGCCGTGGCCCAAGCCGACGATCCTGCACCGCGCGCGGCGCCTTGCCCATCCCGAGGGCGGGCAGGCGCATGACGACCGCATCATCCGCGCCCGTCTGGCGCAGGCCTTTGGCCGCCTGATCCGCAGCCGGGAAGATCGCGGGCATTTTGTCGTGCTGTCGCCCGCTTTACCCTCGCGCCTGCTCGCCGCCTTCCCCGAAGGCACACCGATCCTGCGCTGCACACTCGACGAGGCCTTGCAACGGCTGCGCTCCCATGCTTCAGGCGAGGTAACGAGTTTTCGGGCGGACACAGATTCATGAAGATTATCGGCCTCCTGCGCCATGCCAAGTCCGACTGGGGCGATGCACGCGCCCGCGATTTCGACCGCCCGCTCAACGCGCGGGGCCGCAAGGGCGCGCCGCTGATGGGCAAGCATATCGAGGATTACCGCGCGGAACGCGGCATTGTGTGGGACCGTATCCTGTCATCCCCTGCCGTGCGCACCGCCGAAACCATCGAACTGGCCGCGCAAGGCGCCGGCTATGGCCACGGCAAGACTCTGTCGGTCAACTGGGACCGGCGCATTTATCTCGCCTCCTCGGCCTCGCTGCTCGATGTCATCCGCGACACCGACGATGCGGCAAGCGCGGTGTTGATGATCGGCCATAATCCGGGACTGGAAGACCTGATCTTCGATCTGGTGCCCGATGACGGCAGCAGCCCCTTGCGCGATGTGGTGGAAGAAAAATTCCCCACCGCCGCCTTTGCCGTGCTGGAGGTGGATGTGGACCACTGGGCCGATATCGAGGAAGGCAGCGCGCGGCTGGTGCACCTGATGCGCCCGCGCGATCTGGATGCCGATCTGGGGCCCGAGCCTTTGGCCTGAGGCCGGGCCGACTAGCGCGTCAGACCATTCAATCGATAGAAGGCATCCAGCGCGTCCTGACCTGCAAGCATGAGTTTGGGCAGCGCTGTGGCATCATAGATCTGGCGGTAGCGCCGGCGGTTGGCTCTGGCGACAAAGGCGATGTGGTGAATCATACCCCATGTCACCCGATCACGCGCCCCGACCAGTCCGCCCCGACGCTCTTTCTCGAACCAGCAACGCCGGACATAACGCAGGAGGCTTGTGCCAGTCGGGATATCCAGCACAATTAAACCACTGGCCCGCCCAAACCTTGCGGAAAACAGGCGAGAATAATTCCCGTCCATCACCCAGCGGGTAGTCTGGATCGCAGTGTCGTGAAGTGCCGCGAACTCCTCGGCGGGACGGGCAATCCAGTCGGTATGGGGCTGGTGATGCAATTGATCGAGATGGATCGCAGGCAGGCTGCGTGACCGGCTGATCGCCTCGGCCAAAGTGGATTTGCCGCTGTTGGACGGTCCGATAATGCAGATGCGTGGTCCGAGATCTTCGAGCATCATGGCCGGTTCAGACCTATCCCGCCAGCGCTCCCGCCAGCTTGGCCCTTATCGCGCGCAGATCGGTAAGCAATGCGCCATGATCGGGGGTTGTCGCCGCGATCAGTTTCTCCACGATCACCGGCTTTTCGACGATAACAGGCCGCTCGACCACGCGTTCCTTTGGCGGGGCTTCGGGCAATCCGCCCTCGATCGCCAGCCGCGCGCCACGCAATGTGTAGCCCTCGCGATGCACCAACCGGTCGATGGTGGCGATCAGGCGCACATCCTCAGGTCGATAGAGCCGTCGCCCACCCGCCCGCTTGACAGGGCGCAGCATGGGGAACTGCTCCTCCCAATAGCGCAGCACATGCGGGCGCAGGCCCAAAGCCTCGGAAACCTCGCCAATCGTGCGGAACGCGTCGGCATCCTTGCCGTCGGAAAAGGTCACTGTATCAGCCATGGCCACAGACTAGCGCAGCGACAGCCAAGTCTCAACCAGTCCGTCAGCCCGCAACGCGGTCTTTCAACATCTGGCTGGCGCGGAAGGTCAACACGCGACGCGGCGTAATCGGCACTTCGATACCGGTCTTGGGATTGCGGCCCACGCGCTCGTTCTTGTCGCGCAGCAGGAAGGTGCCAAAGCCGGAAATCTTCACATTCTCGCCATCGGCAAGAGCATCCGACATCAGATCGAGAATCGACTCCACCATCGTGAGCGAATCCGAACGGGACAGGCCGAGCTTGCGATTCATCGCCTCGGCAAGATCAGCACGCGTGAGTGTATTCATGGAGCGCACAACAAGCCCCTCCTGCCAATGAAACGGCGACCCTCCCGAATCGGATTTAGTACCAAAATCTGTACGAAAGACAACGAAATCCTTCTCGCTGCCCATCACATTCGTACTTAATTTCCAGTAACCCTAAGACGCCATTACATGCGGATCAGGCTTGCCCCCCAGGTGAAGCCTCCGCCCATCGCCTCGATCATCACCAATTGGCCGGGTTTGATCCGCCCGTCACGCACCGCCGTATCCAGCGCCAAAGGCACCGAAGCCGCCGAGGTATTGGCGTGTTCCTGCACCGTCACCACCACCTTGTCGGGCGACATATTCAGCTTTTTGGCAGTCGCCTCGAGAATGCGGGCATTGGCCTGATGCGGCACCAACCAGTCGATATCGGCGGCAGTATAACCTGCTTCTTCAAGCACTTCGGCCAATACACCCGACAGATTCACCACCGCATGGCGGAACACTTCGCGGCCCTTCATGCGCAGCTTGCCCACCGTACCCGTGGTCGAGGGACCGCCATCAACGAAGAGCAATTCGTTATGCTTGCCATCGGCGTGAAGCTTGGTCGCCAGAATGCCCGGCGCATCCTGCGCCTCGCTCTCGCGGGCCTCGAGCACAATGGCGCCAGCGCCATCGCCAAACAGCACACAGGTCGCGCGGTCTTCCCAATCGAGAATGCGGCTGAACGTCTCCGCGCCGATCACCAGCGCCCTTTTGGCCATACCGGACCGCAACATCGAATCGGCCACGCCGACCGCATAGAGGAAGCCCGAGCACACCGCCGCCACATCAAACGCGATGCCGCCATTGGCGCCGATAGCATTTTGCACGATGGTTGCGGTCGCCGGAAAGGTCTGATCAGGGGTGGCGGTGGCCAGCACGATAAGGTCGATGCTCGTCCCTTCCACGCCCGCCGCGTCCAACGCCTTGCGGGCGGCCTCGATAGCAAGGCTGGAGGTGGTTTCCCCCTCGCCCGCCACATAGCGCTGGCGGATACCGCTACGCTCGACGATCCACTCGTCGCTGGTGTCCACCCGCTCGGCCAACTCATGGTTGGTCACCACCCGCGGCGGCAGCGCGCTGCCGGTGCCGATCAGAACCGAACGACGGCTCATTGCCCCACCTCCACCGCGATCTTGTGCGGCGCGCGCAGCGAATCAGCGCCAAGGCGCGCGAGGTCGGCAGAGATGCGGGTGGTCAGGTTTTCCTCCAACAGCCGTTGAGTCACGCCCACGGCATTGGCCACGCCCAGCGCATTGGCGCTGCCGTGGCTTTTCACCACAATCCCATTCAGGCCCAGAAACACCGCGCCATTATGATTATTGGGGTCTAGATGATGCTTGAGCAATTCGGTGGCGGGGCGCGAAATCAGAAAGCCCAGCTTGGAACGCAGCGAGGACATGAACGATCGCTTGAGCAATTCGCCCACGAAACGCGCCGTGCCTTCCACCGCTTTCAACGCGACATTGCCGGAAAAGCCGTCGGTCACCACCACATCGACATCGCCGCGACAGATCTTGTCCGCCTCGGTAAAGCCGCCGAAATCCAACGAAAGGTCGGCTGCGGCATCCTTGAGCACCTGCGCCGCATCGCGCAGCTCGTCGGTGCCCTTCATCTCTTCGGTGCCGATATTCAGCAGGCGCACGCGCGGCACAGGCTGGTTGTTGGCAATGCGGGCATAGGCCGAACCCATGATCGCGAATTGCACCAGATTGCGCGCGTCACACTCGGTGTTGGCGCCCAGATCGAGCATCACCACATCGCTGGGTTGCAAAGTGGGCAGGATCGCCGCCAGCGCGGGCCGGTCAATGCCGGGCAGCGTGCGCAACGCCAGCTTGGCAATCGCCATCAGCGCGCCGGTGTTGCCAGCGCTCAGCGCCGCGCCAGCCGCACCGTCTTTCACCGCATGGATCGCCATGCCCATCGAGGTGCTGCGCGCGCGGCGCAGGGCCTGACTCGGCTTTTCCTCACCGGAAATGACATCGGGCGCATGCAGCACTTCGACCACAGCACGCAAAGCCGCGTGCGCATCAAGCGCCGCGGCGATACGTTTTTCATCACCCACCAGCAGAAAGCGCACGCGATCATCGCGCGACTGAGCAAGGGCCGCACCAGCGACCATCACCTGAACGCCCTCGTCGCCGCCCATCGCGTCAATGGCGATACGCGGCAGACTCATGGCGTCAACACCTCCTGCTCAAGCCGCGATCAGAGACCGACAGCGAGGATCTCGCGACCGTTGTAGTGGCCGCAAGAGGGGCAGAGGTTGTGGGGACGCTTCAGTTCGCCACAGTTCGAGCACTCGTGGAAAGCCTCAACCTTGAGGGCATCGTGGCTACGACGCATGCCACGACGGCTGGGAGAAGTTTTGCGCTTGGGGACAGCCATTGCGGCACCTGTTCCTGAAAATACACTATCGACAACTAAAGCCGCCCGACTGCAGAAGCCTGCAAGGGCGGATGCGAAGGCGCGCCTATAGCGAATTTCTCGTGCAACGCAAGCGGCTCGCGGCTAGTCCCGATGCGAAAGATGCATTCCGCGCCCTCGCGCCTCAGGAGAAGTTTTGATGATGCTCGCAACATATGCCCCCGCCGTCCTGTCTACCACACTATGTCTTGCGGCGGCGGGCGCCTTGATCAATTTCTGGCTGGGCATGCGCATCGGCAAAATTCGCATGGCACATCATGTTTCCGTGGGCGACGGCGGCGATGAATTGCTGATCCGCCGCATGCGCGCGCAGGCCAATTTCATCGAGAGCACGCCGATCTTCCTGATTCTGTGCGGTCTGGTCGAACTGGCGGGCAAGGGTAGCTGGTCGTTGCCGGTGGTGGGCGCGCTGTTCATGCTGGGCCGCGTGGCGCATGCCTTTGGCATGGACGGCCGTTTCAAAGCCGGCCGCGGGATCGGCGCGATGACCGCCTATCTGGCGCAGCTCGGCCTCGGGGTCGTCGCGGTTTTGACGGCCACCGGCATCCTGTAAACCGCGCGCGGCGGGCGCTCAGCCGTAGCGCCCGCCCACGAAGGGATTGCTCAACATTTCATGCCCGAAAGTGCTGCAAGGCCCGTGGCCCGGCACAAAGGTGATATCCTTGCCCAGCGGCCACAATTTCTGCGTGATCGAATCAAGCAATTGCTGGTGGTTGCCCTGCGGAAAATCGGTGCGCCCGATGCTGCCCTGAAACAGCACATCGCCCACAATCGCCAGCCGCGACGGCTTATGCACAAACACCACATGGCCCGGCGTATGGCCGGGGCAATGGATCACATCGAACACCAGCTCTCCCACCGAGACCGTATCGCCATCCTGCAACCAGCGGGTCGGCTCGAATACCTCGCAGGGCACACCCTCAACCATGCCGCGCGCATGGCCCTCGATCCAGAAACGGTCGCCTTCATGCGGCCCCTCGATAGGCAGGTTCAACTCGCGCGCCAACACACCCGCCTGCCCGCAGTGGTCCATGTGCCCGTGCGTCACCAGCAGCTTTTCCAGCGTCACGCCCGCCTGCGCCACCGCCGCCTTCAGCTTGTCGAGATCGCCGCCCGGATCGACCAACGCCCCGCGCATGGTCTTGGTGCACCACACCAGCGAGCAATTCTGCTGGTACACGGTGACAGGGATCAGGTGGATGCGCAGGGGCGGCGCGTCAGTAGTTTTCGTTTCAGCCATATCAGAAGTCCTAATTGGGCAAAGCGCGAAAGGCCAGTAGCGAAGCAGGGCGAGTTGCGATAATAAATCTCCACCATATCGATAGGGATTTAATCATGCGTCCTGCCCTGCCTCTTCTTGCCGCCGCTCTGGCGATCACTGTGACTGCCGCTGCCCCCGCCCTTGCCGCCACCGCCCCGCGCGTGGCCGAAGCCAGCTTTGCCGCCCTGCCCCAACCGCTGCCCCTGCCCTATGACGAAAAGGCCGAGGCGCATCAGGATGTGGTGAAAGGCAAGGCCCGCGCGCTCAAGGCCCATAAGCTGCTGCTGCTGGATTTCGGGGGCAACTGGTGCCTTGATTGCCGCCTGTTTGCCGGCACGATCGAACTGCCCACGCTCAAGCCGTGGGTAAAGAAGCATTTCGAGGTCGTGACGGTCGATGTCGGTCGCTACACCAAGAATCTCGACATTACCGCCGCCTATGGCACGCCGCGCCCCAAAGGCGTCCCGGCCATTTTCATCGTCGATCCCAAGAACGACAAGGTGCTCAACAAGGGCCGCGAGACGGCGCTGGCCGATGCCCGCTCGATGAACCCGCAGGCGCTGGCCGACTGGCTGGCGCAATGGGTGAAGTGAGCGCCTGATAGCGGATCGGCGGGCGGCTAGAGTCGTCCGCCCTTCCACACCACGCGCCCGATCACGGTAACATCCTCGGGCGCCAGATCGATCGGATCATAGGCGGTGTTGTCGCTTTTCAACCGCACCCGCCCCGGCAGCGCGGTATCGAGCCGCTTCACCAGCAGGCTGTCGCCCACCCGCACCACATGGATACCGTCGCGCAAAGCCTGACGCGACTGGTCGACCAGAATCTCGTCGCCATCGTTGAGCGTGGGATGCATCGAATCGCCCGCCACCGCGATGGTCGTCAGCCGCGCGGGGTTGAGCCCCATGCCGCGCAGCCAATCGCCCGAGAAGCGCAGCGCCCCGAAAGGCTGCTCCGCCCCCGCAAAAGCCCCCGGCCCCGCCGAGGCATCAAGCGCAAGGCGCGGCACGTCCACCCAGTTTCCAGCGACGCGGGAAGATATGGAGGATTTTTCCTTTTCTCCACCCCTCATTTCCCCGAGGAGCAACGACTCGGCGACGCCAAAGAAGCGCGCCAGCGTTAGGCGGTCACCCTCCTCCAGCTTGCGCGGGCTGCCCTTGCGGACAAATTGCTGTAAATAACTGGCATTACGACCAATTAGTGCGGAAAGTGACGACAGGCTGACCCCCCGCTCATCGGCGAGGCGCAGCAGATTGGCGCGGGGATCGGTGGCTTCCATGGACCCGATATTATCATAGGAAAAATCCTAGACAAGTAGGAAAACCTATGAGAACAAATGGGTAACAGAAACAGCGAATCGCCGCAAAGGGGCACTCCTCATGTTGCTACGCAGAATCGAAAAATACCTCACCGAAACCGGCATGCCGTGGACCAAATTCGGCCGCATCGTTGCACATGATCCGCGCCTCGTGGCCGATATGCGCAATGGCCGCAAGCCGCGCCCCGATCTCGCCACCCGCATCGAAACCTATATCCAGACCCAATCGGAGAACCGCCATGCGCTTTGATTTCCGCACCTCCAGCGACGTAAACGCCGACCGCGTGGCTCTGTTCAGCCCCGCCGCCCGCCTCCACGAAACCAAGGGCGTCGGCGCCCCGCGCAGCCGCCACCTGCCCCGCCATCCCTCGATCCGCCTGCTCGACGCGGTGCTGCGGCTTGCGGGCGGGCATGGCGAACTTGTCTCCCACGCCGAGCGCCCCTGGGCCAGCGCCACCTTCTCGGGCACGCGCCACACGATCACGCTGCTGTTCAACGGCACCGATGGTGCGGCGGCGGGAGAGGAATTCCTCGCCTCCTTACCGGAACACGAGTTCACGATTCCCGGCCAACTCGTGGCCGATGCTGCGGTGAGCGAGGTGACGCATGTCACCCTGCCCGTCGAGCGCATGGTGGTGGAGTGTGATCTGTTGCTGTTGGCCGATGTTTGATCGCTGCGCGGTTATGCCTCCGGCGGGCAAGGGGCGTCACGCCCCTTGCATCCCCGTTACGTCCTCCGGCGCGCGGTTAACTGAAACGCCTTGAGAACGCGCCGCAGCCTAACGTTAGGGCCTGCGGCGCTTTACAGTTTCCAGTCCCAGCCCAGCGGGTCGCCGTCCATCACTTCCACGCCCTTGGCTGCCAGTTCGTCGCGCAGGGCGTCGGATTGGGCGAAATCCTTGGCCGCGCGCGCCTGTTTGCGCTGGGTGAGGATGGCTTCGATCTCGTCCTCGGTGATCTGCGCGTCCTTGGGGCGGATGCGCAGATCGGCACGGGTGAGGTTGAGAAGGTTGAGGCCGAGAACTGCATCCATCCGCGCGACGGTTGCCAATTGCTGCGCCTTGTCCTTCATTTTCAACGCGAGGCCCAAATCAAGCTGCACCAGCGCCAAAGCGGTGTTGAGATCATCACAAACGACCTCATCCAGACCATTCAGCAAGGACACCAGCTGCGGGTTGTTCACCTCGACCGCAGGCTCGTCCACCAGCCCCTTAAGCCTCTCTACCGCCATCACCAACCGCTTCAACCGCACCAGCGCCGCGCCCAGCCCTTCCCAGCTAAACTCCAGTTCGCTGCGGTAATGCGCCTGCAGGCACATCAGGCGGTAGGCCAGCGGGTGATAGCCCTTGTCGATCAGCAGTTGGACACGCAGGAACTCGCCGGAAGATTTGCTCATCTTTCCAGAGCGTTCCACGAGAAAGTTATTGTGCATCCAGATGTTGGCACCCGAATTGCCCGCCACATCCAGCCCGCCCGTGCAGCACACCGCCTGATTCTGGGCGATCTCATTGGGGTGGTGAATTTCGCGGTGGTCGATGCCGCCGGTGTGGATGTCGAAAGGAAAGCCCAGCAATTCGCCCGACATCACCGAGCATTCCAGATGCCAGCCCGGCGCGCCACGGCCCCACGGCGAATCCCACTCCATCTGCCGCTTCTCGCCCGCAGGCGTCTTGCGCCAGATCGCGAAGTCGGCCTGATTGCGCTTGCCGTCCACCGCCTCGATGCGGCCTTCCCCTTCCTCGGTCTGGGCGCGGGCCAGACGGCCATAGTCCTTCACGGTGGAGGTGTCGAAATAGAGGCCGCTTTCCAGTTCGTAGCAGTGCTTGTCGGCGATCTTTTCCGCAAACTCGATCATCTTGGGCACATAGTCGGTGGCGATCGACCACTGCATCGGCTGGCGGATGTTGAGCGCCTTGATATCGTCCCAATAGGCCTGCGTGTAATGCCGCGCGATGTCCCAGATCGACTGCGCCTGCTTGGCCGCCATCTTTTCCATCTTGTCCTCGCCCGCGTCGGCATCGTCGGTCAGATGGCCAACATCGGTGATGTTGATGACATGGCTCAGCTTGTAGCCCTTGAAACTCAGCACCCGCCCCAGCACATCGGCAAACACATAGGCGCGCATATTGCCGATATG
>DDES01000093.1:0-195 GCA_002336765.1 Novosphingobium sp. UBA1948 | reverse complement strand
GCCCGCAGGTATAGACGCGTGCCTCACCCGCATGGACGGGCTTGAAGGGTTCCAACTTGCGGCTCAGGCTGTTGAACAGCATCAATTGCGTGTCGCTCATGGCTTTGCCGGTTGGCGCGGCGCGCCCGAAACGTCAAGCGCCGATCACGGCACGCCCAGCCCTGCCTCGCGCGCGGCGGCCGTGGCGGCGGCGGT
>DDES01000249.1 GCA_002336765.1 Novosphingobium sp. UBA1948 | reverse complement strand
TCGCGGCGCATTTCCTCGGCCATCGCGTCGCGCAAGGCTTCGCGCACGGTCGAGGTCTTCATATTGGTGCCAGCGGGAATGGTCGGATCGGCAGCCCGCACAGCCGGAGCAGGCGCCGCCACCGCAGCGGCAGGCGCCGCCTCCACCGGCGCAGCAGCGGCAGGCGCGGAGGCCGCCACATCACCATCACCGATCACCGCGATCACCGTGCCAACCTTCACACCCTCGGTGCCTTCCGACACCAGCAGCGCGCCGACCGTACCTTCGTCCACCGCTTCAAATTCCATCGTGGCCTTGTCGGTCTCGATCTCGGCGAGAATGTCGCCGGACTTCACCTCGTCGCCAACCTTGACCAGCCACTTGGCTAACTTGCCCTCTTCCATCGTGGGCGAGAGCGCGGGCATCTTCAATTCAATCGCCATCTCAGTAGCTCCCCACCAGAACGTCGGTATAGAGTTCGCTCATCTCCGGTTCGGGCGAGCTTTCCGCGAAATCGGCGGCCTCGGTGCAGATCGCGCGGATGCGCTTCTCGACCTCCTTCAGCTTGTCCTCGGCCACGCCACGCGCCAGCAATTCGGCCTTGGCCTGTTCGATGGGATCGCGGTTCTCGCGCACCTCGTTCACCTCGTCGCGGCTGCGATACTTGGCAGGGTCCGACATCGAGTGGCCGCGATAGCGATAGGTGTTGAGCTCCATCAGCACCGGACCATTGCCCGCACGCACATACTCGACCGCCACATTGGCGGCGGCGCGCACTTCGAGCACATCCATGCCGTTCACATTCATGCCCGGAATGGTGAAAGCCGCGCCGCGACGGTGGAAATGGGTTTCCGCCGACGAACGCTTGACCGCCGTACCCATCGCATACTGGTTGTTTTCAACCACGAAGATGATCGGCAGATTCCACAAGGCCGCCATATTGAAGCTCTCGTAGACCTGCCCCTGATTGGCCGCACCATCGCCGAAATAGGCGACACACAAGCCGCCATCCTCGTTATACTTGTGCGAGAAAGCCAGCCCTGCGCCCAGAGATACCTGCGCGCCGACAATGCCGTGGCCGCCGTAGAACCGCTTCTCGGTGCTGAACATATGCATCGAGCCGCCCTTGCCGCGGCTGATACCAGCCTCGCGACCGGTCAGTTCGGCCATAATCACCTTGGGATCGATGCCATAGGCCAGCATGTGGCCGTGGTCGCGATAGCCGGTGATAACGCTGTCGTGGCCCTCCTGCAGGGCCGACTGGATGCCGACCGCCACGGCTTCCTGACCGATGTAGAGGTGGCAGAAACCGCCGATCAGACCCAGGCCATACAATTGACCCGCCTTTTCCTCGAAACGGCGGATCAGCACCATTTGCTCGTAGAAATGCAGCAATTCCTCGTCCGAGGCGCCATAGCGGCGGTTTGCTTCATAGGCAGCCTGAAGGGCGTGGAGGGCATTATCGCCCGCGGGCGCTGCCGCGGTCTGCTTGCTGGCGGGTTTGGCCAAGTCTCTTCCCCTGACGGTGATTGGTTTGGCTTACCCTATACGCGTAAAATCGCGCGAGCAAACCACTCCATACGAATTTTGCAATAGGTCGACTACAATTCCAATGGCTAGATTGACAAGATGCCATTTGGGACCGGCGCCCATCAATGCACCATCATAATCACTTCGTCGGGATGCGCGACATTGAGATTCTTGCGCAGCAATTCGCCCGCCAGATCGGGATCGGCATGGCGCGGGTCGAGCAAGGTGACGCGGTTGCGCAATTCATCACGCTCGACGGTCAATTTCTGGATTTCCTGCTGGCGCTCGGCCAACAGGCGATAACTCTCGCCCCAAGCCAGCAAACCGCTGGGCCCGGCGATCGCCACCGCCAGCAGAACAAGGAGGCAACACAGGGCCAAACCCTGCGTCACGCTTTCCTTGGCCAGATTGGGACGATCCATTCGTTTCCGCATAACCCCCAAGAATCACAGATGAGTCGCAGATACAAGCACGAAATTTCAGATTTTTTCGCGCACATCGCGCAAAATGCCGGTCAAATAGGGGATGCCCCCTAAGCAATGCTTGACCTGTTCTTGGCCACAGCGCGCCTATCTGGAGCCGCTCGCTCCCGACGCTGGCGCCCGCCGCGCCCGTGCCGGATCAATGGATTGCCGGTTGGTCATGCCCGACGCAGAACATCGCACGCACAGACGCGACAGCCTGCTCCTGATGGCGCAATGCGCCTTGCCCGCCAGCCATGCGGAGCAGCGGGTCAAAGTTCGCAACATTTCCGCCTCAGGCCTGATGGCCGAAGGTCCGCTGCATCCGCCGGTTGGCGCAACCGTCATCCTCGATTTGCGCAACATCGGGCCGGTGGATGGCACGGTCGCCTGGGCGCGCGACACCCGCTTTGGCGTCGCCTTTGCCCAACCGATCGACCCGCAACTGGTGCGTCAGGCATCCCAGTTCACGCCGCCAGCCGATACTGACCAGCGCAGTTATTACCAACGCGGGCCGGTGGGCACAATCAGCCGCAGCGATATGCAGCGCAAGGATCGCCTGCGCCTGATCTGACAGCCCGATCAGCGCGGGGCGAAAATCAGCGAAAATCCCTGATCGGGTCGCAAGGTCAGCTTGGCAATCGGCTGCGGGCGGCGTCCCTCGGGGTGACTGATGCGGAAATTGCGGATGATCTCGGCCAGAATCAGCGCGGCCTCCTGCTGGGCAAAGCCCGCGCCGATGCAGATGCGCGGACCGCGGCCAAAGGGGATCCACGCGTTCTTCAGCGCCTCGGCACCCTCCGGCGTCGCAAAACGGTCCGGATCGAAGCTATGCGGGCACGACCAGTTTTCCGGATTGCGATGCACCAGCCACGGCGCCACAATGGCCAGATCGCCCGGCTTGATCTCCTTTTCGCGCCACACCACCTTTTCACTGGGCGTGCGTGGCAGAAAGCCGACCGGCGGATAGAGCCGCAAAGCCTCGCGGAACAGGTTGCGCACCCCCTCCATAGCCTTCACATGCTCGTAGCCGGTTGGCGCCCCGCCGGTAATCTCCATGATCTCGGCATGGAGCTTGTCCTGCAGATCGGGGCATTCGGACAGCAGATAGAGCGCCCAGCCCAGCGCCGTGGCGGTCGTCTCGTGCCCCGCCAGAAACACCAGCGCCAGTTGATCGACCAGTTCCTTGGCGGTGAAAGGCTTGCCGGTGACGGGATGGCGCGCCTCGATCAGCGCCGCCAGAATGTCTTTCTTGCCATCGTCCTTGCCCGCCTTGTGCTCGGCCACACGTGCCTCGACGATCGGCGCAAACACGCCGCGCACCTTGCGCCCCAGCCGATAGGCGCGCCAGCGATAGCCCAGCCGCGGAAACCCATAGAAGGTGAGCATCGTGTTGCGCTGTGCAACGGTCTGGTATCGCCCGAACAGGGTGTAGACATCATGCGCCTGCTTTTCCGTCAGCACCACCGAGAAGATGGTGCGGAAAATCACGTCGGCCGTGACATGGGTCATCAACGGATCGACATCGAAAGGCTGGCCCGCCGCCTCGCGCGCCTTATCCTTCATGCGCGCGATAATGTCGCCGGTCGCCGCCGCCATCAGCGGGAAGGCACGCTTGAGATTGGTATGCACAAAGGCCGGATTGATCATCGCGCGCTGGTTGGCCCATTCCTCGCCATTTGACACGAAGATCGAATTGCCGATCATCGGCTCCAGCAACACATTCATCAGCTCGTGCTTGGGAAACTCACCCTCGGGATCGTCGAGCACCTTGGCAACAAGGCTCATCTCGTTGACCATGAAGGCCTTTACCGTGGGCAATTGCGTGCTGCCCAGCTTCATCGTGTAGGTCCGCTCGTACAGCATCTGGATCCAGCTCTGGAACCAGCCGATGCGGAAGCGTTCCAGCAGAGTCGGCTTGTTGCGCAAGGGGATGGGATAGGGCGGGGTAAAGGGGCACTTGGGCGCAGGATCAGCCACAGGATCAGCCATTATTCTCAGCCTTGAAGGCGGCGATCGAGGCGGCGAGCGGGCGGGCGGCGGCCACAAGGCCGAGATAGTCCAGCGCCGAGGGCCTGTCGAGACGTCGCAGATAGTCGAAATGCGTGAGGTACTTGTCAGAACGCCGCGCCTTGTACTTTGCGGGATCGCAATAAGCGAACCAGCGCGGCGATAATTGTTGCAACCCCGCAGGGCGTGGCACAGGGCGGCCAAGGCAAGGCTCGACCAGCGGCACACAGGCGCCATCGGTGAGCGAACCGATGTCGAGCCACAGCCAGCCGCCCCCCGCCAAAGCATCCAGCGCCGCCATGAACCAAGGGGCATCACGGCGCGCGGCCAGCAATTGCACACAACCGCCCAGCGAGACTTGCGCGAAGTGCTCCGGCAGGCGACCGCCCCGCAGTTCCAGCAAGCGCGCCATCACCGGCACCGCCAGCACCGCCCCGTTGGAATGGCTGACAAACAAAACCTCGTCCCATTCCTCGTCGAGCACGGCATGGATACGTTGGGCAAAGGCATCGATCCGGTCCCATACTGCGGGATCCACCTCGCGCCGCGCCAGTTGGTCGTTGAAGATCACAAAGCGCAGCAGCCACAGGCTATGGATCTTGTGCAGCAGATACCACGCCACCCCTGCCCCCAGCCCCGCCGCCAGCGGCAGAGCCAGCCAGCCCCCCAGCCTGTTACGCGCCACAAACCAGCCGAGCAACCCCAGCAGCAAGGGCAACAGGATGAAGGTCGCGCCCGGATAATAGAGTGTTATCAGACTGCCGCGCGGCACTTTGGTCTGAAGCTCCTTGTCGAGCCACGCGAAGATGCGGCCATAGGCAGACACACCGTGCCGCAACAGCGCCCAAGGATTGCCCAGCCAATGCTTGCGCACCAGATCATCCCACATCAGAAACTCGTGCTCGCCCGACAGCGTGCCATCGGCCGCATCAAGCGACCATGCACCATTCTTGCCAGCCCGCCTGCGCTCGCCCAGCACCAGCGGTCCCTCCGGCATGGATGCAGCAGCATTATGCGCCGCCACCTGCTCGGCCAGCAGATCGTGGTAGAAACGGCCCCCTCGTGGATCAAATCCGGCAAGGTAAAAGGTTTTGCGCTTGAAAACTTGCATCGCGCGGGGTTTAGCGGCCGCATGGACAAAAAGGAACGGCAATATTGCCTCTTCATGGATGGCCGCAAACGCAACCGGAATATCGGCTGCAAGCGCCATGACAATGCCTATGGTATCAATGGCGGCGGCTCCGAAGCCGACCGCCTGAGCGCCGACCTCGCACTCTATCGCCACATGCGCGGCAACCGTGACCCGATGGCACCCGTGGTGCTGGCTTTCACGCGGCTGTTCGGCTGGTTTTTCTTCAATTACCACGGCCGACCATGGCGCGGGCAATTGGTGCGCAAGATTTTTCCGCGTTATTAAAAAATCATATTGATACAGCTATTTATAGCATTTTTAGCTGCATATCCATATGCCAGGCGATAGGTTGCCCGGAGATAGAACAGAACGCGTCGCCTCCTCCCGATCCAGGACTGGCCCGACGCGAGATCCGCAACCTGGCGGTCGCCCTTCGCACCCACTTATCCCTAAGCGATGCGACGGGCGGCCGGCCTTGTCGGCCTGCGCCCTGTTTCGACACGAAAAAAGGACGATAGCATCGCTGCCACCGCCCTTTTTCAAACCAGCCGCAGCCAGCCGGATTTACGCAGCCGCGTTGGCCGTGCTCATCTGGCTCGAGGTGGTGTTGAACGTGGTCTTGAGCTGGTTACCCAAGCCCTTCATCGCGGTGATCGAGGCAACGGCAACGAGCGCGGCGATCAGGCCATACTCAATCGCTGTTGCGCCGCGGGTATCGGAACAAAGCTCATCAAAAATCGAAAAAAATTTGCGCATATCAATTCCCCAGTCTCGAAATTGCTTCCCCAAGCGATTTCGGACACCGTGATACGCAAGACCTGTTAAGCATTAGTTAGCGCGAGACAGAGAAGTTAGCCTGCGTGGTTAACGGAGAGACGGTATCCCACGCCCGGCTCGGTCAGGATCAATTGCGGCTCGGACGGGTTGGCTTCCAGCTTCTGGCGCAGCATCCCGACATAGACGCGCAGATATTGCGGATCGGCCTCGCTGCGCCCCCATCCGGCGGCCAGCAGCCTCTTTTGCGTCACCACCTGCCCCGCGCTTTCGGCCAGCATCTTGAGCAGATTGTATTCCTTGGGGCTGAGCTTCACCACCTCGCCGCGCAGCTTCACCTCGCGCGTGCCATAGTCGATGGAGAGATCCGCAGCCTCGAAACCCGTAGGCGCTTCATCCAAATGGTTGCGCCGCCGCAGCGCCGAACGCACCCGCGCCAGCAATTCGCCCAGCACGAAAGGTTTGTCTACGTAATCATCCGCGCCTTCATCCAGCGCGGCGATCTTCTCGTATTCCTGATGGCGGGCGGAGATGACGATGATCGGCGTGCCGGTGGTCTGACGGATACGGCGGATCACATCCTTGCCATCCATATCGGGCAGACCCAGATCGAGCAGCACCACATCGGGATCGTTCACCGTCATGCTGGCGATAGCCGTATTGCCGTCGCGCGCTATGGTTACTTCATGGCCAACCGCGCGCAAGGCAGGGCGCAACGCGGTAACGATCGCCGGTTCATCATCGACAAGCAGGATATGGCCGGTTTTCATAAAGCCTCGTTTCGGGTCAGGGGCAAATGGATGGTGATGGTGGTGCCCTGCCCGTCTTTTACCGGCGAGGTAACCGCGATCGCCCCGCCGCAGGCATTCACGAAACCGCGCGCGATGGCAAGCCCCAGACCGCTGCCTGCGGGCCCGCTGCCCCCCGGTTTGCGGTCGCCGCGCTCGCCGCGATAGAAACTGTCGAACACACGCGATTGTTCCTCGGGCGGAATGCCAATGCCCTCATCGGTGATGGCGATGGCGCAAAGCTCGCCCTCCACACCGCAGGTGATGGTGATGGGCGTGCCCACCGGACTATAGCGCGCGGCATTCTGCAACACATTGGTGATGACCAGATCGAACAGCGCGGTATCGGCGCGCACCAGCACATCCTCGTCGGGCGCGACAAGGCGGATCGGATGGCTGTCATCCAGCCGCCGCTTGCGCTCCACCACCGCGCGCAAGGTGTCGGCCACGGGCAGATCTGTCCAATACAACTCCTCCTGCCCCGCCTGCAGCCGCGTCATCTGCAAAAGGTTGGCGGTCAGATGGTTGAGCCGCGAGCTTTCCGCCACAATGCCCGACAGCAATTCGCGCGAGGTCTCGCTGTCGAATTGCTCGCCATATTCCAGCAGGCTGGCCGCCGACGTGCTGATCGCGGTCAGCGGCGAACGCAGATCGTGGCTGACCGAGGCCAGCAGCGCCGACTTCAACTCCTCTGACCGCGCCTTGGCCCGCACCTCGCCCAGTCTTTCGCCCAGTTCGATGCGTTCGAGCACCAGGGCGCCCATGCGCGCGCGCGCCAGCAACAGGCCATCCTCGCCCGCAGCCCCCTTTTCAGCCACCAGCGCGCCCAACACGCGCCCACCCGTATCGAGACGGCACGCCACCAGATTGTCCTTCTCGACCATCTCGCGCCCATCGGTCATCGCCGCTTGCGCCACGGAACGCACCGCAGGATCGGCGAGCGCGTCCACCACCACGGCCCCGTCTTGCGGCGCGGCGCGCAACAGGCTGTAGCGCCGACCGTCGGCACCAAGAATGCCCGTCACATCGGCCTCGCTATTGGCGCTCTGCAACGCGCGGCTCAGATCCAGCAGGCTTTCCAACTGGCGGTTGGAGCGGTTGGCGCGGATCGCCTCGTCCTTCAACCGGCCCGACAGCCAGCCCGAGATCACCGCGCACAGCGTAAACACCAGCGGCGGCGCCAGATCGGCGGTGCGGTCCAGCGAGAATTCGAACACCGGCTCGGAAATGAAGAAGTCGAACAGGAAAGCGCCCAGCAGCGAGGCCACCAGCGCGGGTGTCATGCCATAGAGTGTTCCGGCCAACGAGATCGCCAGCACAAACACCAGCGAGACATAGCCTTCGCCCAGCCACGGAGCGAGCACCACGCCCAGCGCGGCAAACAGGCATAACAGCGCCGCTGCCCGTGCATAGGGGCCGGTCAAAAGCGTCAACCATGCCAAGCCGCCGGACTGCGACGGAGGGCTGAGAGGATTAGCAGGAGAGAGCGTGGTCACGCCGCCTTCATTCCAGAAGCGGCGGGCAAGAGCAATCCCCGCGCCGGACAATGGACCGGCGCGGGGATCGGGTCTCAGGCTTCCACCATACGCGGTGACATGGCGTTGCGGTTGCCGGCCAGTTCACGGTTGGCCCACAGCGCGATCAGCGTGGCCGCCGCGCCCGACAGCAGATAGGCGCCCGAGGTGATCAGCCCATAGTTGGTGGCCAGTTGCAGCGCCACCAGCGGCGCAAAGGCCGCGCCCACCAGCCAGGCGATGTCGCTGGTCAGCGCCGATCCGGTGTAGCGGTGCTGGCTCGAGAAGCTGGAAGCCACCGCGCCCGAGGACTGGCCAAAGCTGATGCCCAGAATGGCAAAGCCGATGGTCATGAAGGCCACCTCGCCCCCCGTGCCCATACCCAGCATCTGCGGGGCAAAGCCGGAGAAGGCCGCAATCGCCGCCGCCGATCCGCCCAGCACCGCGCGGCGCCCGAAGCGGTCCGCCAGATAGCCCGACAGGATGATCGCCAGCACGCCGATGATCGCGGCGCCCGTTTCAATCACGAGGAAGGCGGCGGGACGCTCGGGCGTGTTGAGCGTGACATAGGACAGCGGAAACACCGTCACCATATGAAACAGCGCGAAGCTGGCCAGCGGCGCCAGCGCCCCGATCAGGATGGTGCGACCTTCCTCGCGGATGGTGACCATCGCCGGCTCGGGCTGGAGATCGCGGCTTTCGAACAGGCGCACGAACTCGGGCGATTCCACCAGACGCAGCCGCGCGAACAGCGCCACCACATTGATGGCAAAGGCCACGAAGAAGGGGAAGCGCCAGCCCCAGCCGAGGAAATCCTCGGTGGACAGCGAGGACACGAAGAAGGCGAACATCGAGGAAGCCGTGATCAGCCCCAGCGGCGCGCCCAATTGCGGAATCATCGCATACCAGCCACGGCGGTCCTTGGGCGCATTGAGCGCCAGCAGCGAGGCCAGACCATCCCAGCTGCCGCCCAGCGCGAAACCCTGCCCGATGCGGAACAGTGCTAATAACGCAATGGCTGTTGCGCCCAGCGTATCATAGCCCGGCAGGAAGGCGATGGCCGCCGTCGATCCGCCCAGCAGGAACAGCGCGATGGCCAGCTTGGCCGAGCGCCCGAAGCGGCGGTCGAGTCCCATAAACACGATCGAGCCCAGCGGGCGGGCGACAAAGGCCAGCGGGAACAATGCGAAGGAATAGATCGTGCCGGTATAGGCATCCGCGAAGGGAAAGAAGAAGCGCGGAAACACCAGCACCGAGGCGATGGCATAGACGAAAAAGTCAAAAAATTCAGATGTTCGCCCGATGATCACGCCAATGGCGATCTCGCCGGGTGAAACGGATTGTGCATGGCCTGCATGACCGGATTCGACCCCGGCGGCCATCCCTTTCGGAACGGTGGTCATATTCGGCATCCTCGTCGTTTTTATGTGTTTATGGCCCGCCAAACGCACGGTCCATCGAGGGGCGATGCCTTACGCCTAGCGCGCAAGGTGAAAGCTGCATCAGAATCGCATTGATGGCAATCAAATAGATGGGACAATATGTCCTATCGCAGGCGCAGCATGTCATCCTTACGCGCGTGCAGCATGAGCAAGCGAACCCTTCCCCCCTTTCGCCATGCGAGCCGGATAGCAGCCCTAGCGCTCGCCGCCTCGCTTTCCGCCTGTAGCCCGGTGGTCCTCCACCCGGCGGGCGACATTGCCAAGCAGGAAGCCAGCCTTGTGGTCACCGCCACGCTGCTGATGCTCCTCATCATCGTGCCGGTGATGCTGCTGACGGTGTTCTTCGCGTGGAAATACCGCGAAGGCGCCGGTGCGCGTTACGAGCCCGAATGGCACCACTCGACCCAGCTCGAACTGGTGATCTGGGCAGCCCCGCTGCTGATCATCATCGCGCTCGGTTCGCTGACCTGGGTGACGACGCATACGCTCGACCCCTTCCGCCCGCTGAGCCGCGTGGCCGAGGGCAAGCCGGTGGCTGCCGATGTCAAACCGCTCGAAGTTCAGGTGGTCGCGCTCGACTGGAAATNNATGGCTGTTCATCTATCCCGAGCAGAAGATCGCTTCGGTCAACGAACTGGTGCTGCCGGTGGACCGTCCGGTGCATTTCAGCATTTCCTCGTCCAACGTGATGAACTCCTTCTATATCCCCGCGATGGCTGGCCAGATCTACGCCATGCCGGGCATGCAGAGCGAATTGAACGCCGTGCTCAACAAGACCGGCAGCTTTGACGGTTTCTCGGCCAATTATTCGGGCTCGGGCTTCTCGCACATGCGCTTCAAGACGCTGGGCAAGAGCGAGGCCGATTTCGCCGCATGGGCTGCCGATGTGGCCAAGAGCGGCGCCCCCGCACTGGATGCCACCTCCTATCTGACGCTGGAACAGCCGCAGGAAGGCCGCGAGCCGGTGCATTACTATGCCGCCGTCAGCGATGGCCTGTTCGACCGCGTGGTCAACCTCTGCGTACGCCCGGGCAAGATGTGCGTGAAGGACATGATGGCGCTCGACGCGCGCGGTGGTGCCGGCAAGGCCGGTATCAACAACCTCGCCGCCGTGACCTATGACAAATATGGTCGCGAGAGTGTGACGCCCGTGCTGGCTGGCCGTCAGGATGCCAACACCAAGGCCTTCGTGCGCGCCATCTGCGAGCCCAAGGGCCTGACCAATCCGCTGCCGGCCGATGCCGCCAAACTGTCGCTGGCGAAGCCCGCCGCTACTCCCCTCTCCTGATAGCGAGATCCCATGATCCCGACTCATTCCCATTGGACACCGCTGCTGGGCCGCCTCGGCGCAGACGCGATCCCCACCGAGCCGATCGTGCTCGTCACCTTCGCCGGTGTTGCCGTTGGCGGCATCGCGCTGGTGGCTGCGCTCACCTATTTCAAACTCTGGGGCTATCTCTGGAAAGAGTGGT
>DDES01000130.1 GCA_002336765.1 Novosphingobium sp. UBA1948 | reverse complement strand
CCGCGCGCACCAGCATACGCAGAGGCTGGACGATGGTGCGCGCCAGAAACAGCGAGAGATAGACCGTGAGCAGCAGCGCCACACCCACCACGATGGCCAGAGTCTGCCGCGCGTCACGCACGCTCTTGGTCACGTCGCGGGCGTTCTGTTGCACCAGCAGCACCGCGCCGCGTGTGCCGATGGGGGTGGCGGCATTGATCAGCGGCGTGCGGTCGGGCGCATAGCGCTCGCGCACCACGGTGGCGCCTGTGCCGCGCGCCTGCATTACCTCTGGCCAGTCCTGCGCGCGCGAGGGTGCGGCGGGCTCGACATAATCGGGCACATGCGCGGTGAGCAGCACCGCATCCATCGCCAGATCGAGATAGCGCGCTGCCTTGAGCAACAAGGGCTGCGCGGCGGGATCGGCCAGCGTGTAGGTGGGCGGGGCAAGCTGGAATGAGTCGAGCGCCAGAGTGCCATCCCGGCCATAGATGCGCAGCCGCAAGCCTTGCCGCGCGCCAATGCCGGTCAACACTCGCGCCCGCGCTTCGGGGCTGGTGCTGGCCAGCGCGTCGGCGGCGATTTCCGCCTCGGCGCCCGCGCGCTTGAAGCGTTCGCCCAGCACCTCGCGGCGGTAGGAGTCGATGTAGAGCAGGCTGAAAGCGATCAGCGCCAGCACGATCACATTGACCGCCAGAATGCGTGTGGTGAGCGAAACCCCCCGCCACGGCGCGCCCACCCGCCGCAGCAGGGCCCGCCTTTCAGCGCTGCGCGAGGAAGCGTCCGCGCTCACGTTTCCGAGAAACTGTAGCCTGCGCCATACAGCGTTTCGATGGCTCCGAAGGTCGGGTCCACCGCGCGGAACTTGCGGCGCAGGCGTTTGATGTGGCTGTCGNNATCGCATATTCGCTGACGCGGACCTGCGGTTCTTCACGCGAACCGGCACCCGCTTCGCTCGAAAATGTTCCAGCCTCAGACTTCCTTGAAGCGATAGCCCACGCCGTAGAGGGTCTCGATCATGTCGAAATCGGCATCGACCTGATTGAACTTCTTGCGCAGGCGCTTGATGTGGCTGTCGATGGTGCGGTCATCGACATAGGTGTCGTCGCTATAGGCGCAGTCCATCAACTGGTTGCGGCTTTTGATCACCCCGGGCCGCGCGGCCAGTGTTTCCAGGATCAGGAATTCCGTCACCGTCAGCGAGACCGGCTTGTCGTCCCACAGCACGGCGTGGCGCGTGGGGTCCATCGCCAAACGCCCGCGTCGCACCAGATCGGGCGCGGGGTTGGCGGCATCGGCGGCATCGGCGCGCGCGGCTTCCACGCGGCGCAGGATCGCACGGATGCGGGCCACCAACAGGCGCTGGCTGAAGGGCTTGGTGATATAGTCATCCGCCCCCATCGCCAGGCCCAGCGCCTCGTCCGGCTCTTCGTCCTTACTGGTGAGGAAAATCACCGGCAGCGCCGATTTCTCGCGCAACCGTTGCAGCAGCTCCAGCCCGTCCATGCGCGGCATCTTGATGTCGAACACCGCCAGATCGGGCGGATTGTCCATCAGCGCCTTCAACGCGCTGGCACCATCGGCATAGACGCGTGTGGCAAAGCCTTCCGCCTGCAGGCCGATGGAAACGCTGGTCAGAATGTTGCGATCATCGTCCACCAGCGCAATCGTGTGGCGCGGCGGCAGCGGTTGGGCAGAGGCGGTTGGTTCATCCATGCGGTGGTGCTGTTGTCGTTCTTTGTCTTAACACAGGCTTGACGGGGTTTAGCAGAGCACGGCCTGACAGCAAGGGGGGCAAGATGCGATAGCCAAGGGCGGCAAAGCGTGGCATAACAATCGTTAACTATTTGGAGGGTCTATCTATGAGTCTGCTTGATTCCGTGCTTGGTCAGCTTGGCGGCAACGTCGATATTGCGGCGATTGCGCAAAAGGTGGGGATTGATCCCTCGCTGGCGCAGACGGCAGTGGCCGCTCTGGGCCAGGCCCATCCGCAGGACGGCGATACGGTCGAAACCGCGGCTGCCGCTTCGGGCATTGATGCCGACACGCTCAATCAGGTGGCGGGCGCGCTGGGCGGCAGCGAAGGTCTGGGCAAGGTGGCGACCATGCTTCAGGAAAATCCGCAGATTCTCTCGACCATCACCGGCTTCCTCGACAAGAACGGCGATGGCAGCGCGATCGACGACGTGCTGGGCATGGCCAAGGGGCTATTCAGCAAGGGCGAGTAACCGCTCGAGCGTCTGCGAAAAACCCGCCAGCCTTTGCAGGTTGGCGGGTTTTTCTGTGTCTTGCGCCCTGACGAAGGCTGCTCCGATCAGCGGATCGGGCAGTCCGGCGAAAGCCGCATGTCGAGGTAATTGTCCACGGCGCGCATCATCTCGTCGAGTTCGTTCTCGAAGAAATGGTTGGCGCGGGGAATCTCGTCATGGTGGATGGTGATGTGTTTTTGCGTGCGCAGCTTATCGACCAGCTTCTGCACCGAATTGGGCGTCACCACCGTATCGGCCGCACCCTGCACGATAATGCCGCTGGCGGGGCAGGGGGCAAGGAAGCTGAAATCATACATGTTGGCCGGCGGCGACACGCTGATAAAGCCGCGCACTTCGGGGCGGCGCATCAGCAGTTGCATCGCGATCAGCGCGCCAAAGCTGTAGCCCGCGATCCAGGTTGCGCTGGCCTCGGGGTGGATCGATTGCACCCAGTCGAGCGCGGCGGCGGCATCCGACAATTCGCCAATGCCATTGTCAAAGCTGCCCTGCGAACGGCCCACGCCACGGAAATTGAAACGCAAGGTGGCAAAGCCGCGCGCCACAAAGGTCTTGTACATCGCCTGCGTCACGCGGTCGTTCATCGTGCCGCCGGCCTGCGGATGCGGGTGCAGGATCATCGCGANNGACGGCCTTCGGGGCCGGGGAAAATCACTGCGGGCATGGTTGTGTCCTGCGTGTTGGTCAGGCCCTGCCGCAAGGGGACTGGCGGGCCGGAAAGAGAACGGTTGCAGCGCTATATAGAAACGCAACGCCTGAAAGCAATGTTTTCGCGCTGCCTTCGTGCTAGAGGCGGGGATGATGCCGATCTATCTCGACCATGCCGCCACCAC
>DDES01000152.1 GCA_002336765.1 Novosphingobium sp. UBA1948 | reverse complement strand
CGAGCGGCTCGAAGCCCGCGATCACCACCGGCTTGCCATAGCGCTCCACCAGCGGGCGATAGGCCTTGGCACCGATCACCGTGGACACATGGCTCGGCCCCAGAAAGCCATCAAGGCGCACCGCCTGCGCCGGATCGATGTCGGGCGCCTCCAGCACATGGCGGATCGCGGGCGGGGTCAACACATGGTTGCAGAACACGCTGAAATTGCCGAGCCCCTCGCGCTGCGCCGCCACAATGGCAAGCGCGGTGGCGGGCGTTGTCGTTTCAAAGCCGATGCCCATAAACACCACTTGGGAACCGGGGTTCTCGCGCGCGATCTTGAGCGCATCGAGCGTCGAATAGACCATGCGGATATCCGCCCCTGCCCCGCGCGCCGTCAGCATCGAGCGGCGCCCGCTGCCCGGCACGCGCATCATGTCGCCATAGGTGCAAAGGATCACGCCATGCCGCTCGGCCAGTTCCAGCGCATCATCCAGCCGCCGCATCGGCAACACGCAAACAGGACAACCCGGCCCATGCACAAAGCGCACATTGGCGGGCACCAGATCCTGTACCCCATAGCGGAAGATGGCATGGGTATGCCCGCCGCAAAACTCCATGAAGGCGTAGTCGCGCGCCGGATCCGCCTCGCGCGCGATGGCCTTGGCCAAGGATTGCGCCAGCGCCGGATCGCGGAATTCGGAGACATATTTCATGGCTGCGCCCCCATCTCGGCCAGTTCCTCGTCCAGCAGACCCGCCTCGGCCATCATCGCCAGCGTGGCGGCGGCTTCCTCCTCGCTGATCTTGTGCAACGCATAGCCGACATGGAGCAACACATACTCGCCCACCTGCGGCGCCTCGATCAGCGCGAGGCTGACCTCGCGCGTCACCCCGCCCGCCGAAACGCGGGCCATCTGGTCATCAAGCAGCGCCTCGATGCGTGCGGGGATGGCAAGACACATGGTCTAACCCTCGACCGGTACGCGGGCGGCCAGAGCCATCGCCCGCGCTGCGCGCAGCCAGTCGAGCCATTGCCCCAGCCCCTCGCCGCTGCGTGCCGAAACCTTGATCACCCGCACACGCGGATTGACCCGGCGGGCATTAGCAATCGCCGCCTCCACATCGAAATCGAGATAGGGCAACAGATCCACCTTGTTGACCAGCACCAGATCGGCGCTGGCAAACATGTCGGGATATTTGAGCGGCTTGTCCTCGCCCTCGGTGACCGAGAGGATCGCCACCCGCGCGCCCTCGCCCAGATCGAAAGCGGCAGGGCACACCAGATTGCCGACATTCTCGATAAACAGCACGCTGCCCTCGGCAGGCGTGAGATGGTCAAGCGCATGACCCACCATATGGCCATCCAGATGGCAGCCCTTGCCGGTGTTGATCTGGATCGCGGGGGCGCCGGTGGCGCGGATCCGGTCGGCATCCGCGCTGGTCTGCTGGTCGCCTTCGATCACGGCAACAGGGAATTCCGCGCCGATGACCTCCAGCGTTTTACACAAAAGCGTGGTCTTACCCGACCCCGGCGAGGAAACGAGATTGAGGGCCAGAATGCCTTGCACGGTGAAGCGGTCGCGGTTGGCGGCGGCATAGCGGGCATTCTTGCCCATGATATCGGCCTCGATCTGGATCAACCGGTTCTGGCTCATCCCCGCCACCGACACACCTGCCGGACCCTCGCCATAATGCAGATCATCGCCCTGATGGTGGTGATGGTCGTGGCCATGCTCGTGGCCGTGATGATGATCGTGATCATGGTCATGGCCATGATGATGGCCGTGGTCGTGATGCCCGCTTTCCAGCTTGGCCCCACCCTCTCCGCATCCGCAAACGCTGCACATCACACCACCTCCATTTCGCGGATGGTCATCTCTTCGCCACCCGTCACTTGCAACTGATAGGAACCGCATTGCGGACAGCCGTCATAGCGCGCCGCAATCGCCACACTGGCGGCGCAGGGCATGCACCATGCCGTCCCCACCACTTCCTCGATCTCCAGCAGCGCGCCCTCGGCCACGCTGCCGCGCATCACCACATCAAAGCCGAAGCGCAAAGCCTCCACCTCCACGCCCGATAGCGCGCCAATGGCCAGCTTCACCCGTTCCACCCGCGCGAAACCCGCGCTGCGGGCCTGTTCCTGCAGGATCTCGCGGATCGATTCACAGATCGCCATCTCGTGCATTCACACCGCCTCCACCGCCCAGCCGACGCAGGGATCAAGCGCCTGCATCACCCAGCGCGCCGCCGCCGCATTGTCGCATTGCGCCAACAGGCCTTCGGCCTCACCCCCCACGGCAAAACGCCGCGCGGTGGGCGCGTCGATGCGATAATCGCGCACCACGCCATCGAGCACCTGCACCGTATGGGTAAGGGTGCCCCGCGCGGTGGAAACACCGGCGCAGCCGCCGCCGCGCTCCAGCGGCTGGCCCTCGGGCAGCGGTGCGCCTGCTTCCAGACTGGCGATCTGCAGCGGGCGGTCGGTGAGATCGGCCAGCCGTGCCTCGAACATCGCACCAAGACCGGCGGGCGCCTTCGCCACC
>DDES01000172.1 GCA_002336765.1 Novosphingobium sp. UBA1948 | reverse complement strand
CCGCGATAGCGCGTGCCGGCCAGCAAGCTGCCCATGTCGAGCGAATAGATCACCGCTTCGGACAGCACTTCGGGCACTTCGCCTTCGACGATCTTGCGTGCAAGGCCTTCGGCAATCGCCGTCTTGCCCACGCCCGGATCGCCCACATAGAGCGGGTTGTTCTTGGACCGGCGGCACAGGATCTGGATCGTGCGATCCACCTCCGGCCCGCGCCCGATCAGCGGATCAACCTTGCCGCCCAGCGCCTTCTCGTTGAGATTGACGCAGAACTGGTCGAGCGCGCTATCCTTCTTGTTGCCGCTCGAGGAGGACTTGCTCTCGCTGCGCTCCTCGTGGCGCGGTTCGTCGCTCTCGGCGCCACGCGGGCTCTTGTCCTCGATCTTGCGGCCGCCCTTGCCGATGCCGTGGCTGATGAAACTGACCGCGTCCAGACGGCTCATATCCTGCTGTTGCAGGAAATAGACCGCGTAGGAATCGCGCTCCGAGAACAAGGCCACCAGCACATTGGCGCCGGTCACCGTGTCCTTGCCGCTCGACTGCACATGCAGGATCGCGCGCTGGATCACCCGCTGGAAACCGGCGGTGGGGGCAGGGTCGCCCTTTTCCTTGGTTTTCAGGCTCTGGTATTCCTGATCCAGATATTGCTTCACCGCCTCCGACAGCTCGCCAAGGTCGACCCCGCAGGCGATCATCACCTGGCTGGCATCGGCATCGTCGATCAGCGCCAGCAGGAGATGTTCGAGCGTGGCATATTCGTGGCTACGCTCGCTGGCGTGGGACAGCGCGGCGTGGAGGGTCTTTTCAAGACTCTGGGCGAAACTGGGCATCAGAAGCGCTTTCGCTGTGAGGGGGAAGGGCGGGCAAGAGGGACGGGAACAGGTAAAAGGCGTGGAACGGAAAATCCTGCCAGACTATGAAACAACAGGCTTACCGCGTCTATATGGTGCACCCCTGCGCTTTTACGAGGGGGGCGCCGCATCATTCGCTGCCCTGTGGTCTGGGCTTGAAAAAAGCCTCTGCGGCAAGGCGATGGGCCGCGGATCTATCGCGATGGGCCTTCACCCGCGCGATTTCCGCCTCCAGCTGCGCGACGCGCGCGGCCAGTTCGTCCTGCGAATAAGCGTCAAGGCTCTCCGCCCCCAACAGGGCGGCGGCATCCTTGCGCTGGCCAACAAGGCCGAGAGGACGGTCGTCTTCATCCATTACGATGCAGCATGTTTATCCTTGCGCTTGCTGTCAACCTCCCGCACGACTAGGAAGATAGCGTAATACTACGTTAAGCATTACGGGGCGGTTATGGAGCAGATACTGGCCGGGGTAATCCCCGAAACGATGACGGCCATCGCTTTCGATGCGCCGGGGGGCGCCGATGTGCTGGATGAGGTGATGCTGCCCGTGCCGCAGCCTGCGGCCGGACAGGTGTTGCTCAAGGTGGCCTATGCGGGGGTCAACCGGCCCGACATTGTCCAGCGTCTGGGCCAATATCCCGCGCCTGCTGGCCATTCGCCGATCCTCGGGCTGGAGGTGTCGGGCGAGGTGGTGGCGCTGGGCGAGGGCGTTGATCCGGTGCTGCTGGGGCAGAAAGTCTGCGCGCTGGTCAATGGCGGGGGCTATGCGCAATATTGTCTGGCCGAGGCGGGCGTGTGCCTGCCGGTGCCCGAAGGCCTGTCGCTGGCCGAGGCGGCGGCCATGCCCGAAACCCTGTTCACCGTATGGCACAATGTGTTCGAACGCGGCTGGGCCTGCGAGGGCGAGCGCGTGCTGGTGCATGGCGGCACCAGCGGGATTGGCACGATGGCCATCGCGCTGGGCAAGGCTTTCGGGCTGGAAGTGATCGTCACCTGCGGAGACGAGGCCAAATGCGCCAAGGCGCTCGAACTTGGCGCTGCCTACGCAATCGACTACAAGGAACAGGACTTCGTCGAGGCGGTGAAGCTGATCACCCGTGGCGAGGGTGTGCATCTGGTGCTTGACATGGTGGCGGGGGACTATGTGGCCCGCAATCTCAAATGTCTGGCCGAGGATGGCCGCCATGTCACCATCGCCGTGCAGGGCGGACCCAAGGCCGAGGTGCCGATGTGGCAGATCATGGCCCGCCGCCTGACGCTGACCGGATCGACGCTGCGCGCGCGCTCGGACACGTTCAAGACCCTGCTGGCGCAGGAAATCGCCGCCAATGTCTGGCCGCTGGTGGAAGATGGCGAGATTCGCCCCGTGATGGACCGCAGCTTTCCGCTGGCGCAGGTGCGCGCCGCCCATGCCCGCATGGAAAATGGCGAGCATATCGGCAAGATCGTGCTGGAGGTGGCGGCATGAGCGAGAGCTACACGCTGCATGAGGATCCGATCAGCGCCAATTGCTACAAGATCCGGCTGACGGCTGCCTTGGTGGGTGTGCCGCTCACCCGCATCGCCTATGACATACGCAAGGGCGAGACGCGCACACCGGAATTTCTGGCGCAGGTCAATGCCAATGGCCGCATCCCCGTGCTGGAAATCACCGGCGCGCAGGGCACGCGCTTTCTGCCTGAAAGCAACGCGGCCTGCTGGTATCTTGCCTCGGGAACGGGCCTGATCCCCGCCGACCGTTTCGCGCAGGCCGACATGCTGCGCTGGATGTTCTTCGAGCAGTATAACCACGAGCCCAATGTCGCCACGCTGCGTTTCTGGCTGGGCTATATCGGCGAGGCGAATCTGTCCGAGGCGCAGAAGGGCCAGTTGGCGGCCAAGCGCGCCGGTGGCGACGCGGCGCTTAGGTTGATGGACGAGCATCTCTCGACGCACGACTGGTTCGTGGGCGGCGGTATCACGCTGGCCGACATCACGCTCTATGCCTATACCCACAAATGCGAGGACGGTGGCTTTGTGCTGGCCGACTATCCGGCGGTCCAGCGCTGGCTCGATCGGGTGGCCGGCGTGGCGGGCTATGCGCCGATGGATTGACGCGCTGTTGGATTGACGTGTCGGGGCGCTGTGGCGCCAAATCCCTTGCCCCGCCCGCGTTTTGCGCCTATGAGCGGGGCGCAAGGCCGCTCCGTGAAGGGGCGGCCCTTCTATTTTCAGACCGGATTTTCGCGAGAATCCGGCAAGTGCCCCGGAAAGGTTTTCCATGACCCAGCCCACTCCGCTGATGCCGCATGCCACGGCCGCGTGGCTTGTCGACAACACCGCGCTCACCTTCGAGCAGATCTCGGAATTCTGCGGCCTGCATATCCTCGAAGTGCAGGCGATGGCCGATGATCTGACCAGCGCCAAGTACACCGGACGCGATCCGCTGCGCTCGGGCGAGCTGACCAGCGCCGAAATCGACAAGGGTCAGGCCGATCCCAACTATCGCCTCAAGATGCAGAAGGCGCCCGTCACCGTCAGCCGCACCAAGGGCGCGCGCTATACGCCGGTGTCCAAGCGTCAGGACAAGCCCGACGGCATCGCGTGGATCCTGAAAAACCACCCCGAAGTGTCGGACGCCCAGATCAGCAAGCTGATCGGCACCACCCGCAACACCATCGGCGCCCTGCGCGACCGCAGCCACTGGAACATCTCCAACATCGTGGCCAAGGATCCCGTGACGCTGGGCCTGTGCTCGCAGCGCGAACTCGACATGATGGTGGCCAAGGCCGCCAAGAACCGCAGCCCCGAAGACGACGAGGCCGATAACGCCCGCCTTGGCAGCGACCGCGAGGCGCTGATCGAGGAACTGCGCGCCGAACGCGAGGCCCAGTCCAAGGCCGCCAGCGAAGCCGCACAGGAAGCCGAAGCCGCCGCATGGCTCGCCGCCAAGCGCGCTGCGGAGGCCGCTGGCGAATAAGCCTGCTGATCGCGGTTTGATATTGGAAAGGGGTCGGCCTTAGCGGGTCGGCCCCTTTTTGGTTTTGGGGGTTTCGGCGGGGTGTTTTATACCTCCGGCGGGTTAAGGGTGGTGCCAACGTGCCGATTTCTCGAGAGAAATCGGTTGGGCCCTTAACAATCCCCATACTGTCTGCGTGGCGTTTCGGTTTCGGCGTTGTGGAATAACGCAGCGTTGCTGGTTTTGATGGCCGCTTCGCGACGGGGGTGTGGCTGGAAAGTTAGGGGGGCGGACATGATATGTTGGCAATAATCGCCACACAGTAGTGGTCAGCGATTGCGCGCCACCGCATTGCCAACAAATCCGAAGAATATCCCCCTCCGTTTTAGATCGGCTGATGCCATCACATTCATCACGCATTTGAACTGCTCATCGGTGATGGCGGCATTCTTTGCGCCCTCCTCCGTCACTACGCCTAAACCGCCTTGAGTAAAGGTGATCATATGCTCGTCCCCGCTCGCCTCCAGAAGTGAGCGGGGCTTAACGCCACAGAAGCTCTCTACTGCCATCATGAAGTCTGCCAGAGTTTTGCCGTTGACAGGAATTGGCGCGGTCGAAATCATATTTCGCTCACGCAACCATGAACGGGCACTTGCCACCTCGGCTTCATCGCTGATTTCGCCATAGACTGGCCAATAATGCTGTTGCTCGCGTTGATCGCGAAAATAGACGTAGTACATTGTGTCTAGTGACGCGCGCGCTATGCACGTCAGGATGACTTTGGAAAGCGGCTTTCGGTCGGGGGCCACCCAGACCACATCCTCCTGCATGTCGCGTTCATGTCGAACACTAACGCGGCTGCTGGAAAGGCCGCACTTAACGACCGCGCGCTTTGCCGCAGTGTGCGATGGCAACATTGGTGGAGTTGATTGCGCCGCAGACGCTGACGTCGCCGTCTGGGCCGAAGCGGCGCTGACGCACAGCAACGAAAGAGTGACCGCGAGAGAGATTTGATGTCTCATTATAGCAGTTTGCTTGATCCACAGCATGTCCGCAACAGCACCGTGACCGGAATGTCCACTTTCTTCCCGCGAAGCGGAATAACCGACTCAACACCGCAGCCCACCATAACGCCGAACTCTTGGCGTAACGCTGCCATTACGGGGATTGTTAAGGGCCCAACCGATTTCTCTCGAGAAATCAGCACGTTGGCACCACCCTTAACCCGCCGGAGGCACTCTTTCCCTAAACCCCCAGAAGCCTAAGGCACCAACACCGTATCCACCGCTTGCGGAAGCGGATCGGGATAGTCGAGCGTATAGTGCAGCCCGCGGCTTTCATGCCGGCGCAGCGCCGACCGCACGATCAGGTCGGCGCTTTGCAGCAGGTTGCGCAATTCGATGAGGTCGGTGGTGACGCGGAAGTGGCCGTAATAGTCGTCCACCTCGTCGAACAGCAGCTTGATGCGGTGGGCGGCGCGTTCGAGGCGCTTGGTGGAGCGCACGATGCCGACATAGTTCCACATGAAGCGGCGGATTTCGGTCCAGTTCTGCTTGATGACCACGTCCTCGTCGGAATCGGAGACGCGGCTTTCGTCCCACGGGCGGATCTGCGGCGGGGTCTGAAACTCGTCCCAGCGGGCTAGAATGTCGGCGGCGGCGGCTTCGCCGAACACAAAGCATTCGAGCAGTGAGTTCGACGCGAGGCGGTTGGCGCCATGCAGCCCGCTTTCGGCGCATTCGCCCGCCGCATAGAGGCCGGGCAGATCGGTGTGCCCATCAAGATCGATCACGATGCCGCCGCAGGTGTAATGCTGGGCGGGCACCACGGGGATCGGCTGTCTGGTCATATCGATGCCCAGCGTCAGCAGTTTGTCATAGATCGTCGGGAAATGCTCGCGGACGAAGTCCTCGGGCATATGGCTGATGTCGAGATGCACGAAATCCAGCCCGTGCTTTTTGATCTCGGCGTCGATGGCGCGGGCAACGATGTCGCGCGGGGCCAGTTCCAGCCGCTGGTCATAGCGCGCCATAAAGCGCTGGCCGGTCTTGGGGTTGATCAGCCGCCCGCCTTCGCCGCGCACGGCCTCGGTGATGAGGAAGTTCTTGACCTCGAGGTGGTAGAGGCAGGTGGGGTGGAACTGCATCATCTCCATATTCGACACGCGGCAACCCGCGCGCCATGCCATGGAGATACCATCGCCCGTTGCCCCGCGCGGCGCGGTGGAGAATTGATAGACGCGCCCCGCCCCGCCGGTGGCCAGCACCGTGGCGCGCGCGGTATGGGCCTCCACGCGGCCGGTGCTCTCGTCCAGCGCATAGACGCCCCATACGCGGCCCGAGCCGGAATAGCGCATTTCATGGCGGCCGGTGATGAGGTCGATACAGGTCTGCCCCGCCAGCAGGGTGATGTTGGGATTTTCCTCGCAGGCCTTGAGCAGCGCGGTCTGCACGGCCCAGCCGGTGGCGTCGGCCACATGCACGATGCGGCGGTGCGAATGGCCGCCTTCGCGGGTCAGGTGGAGATGTTCGCCCTCGGTGTTGAAAGGTACGCCCAGTTCGACCAATCGGTCGATCGCATGGGGCGCGCGGGCCACGACATATTCCACCGTCTCGCGCTGGTTCAGCCCCGCGCCGGCGATCATCGTATCGCGCACATGGTCTTCAAACGTGTCGCCCGCATCCAGCACGGCGGCGATTCCGCCCTGCGCATAGGCGGTCGATCCGCTGGCCAGCGTGCCCTTGGCCAGCACCAGCACCTTGAGCGTTTCGCCCAGCGCCAGCGCCGCGGTCAACCCCGCCGCGCCCGATCCGATCACGATCACATCTGCCTGCATCGCGCATATCTCCTCGTGCGGCGGCTTTGCGCCCGTGCGGCGGATTTGGAAAGCCTATCCCGAAGGGCAATCCGCAAATTTGTCACTGTTGGCGGTGCAACGGTGTGGCCTGCGGTGTAACCCTCGCCCATCTTGCGCCCACCTTGCTGGCAAACCCATGATTGGAACCGCAAAACTGCGTATACTTTGGACTTTGCGCCGCGAAGTGCCTAGTATATATGGGTGAAATACGGGGTCGAACGTAGAGAATCATGCATGGCCTCGCGGCCATTTCAGGGGGTGTCGCAAGACGACCCCCGTGATGCTTTCCTTTCGTCTCCGGGCCAATCGCTGTTCACCGCTTGTATCGGAAAGCCCTCGACGATGAAGCTTGGCATACCACTTTGCTGGTTCAACCGGCATTCCCCCAAACGCAGCCGCGTGAAATGGGACGGGGTCAGCTTTGTCGGCCATTGCCGGTTTTGCGGAGTGAAGGTCCGCCGCCGCGAAAACGGCGGCTGGGTGAAAGACGAAAGCGATCCGTCCTGATCAGCTTTCGCCAGTTCAGCTTTCAGTCGTCAGCCGGACAAAGACATCTTCCAGATCGGCCTCGCGGGTGGTGACATCCACGATGCCCAGACCCTGCGCCTGCACCAGTGCCATCACCTCGCCCGCGTTGGTCTTGTCCTTGTCGTAGGTGATCTCGAACTGCCGCTCGCCGCTGCGGATGGCTTTCGATAGTGCGGGATGGTCCGGAATATCGGCCACATCGCGGTCCAGCGTAAGCACCACCACCTTTTCCCGCGCCATATCGACCAGCTCGCGCGTGGGCTTGTTGGCGATCAGCTCGCCGTGGTTGATGATGGCGATCCGGTCGCACAGGGCTTCGGCTTCCTCAAGGTAATGCGTGGTCAGCACCACGGTCACGCCCTCGTCATTCAGCCGCTTCACCAGTTCCCACAACTGGCGGCGCAGCTCCACATCCACGCCCGCCGTCGGCTCGTCGAGCACCAGCACCGGCGGCTGATGCACCATCGCCTTGGCCACCAGCAGGCGCCGCTTCATCCCGCCCGACAGCGTGCGCGCATAAGCCCGCGCCTTGTCCGACAGATGGACATCGGCCAGCAGACGCTCGGAAATGCGCTCGTCCACCGGAATGCCATAAAGACCCGCCGTGTTCTCCAGCACCTCAATCGGGGTGAAGAACGGGTCGAACACAATTTCCTGCGGCACGATGCCGATGGCGCGGCTGGCGTTGCGGCGGTCGTGGTCAATGTCGAAACCCCAGATCGATACATCCCCCGAGGTCTTGTTCACCATCCCCGCCAGAATGTTGATCAGCGTCGATTTGCCCGCGCCATTAGGCCCGAGCAGGCCGAAAATCTGTCCCTGCGGCACATCGAAACTCACGCCTTTCAGCGCCAGCTTGCCCTCTCCACTACCGGCAGGGGCATAGCGCTTCACCAGATTGCGGATCGAAATGGCGGCTTCGTTGGGGGACGTGGTCATGCCAGCGGGTTTAGACAGGGGACGGGGGTTTGGGAAGGGGGCAGGAGGAGCGTTGTGCCTCCGGCGTGGTGCATTATGCCTCCGGCGGGCAAAGGGCCATCGCCCTTTGCAATCCCTTTAATGTCTGCGTTGCGTTTCCGGTTCAGCCCCGTGTGGTGGAGGCGTGGCCGGTATTGATGGCCGCTTCGCGGCGGGTGTTTGAAAAGTCCTTTGGAATGGCGACTCTATAGCCACAGAAGCCAAAACGTATTCGATAGCTGAGCGGGATCAAGATGAGACCCTGCCGTTCGCAAAATCGCTTTTGCAATCCGATCCTGTCTTTTCGCGCTCTAATGACGCAGTTGGTCATTTCATAGTTCATAGTGACAGCCTGCATATCAACCGCAGCGTTCCAACAGCACCGTATCCAGAAGGTCCACTTTCCTTACCTCGAAGCGGAATAACAGACATCAACGCCGCGCCATCCCACAAGGCTGAACTCCCAACGCCACGCGGACATTATCGGGATCGTTAAGGGCGTAACGCCCTTAACCCGCCGGAGACACCCTTACCCGAAAGCCGAAAACGGGAAAATCACCCCGCCGCAGAGGCCAGCACCGGCCTTGCGCCCAGCCCGAAGGCGCCGGCCTGACGCTCGGCACGGCGGGCGATGGCCTGGGGATAGACCTCCGACAGAAGGCGGGTGAAGGTTCGCTCCCAGCTAAAGCGCTCGACGACATGCGCGCGCGCCGCTTGACCCATCACGCGCGCGCGGCCCTGCCATACGGCTTCCACATGCGCGGCCATCGCCGCCACATCGTCCACTGGCGCCAGATAACCCAGACCTGCGGGTACGCGGGCGGGCATGGCGCCGCTGGCCACGCCCACCACGGGCAGACCGCTCGATTGCGCCTCGATCACCGAAATGCCGAAAGTTTCATCGGCCATCGCGGAAACGTAGATGTCGGACGAGGCCAGCGCCACGGCTAGCGCGTCGCGGTCGTCCACGAAGCCGGGCAGGGCCACTTTCATCCCCGCCGTCTCGCGCATCAGCCGCTCGCGCAATTTGCCATCGCCCAGCAGCAGCAGGGCGGCATCCATCTCGCGGGGCAGGCGGCGGAACATCTCGACCAGCCGGTCGGCGCGCTTTTCATTGTCGATGCGGCCGGCATAGGTCAGCAGCGGCCCGCGCCCTTCCAGCCCGAGGCGGGCACGCAGGGCGGGGTCGCGGCGGGCGGGGCTGAACTGGTCGGTATCCACGCCCAGCGAGAGCACATCGACATGGTCGATGCCCCATGCTCCCAGTTGCGCGCGCACCGGCTCGTTCAGCGCATAGACGCGGTCAAAGGCGCGGTACATCTGCCGCGCATAGGCCACGCTCACCCCGCGCAGCGCGCCGCCCAGCGTCTCGCCAAACATCTCGCGGCCCACACGGTGGACATGCACATTGGGGAAATCGGTGTGATAGCCCGCCACCAGCGCGCATTCGGGATGGGCGCGGGCATAGTTGATCGCCGTCCACGGCAGCACCCAGGGGCACAGGGACTCGAGCACATCGGGCCGGTAATAGTCCAGCACCTCGCGCACCGCGCCGGTGCGGAAGATGAAGCGGTAGTTCGGGCTGCCCCGCACCTGTGGCGCGGCCACCTCCACCCAGATATGCCGCCCGCGCTGCACCACACGATCTTGCGCGCCGGGCACGATCTGCAACAGGCGATGGTTGGTGCGTTCGAGAATATGGCGCCGCTTTTCGCGCAGATAGGTGGAAACACCACCGCCGCCCGTGGGGGCGTAGCTCTGGGTCAGGTCGCATACCAAAACGTCGCTTGTCGAAAAAACCATCGTGCTTTCGACCTCACCCCTGTTGCCAACGGATTGCGGCATGGATGGAAGCAAACTTGCCCAGTCAGGTTAGGACGGAATGAACGCCCACTCCAGCCTTTTACACCACACCTGCGCAAACTTTTGTTATACAACCAGCCTAGGCCGGTCGGGCGGGCAGACCAAGCGGATAGTTGTAACAGAATGTGACGGGGTGTGGTTGGGCTGGAAATAGGCGCGGGGCGGTGCTATCGGGTGCGTCCATGAGCACGACACAGGAAACCGTCACCGTCCACACCCACCGCGTCGCTTGCGATGGCGCGGGCGACATCCGTTCGACCGGCGCGTTCAAACCGGCGGCCCTGGGCCATCCGCGCGTCTATCTCGAAATTGACGAGCGCGGCTTTGTCGATTGCCCTTATTGCGACAAGCGCTTCATTCTGGACGATGCCCACGGGCATTGATGGGTGCGCTTCAGCCATCCGCCTGAAGCTTTCTGCACCGGCACTGTCCTTGCGCCTTGCCCCAACAGGCCTATATCGGCGGAATGACATTTTCCGCCGATCCCCGTTCGCTCCTCTACCGTTCCGGCCAGCTTGAACCCGACGAGGCGCGCAGCCTTGTGTCGCGCGCGCTGGCCTCTTGCGACGATGGCGAGTTGTTCCTGCAATTCACCACTTCGGAAGCTTTCGGCTTTGATGACGGGCGGCTGAAAACCTGCGACTACAGCCGCGATGCGGGCTTTGGCCTGCGTGGCGTGTCGGGCGAGATGACCGGCTTTGCCCATGCCAACGAGATTTCCGCCGCCGCGATTGCCCGCGCGGGGGAAACGCTCTCTCTCCTCGATCCGGCACAGGACCGCCCCGCTGCGCCTCCCGCGCGCACCAACCGCCACCTTTACACCGATGCCTCGCCGCTGGACGGGGTGGAGTTCGCCGCGAAGGTGGCGCTGCTCGAACAGATTGATGCCGCCGCCCGCGCCCGCGATCCACGCGTGGCGCAGGTCAGCGCCTCGATCACCGGCTCGTGGTCGGTGGTGGAGATCGTGCGCGCCGATGCCGATGCGGTGACGGACGTGCGCCCGCTGGTGCGGCTCAGCATCAGCGTGGTGGTGGAACAGAATGGCCGCCGCGAGACGGGCAGTTTCGGGATCGGCGGGCGTTATCTCTATGATCTGCTGTTCCAGCCCGAAACTTGGAATCGCGGGATCGACGAGGCTCTGGCGCAGGCGCTCACCAATCTCGAATCGGTGGCCGCACCGGCGGGCGAGATGACCGTGCTGCTGGCGCCGGGATGGCCGGGCGTGCTGTTGCACGAGGCGGTCGGCCACGGTCTGGAAGGCGATTTCAACCGCAAGGGCACCAGCGCCTTTTCCGGCCGCATCGGCGAGCGCGTCGCGGCCAGGGGCGTCACCGTGGTGGATGATGGCAGCATCGCGGGCCGTCGCGGCTCGCTGAGCGTGGACGATGAAGGCACGCCGACTCAGGAAAATGTGCTGATCGAGGATGGCATCCTCAAGGGCTATATCCACGACCGTCTGTCGGCCCGCATGATGGGCGTGGCCCCCACCGGCAATGGCCGCCGCGAGAATTACGCCCATTCGCCGCTGCCGCGCATGACCAACACCTTCATGCGCGGGGGCGAGGATGATCCCGCCGAGCTGCTCTCGCGCATCAAACACGGCATTTTCGCCAAGAGTTTTGGCGGCGGGCAGGTGGATATCACCAGCGGCAAATTCGTGTTCTCCTGCACCGAGGCCTATGTGGTGGAAAATGGCAAGCTGGGCGCTCCGATCAAGGGTGCTACCCTCATCGGCGACGGCCCCAGCGTGCTGACCCGCGTGACCGGCATCGGTAACGATATGGCGCTGGATGAGGGCATCGGCATTTGCGGCAAGGGTGGCCAGTCGGTGCCCGCAGGCGTCGGCCAGCCCACGCTGCTGGTCGAAGGCCTGACCGTGGGCGGCACCGGTTAAGCCGCTCATTTGCGGTTCAGCTTGGGCGGCATAGCCTGCCGACTCGACAGGGTTGCGGGAGAGTGAGTATGACCACCACACTGCGTTCGATCACGGTTCTGGCTCTGGCAGGGGCCGCTCTGGCTGCCTCACCGCTTTGCGCCCGTGAAAGGCTGACCGGCGAGCAGCAACTGGCCAAGATGCTGGAGGGCCGCGTGGCGGGCAAGCCGGTTGATTGTGTCTCGCTCACAGCGCTCAACGGCACCACGATCATCGACAAGACCGCCATCGTCTATGAAGCGATGGGCACGCTCTATGTGAACCGCCCCGATTTCCCCCAGTCGCTGAGCGATGATGATATTCTCGTCACCAAGACCTGGGGTTCGCAGCTCTGCAAGCTCGACATCGTGCAGCTCTACACACGCGGTGGCCCGTCCTTCTGGCATGGTTCGGTGGGGCTCAACCAGTTCGTTCCCTATACCAAGGTGAAGAAGCCTGCCGTGGTGCCCACCGCCGCGTCAGCCCCTGCTCCGGCGCCAGAGGCTACACCCGCCCCCGCTCCCTCGCCCGCGCAATAGATCAGCGCTGCGCCCACCACAGCACCGCGCCGACAATCGCAACCGCCAGCACCATCTTGCCGATAAAGGCATAGATCAGCCAGCGCGGAATGCCGGTGTTGGCGGGTTTGGTCATGTGGCAATCCTTCGCCCAGTGATGATGGGGGATCGCGATGTCTGTGGTGCTGCTGGGGAGGATTGAACTCCCGACCTCAGCCTTACCAAGGATGCGCTCTACCACTGAGCTACAGCAGCACACCACAGTCATCATCACGCCGAGGCAACGCCGCAGCGGAGGCGCGCTATTGGCTGGGGAAATCGCGCTTGTCAAGCGCGTGTGCTTGGGCAAAAGCGATAGGGCCCGCAAACCAGAGCCAAACCGCCATGAACGACCCCGACACACCCCCCGCAACCCCTCGGGAAACCCCGCTTTCGCGCGAGGAGCGATTGGCCGCCAAGCTGCGCGAGAATTTGCGCCGCCGCAAGGCGCAGGCCCGCGCACTCACTACACCAGAGGACACAAAAGCCGCGAATCGGGGCAAATAACCGGTTTCCAAACCTGCCCTGCCGGTCTAGGGCCGCAGGAAAGGGGCGGCAGCCTGGCCACCCCGCCTGACCTGATAAGGGAGTGCGATAGAAGTGCCTCGTCTGATCCTTGTCCGCCACGGCCAGAGCCAGTGGAACCTCGAAAACCGCTTCACCGGCTGGTGGGATGTCGATCTCACCGAAAAAGGCGAGGGCGAGGCCCGTGCCGCGGGCGCCTTGCTCAAGGACAAGGGCATCCTGCCCACGGTGGCCTTCACCAGCTTCCAGACCCGCGCCATCCGCACGCTGCATCTCGCGCTCGAAGCCGCCGGCCGTGTGTGGATCCCCGAGTATAAGGACTGGCATCTGAACGAGCGCCACTATGGCGGGCTGACCGGCCTCGACAAGGCCGAGACGGCAGCCAAACATGGCGAGGATCAGGTCAAGATCTGGCGCCGCAGCTTTGACGTGCCGCCGCCGGTGCTGGAAGATGGCAGCGAGTTCGATCTCAAGAAGGATCCGCGCTACGCCGGTATCGCCATTCCCAACACCGAATCGCTCAAGCTGACGATCGATCGTGTGCTGCCCTATTACGAGGCGCAGATCGCCCCCCAGCTCGCCAAGGGCGAGACGGTGATCGTGGCGGCGCATGGCAATTCGCTGCGCGCGCTGGTCAAGCATCTCTCGAAGATTTCGGACGAGGACATCCTCAACCTCGAAATCCCCACCGGCCAGCCCATCATCTATGAACTGGACGACCAACTGAACGCGCTCGAGCGTTACTACCTCTCGGAAAGGTAAGATTATGCCACGTCCCGGTGCCCTCGTTTCCATTGTTATGGGCAGCCAGTCCGACTGGCACACGATGAAGAAAGCCGCAGACATCCTGACGCAGCTGGGCGTGGAGCATGATGTGCGCATCGTCTCGGCGCATCGCACGCCGGACCGTCTGGTGGAATTCGCCAAGACGGCGGGCGATCAGGGTTTCAAGGTGATCATCGCGGGCGCGGGCGGCGCGGCGCATCTTCCGGGCATGGTGGCCTCGATGACGCATCTGCCGGTGCTGGGCGTTCCGGTGCAGTCCAAGATGCTGTCGGGTCAGGATTCGCTGCTGTCGATCGTGCAGATGCCGGCGGGCGTGCCTGTGGGCTGTCTGGCGATTGGCGAGGCGGGGGCGACCAATGCCGGCCTGCTGGCGGCCAAGATTCTGGCGATCTCCGATCCGGCCCTGTCGGAGCGGGTGAAGAATTTCCGCACCGCGCAGACCGACAGCGTGGCCGAGCGGCCGGAGTAAGCATCCGCGACGATGATTGCACCGGGCGAAACGATCGGCATTCTGGGCGGCGGGCAACTGGGCCGGATGATGGCCTTTGCCGCCGCGCGGCTCGGCTATCGCGTGCATATTTTCGCGCCCGAGGCTGATTCGATCGCGGCGGAAGTGTGCAGCCGATTCACGCAGGCCGAATTCACCGATGAGGCGGCGCTGGCCCGTTTCGCGGCGGATTGCGCGGTGGTGACCTACGAGTTCGAGAATGTGCCGGTGGCGCCCTTGGCGGCGCTGGGGGACGTGCCGCTGTTGCCCCATCCCCGCGCGCTGGAAACCGCGCAGGACCGGCTGAACGAAAAGACCTTCGTGACCGAACTGGGCGGACGCCCCGCGCCTTTCATGGCGGTGGACAATGCGGCTGATCTGGCCCGCGCGGTGGAGGAGATCGGCACGCCCGCGATCCTGAAAACCCGCCGCGATGGCTATGATGGCAAGGGCCAATGGCGGATCATGGCGCCTGCCGATGCGGCCAGCCTCGATCTGCCTGCCAAGCCGCTGATCTATGAGGGCTTCATCAACTTCTTCGCCGAATTCAGCGTGATCCTTGTGCGCGATGCCGGTGGCGCGGTGATGTTCTGGGACAGCGCGGACAATGTGCATGTGTCGGGCATTCTCGATACCACCACTGTTCCCGCGCCGCCCGCCATCGCGGCGCAGGTCCCCGAGGCCCGCGCGCTGGCGCAAAAGGTGGCCGAGGCGCTCGATTATGTCGGTGTGCTGACGCTGGAATTCTTCGCCACCGAGCAGGGGCCGGTGTTCAACGAGATGGCGCCGCGCGTCCATAATTCGGGGCACTGGACCATTGAGGGCGCGCTCACCAGCCAGTTCGAGAACCATATCCGCGCCATTTGCGGTCTGCCTTTGGGCCTCACCACGCTGGCGGTGAAGGGCGCGCGCATGACCAATCTGATCGGTGATGATGCGCATGACTGGCCCACGATCCTTGCCGATCCGGCCAACCATCTGCACCTTTACGGCAAAGCCGCCGCCCGCCCCGGTCGCAAGATGGGCCATGTGACGCGGCTCATGCTGGAATGAGCCGCGAGATTGTCCTGATTTATGCCCGCGCGGATAATGGCGTGATCGGGCGCGATGGCGCGCTGCCGTGGCATTTGCCCGCCGATCTCAGGCATTTCAAGGCGCTGACATCGGGTAAGCCGATGATTATGGGGCGCAAGACCTTCGAGAGTTTCCCCGCCCCCTTGCCCGGTCGGCGTCACATCGTGCTGACCCGCGACTCGGGCTGGAACGCGGCGGGCGCGGAGGTTGTGCATAGCGTGGAAGATGCGCTGGCTCTGGCGGGCGACGGCGAGGTGGCAATCATCGGCGGGGCGGAAATCTATGCCCTGTTTGAGCCGCTGGCCACCCGCATCGAACTGACACAGGTGCATATCGCGGCGCAGGGCGACACCTTTATGCCCGCCATCGCCCCGCACTGGCGCGAAGTGGCGCGTAATGAGAATCCTGCCCGAGAAGGCAAGCCTGCCTACACTTTTGTCACGCTGGTGCGGTCGTTATAGCGCAGCCCATGATTCGCCTCTCCTCCCGCCAGCCCATGCCGCAAACCTTGCGCGGCGCGATCATCGCGCTGGGCAATTTCGACGGTTTCCATCTGGGCCATCAGGCCGTGGTGGGCGAGGCTGTGCGTTGGGCGAAGGAGGAAGGGCGGCCCGCGATTGTCGCCACGTTCGATCCCCATCCGGTGGAATTTTTCGCCAAGGGTTCCGCGCCTTTCCGCCTGTCCAATTTCGACCAGCGGCAGCAATGGTTCGCCGATGCCGGTGTGGATGCCATGCTGGTCTTCGCCTTTGACGCAGCGATGGCGGCCAGCAGCGCGCATGACTGGGTCTATACGATGCTGGGCCAGCACTTGGGCGCGGCGGGCGTGGTGACGGGCAAGGACTTCACCTTTGGCAAGGGCCGCTCGGGCTCGGTAGAAACCTTGCGCGGCATGGGCGCGGAGATCGGCATGGGCGCGCGGGCGGTGGGGCCGGTGCTGCTCGATGGCGAGGTGGTATCCTCCAGCCGCGTGCGCCAGGCGCTCAAAAGCGGCGATCCGGTGGAGGCGGCCAAGCTGTTGACGCGGCCTTTCACGCTGCGCGGGATGGTGCAGCATGGCGACAAGCTGGGGCGCGAGATCGGCTTTCCCACGGCCAATCTGGCGCTGGGCGATTATCTGCGCCCCGCCTATGGCATCTATGCGGTGACAGGTCGCCTGCCCGACGGGCGTTTGCTGAAAGGGGCGGCCAATATCGGCATACGCCCGCATTTCGATCCTCCCAAGGAACTGCTCGAGCCGCATTTCTTTGATTTTTCCGGCGATCTCTATGGTCAGGAGATCGAGGTGGCCTTTCATGCCTTCCTGCGGGGCGAGGAAAAGTTCGATTCGCTCGATGCGCTGGTGGCGCAGATCGCAAAGGATTGCGACAAGGCGCGCGACCTGTTGGCGCCGGTCGGGAATCTTTGAGCCAAAAGCCTCGGCAACGGCTCTTATCAAGATTTGCGGAAAGCGCCCCGAGTCGCTAAGGCTCCGCAGTCATGACCGAAAAGCAGCGCCAAGAAGCTAGAGACTTCAGACCGACCGTCTTCCTGCCGAAGACCGATTTCCCCATGAAGGCTGGCCTGCCCCAGAAGGAGCCGGCTATCCTGAAGGGGTGGCAGGATCAGGACCTTTACCGCAAGCTGCGCGATGCCCGCGTCGGCCGCGAAAAGTTCATCCTGCATGATGGTCCGCCCTATGCGAACGGCAATATCCACGTGGGCCATGCGCTGAACCACATCCTGAAGGATATGGTGGTACGCACGCAGAGTCTGCTGGGCAAGGACGCGCCCTATGTGCCCGGTTGGGATTGTCACGGCCTTCCCATCGAATGGAAGGTCGANNCCTTCGTTCTGGCAACGCAGCAGCAGCGGGTCCTGATCGATGGGGTGGCAATGGCGACGTTCAGGCAGATAGGCGTTGTGGGTGAATCGGCCGCTGGCATCGAGGCCGGCACAGCGGAAAACGATCGATTGCTTGAGGCCCGGGTAGCAGCGATAAACGGCGAAGGTCGGCGGGTTGAACAGATCCTGCATGGCATCGACCAGTGCCGCGGTGATCTCGGTACGATCGCGTTTCGACGAAATCCGGATGATGTGCTCGATTAGCTGGAGCATGGCTGGCATCGATCCTTGCGGAGCGTAAAGAATGCAATGTAGCAAATTTGGCGCCGGATTGCCGGCTGACGGCAAGCATCCGGCGCAACCGCCTTCCTGGGCAAGCGCAGCACATTACAAGTCGTTATAATTGCACATTTTTTTCAGGCATCAGATGCGGGTTTTTCGCGGGTATTCGCGCCCGGTTGCGGGGCCGACGGCATTGGCCATCGGCAATTTCGACGGCGTACATCTTGGCCACGGCGCCCTGCTAAATCGCCTGGGAGAGGTCGCGCGCCAGTATTCCTTGCCGCCGACGATCCTGAGCTTCGAGCCGCATCCACGCGAATTCTTCAGCCCGGCTTCGGCGCCGGCACGTTTGACCACCTTTCGCGAGAAGCTGGAGCTACTAGGCGAGGCGGGTGTGGCGCAGGCAATGATCTGCCGTTTCAATGCTCCTTTTGCCGCACTATCCGCGGAACAATTCGTCGATAGCGTGCTGGTCGGCGGCCTGCGGGTGCGGCACGTAATCATCGGCGATGATTTCCGCTTCGGCAAAGGGCGCCTGGGCGACTTTGCGATGTTGCAGGCGGCCGGTAGTCAGCACGGGTTTGCCGTCGAGGCGATGGGCAGCGTTACGGTCGACGGCGAACGGGTGTCGAGTTCCGGTGTCCGTGCAGCCCTGGCGGCGGGCGACATGGCGCACGCCGCCCGTTTGCTTGGCCGCCCTTACATCATCGACGGCCAGGTGGCGCACGGCCAGAAGATCGGTCGTCAGCTCGGTTTCGCGACTGCCAATATCCGCATCAAGCACAACCCGTTGCCGATGACCGGGGTGTTTGCGGTGCAGGTCGACGGCCTCGGCGACCTGCAACTTCCCGGCGTCGCAAACCTTGGCGTTCGTCCGACGCTCGGCGGTACGCGGCCGCTGCTGGAAGTGCATCTGTTCGATTTCGACCGCGACATCTACGGCAAGCATATTTCCGTGCGCTTCGTGCACAAGCTGCGCGACGAGCAACGTTTCCCCAATTTCGATGCCCTCAAGGCGCAGATCGCGGCCGATGCCGCGGCGGCGCGGGCCTTCTTCACGCTGTGAGCAGACACGATGGCTGATTACAAAGACACGCTGAACCTTCCCGATACCCCGTTCCCGATGCGCGGCGATCTGCCCAAACGCGAACCGCAGTGGGTGAGCCAGTGGCAGGAGAAAAAGCTCTACCAGCGCATCCGCGAGGTCAGCGCCGGCCGCCCGCGCTTCGTACTGCACGATGGCCCGCCGTATGCCAATGGGGATATTCATATCGGCCATGCGGTCAACAAGATTCTCAAGGACATCATCGTTCGCTCGAAGACGCTGGCCGGCTTCGATGCGCCCTACGTGCCGGGCTGGGATTGCCACGGCCTGCCCATCGAGTGGAAGGTCGAGGAAGAATATCGCAAGAAGAAGAAGAGCAAGGACGAGGTTCCCCCCAAGGAGTTCCGCGCCGAATGCCGCGCCTATGCCCGCCAGTGGGTGGATGCCCAGCGCGAGCAGTTGAAGCGCCTTGGCGTGAACGGCGATTGGGACAATCCCTATCTGACGATGGATTTTCAGGCCGAGGCCACCATCGTGGGCGAGCTTCTGAAATTTGCCTCCAGCGGCCAGCTGTATCGCGGGGCCAAGCCGGTGATGTGGTCGCCGGTGGAAAAGACCGCACTGGCCGAGGCCGAGGTCGAGTATGAGGACATTACCTCGACCCAGATCGACGTGGCGTTTGAAATCGTTGAGGCGGCGGATCCCGATCTGGTCGGCGCCTATGTGGTGATCTGGACGACGACGCCCTGGACAATCCCCGTCAATCAGGCGGTCGCCTATGGCCCGCATATTGATTACCACCTGATCGAGGCGGATGGCCGCAAATATCTGATCGCCGAACCGCTGGTAGAAGCTTTCATCCAGCGCCTTGGCCATGAAACGCATGACATGCATTTCTTCGTCAAGGGCGCCTCGCTGGCGGGCACCAAGCTGCGCCATCCGATGGCCCATGCCTTTCCCGATGCCGAGTTCTACACCCGCCTGCGCCCGATGCTGGCCGGCGATTTCGTCACCACCGATTCGGGCACCGGCTTTGTCCATATGGCGCCCGATCATGGCGAGGACGACTTTGCCCTGTGCAAGGCGAACAAGATCAATCCCGTGTTCGCGGTGGAAGGCGATGGCAAGTACCGCGCCGACTGGCCGTGGCTGGGCGGCGAAGGCAGCGTCATCAACCCCAAGTTCAACGCGCCTGATGGCCCGATTTGCACGGCCCTGCGCGAAGCCAACGAAGCGGGGCATGGCGGGTTGCTGGCGGCCAGCGCGGATTACAAGCATTCCTATCCCCACTCTTGGCGGTCGAAGGCCAAGGTGATCTATCGTTGCACCCCGCAATGGTTCGTGCCGATGGACAAGGATCTGGCCCCGCTGCACGAGGCGGACGATATGTTCGATCTCGCCACGATCCTCTCGCCCGACACGCTGCGCGAGCGGGCCAAGAAGGCGATTTCCGACACGCGCTTCGTGCCCGACAAGGGGCGCAACCGCATCGGCAGCATGGTGGAAGGTCGCCCCGATTGGGTGCTCTCCCGCCAGCGTGCGTGGGGCGTGCCGATCACGCTGTTTGTGGATCGCAAGAGCGGTGAATATCTCGTCGATCCGGCGGTGAACCAGCGCATTATCGCCGCTATCGCCGCCGAGGGTGTGGACGCGTGGGAAGATGCCCGCGCGCAGGAATATCTGGGCAGCGATTACAATGCCGAGGATTACGAGCGCGTGGCCGATATTCTCGACGTGTGGTTCGATTCGGGCAGCACCCATGCCTTTGTGCTGGAAAGCGGGCGCTGGCCCGATCTGCTGCGCCCCGAAGGCTATACCGGCCCCAAGGCCGACCTTTATCTGGAAGGCAGCGACCAGCATCGCGGCTGGTTCCAGTCCAGCCTGCTGGAAAGCTGTGCCACGCGCGGCCATGCGCCCTACAAGGCGGTGTTGACCCACGGCTTCACGATGGACGCCAAGGGCATGAAAATGTCCAAGAGCCTTGGCAACACGGTTGATCCGCTCAAGGTGATGGAAACCTATGGCGCGGATATCGTGCGCCTCTGGGCGCTGTCGGTGGATTACACCGAGGATCACCGCATTGGCGACGAGATCCTGAAGGGCATTGCCGACCAGTATCGCAAGCTGCGCAACACCTTCCGCTATCTGCTGGGCGCGCTGGATGGTTTCTCGGACGCTGAAAAGCTGCCCGTGGAGCAGATGCCGGAACTGGAGCGCTATGTGCTGGCGCTGCTGGCCAAGCTGGATGGCGAGTTGAAGGCGGCGGTCGATGCCTTCGACTTCAACACCTATGTCCGCAGCCTTGTCGATTTCTGCAATGAAGACCTTTCGGCCTTCTTCTTCGATATCCGCAAGGACTCGCTCTATTGCGACGCGCCCACGGACGTGAAGCGCCGCGCCTATCGCACCGTGCTCGATAGCCTGTTCCACGCGCTGATCCGCTATGCCGCGCCGGTGCTGGTGTTCACGGCTGAGGAAGTGTGGAAGAGTCGTTTTCCGGATGCCGACAGCGTGCATTTGCTGGAATGGCCGGTGGTGGATGCTGGGTGGGCAAATGAAGTTCTTCGCGGGGAATGGCGGTTTGTTCGTCAAGCGCGCTTGATGATTACAAGCGCCGTTGAGCCCTTGCGTCGCGAAAAGACAATCGGGTCCAGTCTTGAGGCTGTCGTGCGCCTTGAGGCATCGCATCCGAATGACTCGGCGCGCTTGCTTAGTGTTGATATGGCAGAGATTGCCATCGTGGCAGAAGTGCTCGTCGAAATGTCTCCCTCGGAGACTGGGGCTATTTCTGTTGGCGTGAAGCCCACCACCCACCACAAATGCGGTCGCTGCTGGCGCCATCTGCCCGAAGTGAGCGAAGACGGCGATCTTTGTTCACGCTGCGATCAGGTTGTGGCGGGCATGGACGCGGCTGAATGAGCTCTCACGCCACCCCTTCCGCGCGTTCTGCGCGCTTGCTCGGTTTCGCCGTGGCGGGGGTGGTGTTCGCGCTCGACCAGTTGGTGAAATGGGCGGTCGTCTCGCCGCTGCAACTGCCCCGTGTCGAGCAGATCGTGATCCTGCCGATCTTCAACCTGACATGGGCGCAGAATTTCGGCGTCTCGCTGGGCCTGTTCACGGCGGGGTCGGATGCGGGCCGTTGGGCGCTGGTGGCGATGACCTCGGCCATCGCGCTGGCCGTGCTGGTCTGGATGCTGCGCGAGCGGCACAAGGGCGAGACTTTCGCGCTGGGCCTCGTGCTGGGCGGCGCCTTGGGCAATATTCTCGACCGGCTGACCTATGGCTATGTTGTTGATTATGCCGATCTGCATTTCGGGGCTTTCCGCCCCTTCCTCATTTTCAACCTTGCGGACGTGGCCATCACCTTCGGTGTGCTGATTATCCTTGCCCGCTCGTTCCTTTCGCGCGACAAGCGCGCCCACACGTTGGACACGGCATCACCTGCCGCCCCGGAGACTTGATTCAATGCGTATGATTTCGGCGCGCAAGATTGGCGCTTTCGTTCTGGCCGGTGCCACCTGCGCGATGCTGTCGGGCTGTGGCGCGGGCGGTTTGTTCAACCGCGTGCGCCCCGATGAATTCGCGGTGCAGCGTCAGGCCCCGCTGTTCACGCCCCCCGATTTCGCGCTGACCCCGCCGCAGCCGGGCGCGCCGCGCCCCTACACCCGCCCGACGCAGGAAGAAACGACCGAAGCCATGTTCGGCCCCGCGCCCAAGCGCAGCGGTGTGGAGCAGGCGGCGGTGAGCAAGGCGGGCGCTTCGGCTCCCTCGATCCGCTCGACCGTGGCCGATCCCCAGACGGCGACGGCCAACAAGGGCGAAGTGACCAAGGCGATCATCGCCGCGCCGCAGGGCGATGGCCGCGAGGCGCAAACGGGCGCCGGAGCGGCTCCCGCCGCTGCCCCCAAGGCCGAAGCCAAGCCTGCTTCGGACGCCGCGCCCAAGAAGAAAAAGCGCTTCCACTTGTTCTGAACCATCGGAACTTATGACGCGGAAGGGGAGGCTTTACGCCTCCTCTTTTGTTTCCAGTCGGCTGGCCAGCAGCTTGTCGATCTTGCGCCGGTCCATATCCACCACCTCCCAGCGCCAGTCCTGATCGATAAAATGGTCGCCTTCTTTGGGCAGGCGTTTCAGGATCGACAGGGCATAGCCCGCGGCCGTGGCATAGTCGCGCGTCTCGGGCAGATCGATACCCAGCCAGTCCACCAGCGCATCGGCGGGCAGCGCCCCTGAAATCAACAGTGAGCCATCCTCGCGGGTGACGATCAGCGGGCTGTCGCCCTCGTCCTGATAGGAGGCGAAATTGCCCGCGATGGCCGAGAGCAGATCGGCAGGGGTGACGATGCCTTCCAGATGGCCATATTCGTCATGCACCAGTGCCAGCGAGATGCCCGATTGCTGCAACACGCGCAGCGCATCCATCGCGTCGATCTGGTCGGGCACGACCTCGGCCTTGCGGATCAGCGCGGCAAGATCAAGCGGCCCGCCCGCCAGTAACACCGCCAGCACCTCGCGCACCTTGACCACGCCCAGCGCATTGTCGGGCGATGTGTCGCACACCAGCAGCAGCGAATGTGGCGATTCCTTGATGGCGGTGCGGATCTCCGATTCGCTGGCCTCGCGCTCGATCCAGTCGATCTCGGTGCGCGGCGTCATCACTTCGCGCACGGGGCGTTCGGCCAGACGCATGATGCCGGTCATGATCGCGCGCTCCTCCTCCTCGATCACGCCGGAGCGCTGGGCCTCGGCAAAAACAAGGTGGATTTCCTCGGCTGTGACATGGTTGTCGGTGCGCGGTTTGACACCCAGCAGCGTCAACAGCGCCCCCGAACTCTTGCCTAGCAGCCACACCAGCGGCGCCGTCGCCTGCGCCATCAGCGCCATGGATGGCGCGGTGATGATGGCAATGCGGTCGGCATGGCGCAGCGCGATCTGCTTGGGCACCAGTTCGCCGATAATCAGGCTGACGAAGGTGGTGGTGCCCAGCACCAGCACACTGGCCAGACGCTCGCCATAGGCGGCGGGCACACCCAGCGCCATGATGCGCTCGGCCACGGGATGCGACAGGCTGGCTTCGGAAAAGGCGCCCGTTACCACCGCCACCAGCGTAATGCCGATCTGCGCGGTGGAGAGCAGCTTGGACGGGTCCTCGGTAAGCACCAGCGCCGCCCGTGCGCCGCGGTTGCCACGCTCGGCCATCATGCGCAGCCGCGCTGCCCGCGCCGACACGATGGCCAGCTCGGTCATTGCGAAAACGCCATTGAGCAGCACTAAGCCGACAATGACGACGACATCGATCCAGGGAAAAACTGTCACAGTGCCAAAAGGTCTAGCAGCTTTCGCCGAGGTTGCGAAGGGTATGTGCGCCATCAAGGCTGGATTAAGGTGACATGGCCGATTAGTCTGGCAGGAGTGGCGGGCTGGTCCTGCCGCGAAGAGGGACACAAGCTATGAAATCTATGCACAGGGCCGGCACCGCGCTGGCGCTCACCGCCCTTTTGGCCACCACGGGTTGCGTGACGGACCCCAACACCGGCCATCAGGTTGTCTCGCGCACGGCGCTGGGCGCGGGGGCGGGCGTGCTGGGCGGCGCCTTGCTGGGCGATCTGATCGGCGGCAAGACCGGG
>DDES01000109.1:18734-19154 GCA_002336765.1 Novosphingobium sp. UBA1948 | reverse complement strand
GGCGGCATGGGCGGCGTCGAGCGCGAGATTGATGTCGGCCTCGTCCGAACGGGCCACTTCGCATACCGACAGGCCGGTGATCGGCGAGATATTGTCGAAATAGCGGCCGTTGACCGGCGCGACCCAACGGCCACCGATGAAATTGTCATAGCGCTTGGCGAAAGGGGAAACCAGCAGCGAGGGCCGGTTTTCGGTCAAAGTGGTCATATGCCTAAATCCTCTCTTGCTTGCCGCCGTGTGGCGGTCTTGCGATGATCAGTTTGCACAGGTTGATCAGAGAAAATAGCGGGGTGCGACAGCAGCGGGCGGAGAGTGTCTCGGCGGTGAGACACTCACCGCTCAGTTCACCATACCGGCACGCTCCATCCGGCGATACATGGTGGCGCGACCAATGCCGAGCAGGCGCGCCGCCGCCGCCAT